>CALMBD010000242.1 GCA_937861115.1 uncultured Bacteroidota bacterium | reverse complement strand
GGTCGTAGAGCATACTTCCAATACCAATACACCGGGTGAATTGCCGGTTTGGAGGCCGTTATGTGGCACTGGTATTGTTGCTGACGGGAGGGAATACGTAGATTACACAAGCATAAAAAGTACCGTTCAGCAACGTAGTTGCCAAACGGTATCATATACAAAAGTCAAGTGATTAAAGTGCCGAGATTATCGAGTGCAGTTCTTCTTTTGTTTTGCCGAGCTTGATTTGAATCCGCCCCAACATTTCCTCTTTCTTGCCTTCTTCGAACATAAGGTCGTCGTCCGTCAAAGCGGCAAATTTTTGCTTGAGTTTGCCTTTCTGCTCATTCCAGTTTCCTTTTAATTCTGTCGTATTCATATTATCTATTTTAAGTTGTGAATGAATTTTCACAATGCAAAGCTGCGCACAGTACAGAAGGGAAGTGTTATACAAATCCGGTAAATAGTTACATCATTCACAGCTGCTCAGCGCCACATCAGATTTCCGGATATTACGTCATTATGCGTTTACATAATTCACATATTTCATATCTGTGAATTATGTAATTTTATCTCAGAGATATGTAACGGATTGTCTGTCTGACCGGCACACCTTTGCAGGTGCAATATTTAACAATATACAACCTGTCTTTTGGCAGTATTTAAACAACTTATAGAAATGAACAATATAAGAATGAGTTTGGCTTTAATTGCAGTTTTCTTTATGTTTCCCAACTGCGCATCATTAAATAAAACCCAGAAAGGTGCAGCCGTCGGGGTTGTGGGTGGAGGTGCAATAGGTGCTGTGATTGGCAAGGCTTCCGGCAATACGGCAATGGGGGCCATCATCGGAGCCGCAGTAGGAGGTACTGCTGGTGCTGTTATTGGCCATCAGATGGACAAGCAGGCAGAAAAGATAAAAAATACCGTTCCTGACGCAAAGGTCGAGCGGGTCGGCGAAGGCATCGTTGTGGAATTTAATAGTGACGTGCTATTTGCATTTGACAAGTCAAACCTGACGGGAGATGCCAAAGGCAGCCTGAATAAACTGGTTACGGTCCTCAATGAATTTCCGGATACAAATATTGAAGTACAGGGGCATACGGACAGTAAAGGGAGACAGTCGTATAACCAATCATTATCTGTACGCCGGGCCAAGGCTGTATCGGGTTATCTGACCAGTGAAGGGGTAAATAGTAGCCGGATTACGACTAAAGGGTTTGGAGAAGATATACCAAAATACAACAATGAGTCTGCAGATGGCCGCACGCAAAATCGCAGGGCCGAATTTTTGATTACTGCAAATGACAAAATGAAGGCCGATGCTGAAAAAGCAGCCGGTAAATAAATTTACGATCAGCATTAAAAACCATCAGCATGTATACTAAACTATTTTCTTTTATATTAACGCTCATGCTTTCTGTGCCTCTTGCATATGCGCAAAATACAGATAATGCCGGAGTTTCATTTGCCGTTCTGGGGGGTGTGAACCTTCAGAACCTAAACGGAAAAAATACAAACGGCGGCAAACTTGAAAACAAGCTGATTCCCGGTTATCATGTAGGTATCAATGCCCAGATACCCATCGCGCCTGAGTTCTATTTTCAACCCGGTTTATTGCTTACTGTGAAAGGTGCTAAAAGTGATGTTGGGGAGATAAGCAGCAAGTACCATCTTACCTACCTTGAGTTGCCCTTGAATTTCGTGTACAAGGCTGTTCTGGGCAACGGATATTTTATGATCGGGCTCGGCCCATATCTTGCCTATGGCGTTGGCGGCAAGGTGAATACCGAGGGCGGCGGTATAAACCTGAAGACTGATGTCAAATTTCAAAAGGTGGTGGAGGTAACTGATCCTTTTACGGTAGTCTATTTTAAACCCTTTGACGCCGGCGGCAATATATTTGTCGGATATGAGTGGGCCGGCGGGTTGTTTTTTCAATTAAACTCCCAATTGGGATTGCTTAACATCAACCCGGAAGACAGGCGTATTACGGATGATAGGTCGACCGTAAAAAATACGGGTTTCGGTCTTTCCCTCGGATACCGGTTTTAGGCCGCCTTCGGGAATTTATCCTGTTTTTATTGTCTCATTTCATCAAAGAACGGCGTACTTTTTTCTTCAACGCATTGAGCGGCATACAGATAAAGTGCCGCGCTCCAAGTTTGCCAGTCCTGTCCCATCGGCTTGGCATCCTGGGCTTTGATCCATTCGTTAAATCCAAATTCGAGGCCTCCGGCATGCTGCGTTTTTACCATCCGGGTAAGCGCCAGGAGTTTTTCCTTGGCGAGCGTATACCGTTTGGCGGCTACCAGCGCCGCCACATAAAACCCGCATATAAAAGGCCAGATTCCTCCGTTGTGATAATCCCCGGGCTTGTTGTAAGCTTCATACCGGGCATGCCAGTCGGGATCTTCCGGTTTAATCATCGGGAAAAAGTTAGGGGGAAGATCGACGGCTAGTTCTCCCCGTTTTCGCATGCCGGCGCACTCCGCTTCGATCCAGGAAATCATTTCGCCGGCCCGCGCAGGCGAGGCTATTCCGGAGAGGATAGCCAGGCTGTTTCCGAGGAGGTCGAACCGCTCGCTACTAAATATTTTATAGGACCAAAAGGCATAATACGGCTTGTGTTTTACTACGAGGCCTTCGTGTACATGGTGGTGTATGGTGCCGCCTGTAATGGTAAACCTGCTCATCTCGTGCCGCACCTTGGCTGCTCTTTCGGGCTGACCCAGAATTTGGAGGTAGCAATATACGAGGGAGTTTACGTACAAGCCATATCCGAGCACCCACTGTTCATCACGCCAATCGCTGGTGGGTTGCTGCGCGACCAGGTACCGGTCCGAAGGGCTTTGATAGATCATCCAGTTCAGGGCTTTCTCGACGGCAACC
Source organism: uncultured Bacteroidota bacterium (assembly GCA_937861115.1). Taxonomy (GTDB): domain Bacteria; phylum Bacteroidota; class Bacteroidia; order Chitinophagales; family Saprospiraceae; genus M3007. The sequence continues at coordinate 7,903 of CALMBD010000242.1, read as the reverse complement.
TTTAAAAAATCGGATTCGCCGCTTATTTTTCTGAAAATGCCGGCCCCCATTAAAAACAACGGCGTTGTGTCGCTTGAGCCGCGGTCCTCTTTGTCGTGCACCAGCGAAGAGATGTGGCCGTGTTCCGACTGGTTTTTTGCCAACGTTTCCAATACGCGCCGAATGCTCTCCAGGAGCTTCACATTGCCGGTGGCAGCGATGCCCAGAATGGAAAACATCAGATCCCGGGTATACGGCTCCGGATAGCCCCAGCCGGCTGTCCGCGGAAGTGCATCGTAAGGGCCATCGGCATTGTGCAGCAGCACTTCAAGGGCTGCCTTTTTGGCTGCTTTTATGGCCTGTTCGTTATCTGTTTGTGTGGTATTCATATTGAATTTACGTTATTCCCAACTTGTCGTTGATGAGTTGGACAAACTGTTTTGCCACCACGCGGTAGTCAAAATGTGAAACGACGCGTGCCCGGGCCGCCTGGCCCATTTTAGTCCGCAAAGCGGCGTCGGTCATCAGGAGCATCAAATATCTGGCAATATCCTGCACATTGGCCCTGTAATCCACCGTTCGAGGCACCTTGAACACAACATTGTGGTTATCTTTAAAGCCCGATTCTTCACCAAGCGTTACCTGGTTCACCACGATTTTTTGCGCTACATTGGCCAGGAAAGCCGTTTCACCCTGGACCAGCGTATCGAGCATCCCCATCGCCTCGATACCAATAACCGGCTTCCCGCAGGCACCTGCTTCCACTTGTGGCATTCCAAAGCCTTCGAGCCGGGAGGGCGCCGCGTATATATCGCAGGCGCCAATTAGGTATGGTACGAAATTTCGTGAAATGGTATTGGTGGCGTACGTTACATTTTTGTCGATACCCAACTGCGTCGCCATTTCCAGATCGACCAGGTTTTGCAATTTGGTGCGCGGCTGCGGCCATACTTTGCAGATGTATTTCCAGTCAGGCGCTTTCGCATCAATGATGGCGAGTGCCTGCATGACCTCCTGTGCGCCTTTGGATGCTGCATCGCCGCCAATGGTAAGAATCATCAGCTGATCGGGGGAAATTCCAAGCGCTTCGCGCACGGCCAATATTTTCGGGTCGTCTTTACTGTACGGGATAAACGCATCCGTATCACATCCTACCGGCAATACCTGAATTTTATCAGCGTCGATCCCGTCGCGTACATACATTTCCTTTACCCAGTTCGAGGTGACCAAAATCAGCGGAAGGGCGTTTAACACCTCCTGATAGTTGGCGATATACCCGTCGGCGACTAGCCAGGGGACCGGCTGCACCCCATACCTTTGCGGATGGAGTATCAATTGAGGCGTGTGTCCCCAATAGCCTACGCCAACAACCACATCCGGCTCAAACCAGCGATAATACCATTCTTTCTCCTGTGCCGACTCGAAATGAACGGCGTGGGCGTCGACACCCATTTCTAAAAGCCCCCTGTATAAAAGGTTTCCCTGCGTGGCAAGCCCTCCGGGCGAGGGCGGGTAATCGAACAAAACCAGTACTTTCATTGGATTGATTTTTTCTTGCTTTCGGTTAATCGACACAATGTTTCGGCAGTGTATTTATCCAACCATTTTATAGCATCTGCCGAATTGGAGAATTGCCAAAACGCTTCTGATCTTGGGGTGGTTTGGGCTTCCCAACTGCTTTTCATGAATCCGTATGTATTCGTAATTAACCGGTATTTTATACGCCATATCCGTTTTTTAAGGATATGGTAAAACGTGGCCTTTTCGACAGGTTTGGGATAATGTTGCCGATTGTTATCTTCATAAGCAAAGGTCCAAAGTTCGTTGGTGCCTATTTTGCCATTATGCCAGAGTTGAATAACGGCTTTACCTGTTTCCTCATGTCGGCGGTGTCTGGTGTATTCCCCACCTGGGTCGTGCGAAATGATCAGATCGAACGGCTTCGACGGCAACAGGTCCAATATAACCTGCTGAACAATATATTCATTCAAGGGCGTTTGCTCGGGGCCATCGTCGAGGTCGCCCATGGCGCCTGCCGCATGAAGCATGGTCAAGGCCTGATAAAACCGTGAAGCCCGTTCTTTATCACTTCCCCGGCAAAGGCAAACAACAAAACAGCGCCAAGCGGGATTGCTCAGTATAGTACCGCCGGCCCATAACGTTTCATCATCGGGATGCGCCACGATGAGGGCAACTGTTTTTGTGCGTAATCCGGCCATGAAATAAATTCAGATTCAACAATATTCTGCGCATTTCTGCGCGTTTTTCTGCGGCGATCTGCGGGGAATAAATTCGGGATGACTCATGCTAGAATTTTACAAACTCGTCACCTTAATAAACAGTTTTAAATCTGTCATAGACATTTCACAACGACTGGGTGCTGTAGTTGCATAGGTATTTCCTTATATGCATAAGTCAAACTTATTTGAGCCATATAATTTCCCGTAGCATTGGCGTTTTTAATAAATCCCGGATACATCGTATTAAACTCATAACTCTCGCCATCAATAGATTCTTTTAAGTTTTCAACTGTCATTTTTACCGTGAATTCCGGTGAATAGTTGAATGATGAATAAAACAAAATTTGCCGCTTGGGGGCCAGCAATAAATTCCCGAACGCGCTCCAGGGAATTTTATTAGCCGTGATCTTCCTCCAGATCAGTATGTCCATCTCCTCCCAAACTATAATAATTATTTTCTTCATCCTCGCTGCCCACACTTTCCTGCTGATCGTCTAACTCTGATCCTGGAACATCCAAATCATTGCCGGACATATCATCCTTGAAATCCTTTTCATTCATTGCCCCTTCTTCTTCGTTGAGCGCTTTGTTTTTTGAAAGATCATTTGGATTTATCTCCATTTCTATCTTCCCGTTGTTATAAATATCTTCCACAGGCGGATAGAGCGGATAACCTGGAAATTCAGGCTTCTTCGTGTCGCTTTTTGCATTTTTACCTGTATGTGTTTTGGAATAATCTTTTATTACCTCGGCCAGAGAATTATAGTATTCCTCCAGGTTTTTAATATTTATGCCCTCTTCATCTTCTTTTGAAATATTTGAGGGCATTTCCTTTAGGTATTTGGATAATTCAGGGTATTCATCGTTTATTATCATGGTTATATTGATGATATCCTGGCTCCATTCTGCTTCTGATTTCATTTTTTGATTGCTTTAGTATGTGATTTACCTGAACTGCCGGCTTATTGCTTTATGCAGACGAACCCTCTTAACGGACAGCTCCTCCTGCCTTGGTTTTCATCCGATCTTTGGTTACTCCACAAGAACCTGCCGTGGGTGCAATTACATTATCGCCAGGCTTCCGGATGGCGGGCTTTGAGGTTGTGATGCCCAACATTTATAAAATTTAAGGCTCTTATCGAACATAACTAACTTTTCCAGTGTCAGTCTTGCCATCAGGTAACTAAGCGTTGATTCTGCTCCTTGATTCAGGTTAATATTTTGCTCCTCCACGCCATCATAGCAGCCGCCTGTGCATGGATTATACACGATTTGATGCAAATGATTGTCACCTAAAAACCAATTCAGGGCAGATTTTGCTTTCTGTTTATATTCCTTCTTGTTGAGTACAAAATAGAATTTTGCTAATGTCATAATGGTATAAGACACATCTATTGGCTGCTCTCCCCCCACTACCTTTTCAGTAGTTTTATCCTTTACATGCCAGCCTTTATTTGATATTACTTTAATCTTTCCATCTACCAATATTTTTGATAGCAAAAACTCGAAGCTTTCTTTTGCAGTGTCTTTATAATCGACCTTGTTTGTGCTGAGATATGCACAAAGCATCGCTTCGGGCAACAGGCTATTGCCGTAAGTTAAATAGTTTTCAAACCAATGCCACTTGTTCGTCCTTTCGTGCTTGTACATTTGCACCATTCGATTGGCGAGCCTTTGAAGTAAGGAAAAATTTTCTGTTTTATTTTGATAGTGCAACCCCTTAATGATAAAAGCCATAGCCCTGGTTGAATGAACGTTATCTAAATGCGGCAATGCTTTTTGTACTATTTTTTCAGCCTCAGCAGAGTAGTTCCCGGGCAATATTTTTTTCAGGGAAATTACATATCCCAGTGCCCAAATGGCCCTGCCGTTACTGTCATCCAGGTTCTCCGAAAAGTTTTGTTGAGTGAAGGCTCTTTGTTCGTTTACATAATTTAAAAACAGACCATTGGGTTGTAAACAATGTTTTATGAATTGTATATAGGTACTTATCAGCGCCAGGTCATTGTCGTCTTGAAACAATTCATAATGCTGACAAATAGCGATCAAAGCCCTTGCATTATCGTCTAAAGTGTAGCCCGAGTGTATATCTGGAGTGGAAATTTTGGCAAACTGTATCATGCCAAAATTGGTGGTCATCTTTTTTATATGATTAAAATTAATATCGGGGACTTTATAGTTTAATTGAAATGCATTTTCCGTTAATTTTTCAAAAAGCAATGCATGGGCAATGGCGGAATTTTGCCAGACGGTAGAAGCCATTTTGTGAAAACTGATTGACGAAATTTCAATCCTAAGTTTTTCATTGTCAAGCAATGAAACAATGGCTTTGGATAGTTGTGCGGCATTTTCAAAATCAATGATTATTCCATTGTTATCACTCAGTACTTCTTTGGCATGCGGAATGGGGGTGGAAATAACAGGACAGCCAGAACTGACGGCATACGAAAATGTTCCACTTACGGCTTGAACAGGATCTTTGGATGTAAACAGATAAATATCCGAGATCTGAAGATATTCCAAAAGTATTGGCAGCTGTAGATACTCGTTCACAAATCTTACATGCTTCTCAATACCTAGTTCTGCTACCTTTTCTTCCAGCATTTTTCTGTATTGTTCGCCTTCTTGTTTAACAATAGACGGGTGTGTTTTACCCAATACTAAAAACAATACATCCGGATGCGTTTTAATTACCGATGGAAGGGCTTCCAATGTGGTTTCAATGCTCTTGCTTGAACCCAGTAACCCAAAGGTGGAAAGCACTTTTCTGTCAGATAACTGATAGTGTTTTTTTACTTTCTTTCGATCTAATGGCGATACCAAATGCGTACCGTGTGGGATTACAGTTATTTTATAGGCAGAAACATTATAGTCTGTTATTAAAATTGTTGCAGCATTCGTGGTCATGACTATTATCGAAGCAGCAGTAGCTGCCATATCCTGCACTTTCGCCCTCAATTCAGCGTTTGGCTTGGGCAATACGGTGTGAAAAACAAATACAATGGGTTTGGAGATACTATTAAAAAGATACTTGAATTCCTTTTCTTTTTCAGCAAAAAAACCAAACTCATGCTGCATGACAACAAGTTTGATGTTCTCGTCTCCATTTATTTTAAATGCAATTTTGGCAAAAGCGTTGCGTTCATCAGTGTTTAGGATGTATTTGGGATGCGTGCTGTAAAGGTGTTGCTCTGTTTCCGATTCCAGCGCACAAACAGAACATGTAAAGGAGTTTTCAAATTGATTATTTAAGGCATCTACTAAATCCTGTGAATACGTGGCTATGCCACACTCTCTTGGCGGAAAGGAAGTAATGAAAAGTATTTCAGGAATATTGTTTTGTGATTGAACCAATCCATTAGGGTTAACAGACAAAAGAGCTGTTGTAGTTTCCCGATTTTTTAATTCAGTTGCTGGGCAATATGGTATAGCCTCTGTTGCCATTAATATGTTTTTTCAAATTTTGTTCAAAGTCAATTCGGCCAGAAGTTCTTTTAAACTAACCGTGGCCACGGCAATTCTTCTATCTGCTGCACCATAATAAATATAGAGTGTATCATCGTCCAAAACTGCACCCGTAGGGAAGCACACATTGTTTACCTCACCTTCGATCTCCCATTCTTTTTCAGGGAAGAATAATGGATAAGGCAGCCGTGCAAGCTCTTTTTGCGGATTTTTTAAATCGAGTAAGGCAGCACAAGCTGAATACACATAGCCTTTGACCGTATCATGTACTCCGTGATAAATAATCAGCCATCCATCAGTGGTCTCAATGGGCGGGCAACCACCGCCAATATAACTTACCTCGTGGTGATGTTTTGGTGATAAGACAATATTTTCATCAAAACGGGAAAAGTAATTTTGCCAGAAATCGGTGGTCAGGTCTTCCAGTTTTTCAACTTTTTCCACGAGTTGAATATCTGGTTTTATGCGATGCATAAAGTAAAATTTATTATCTATTTTTCGGGGGAAAAAAATCAGGTTTTTATCCCATAAAAAACTTTTTTGATCTTGCTTGTCACGGCTCTTTGGGTAATTATTGAATCTTACATATTTATCGTGTATAGTTCCTTTTGATTCGGCAAAGTGTTTAAACTCTTCGTACGTTATTCTGGGCACAATGATTCCTTTCTTTTCCCAATGTACCAAATCTTTGGAAATGGCCAGAGCGCCCAGGGCATTTGTACCATTAAAAGCAGTATAAGTGAGGTAGTAGGTATCTTCAATTTTTACAATTCGCGGGTCTTCTAATCCTTGAAACTCATAAGGCGATTGCGGGAAAAGAAGGGGAGTGTCATTGCGGCTTTGTACCACCATCGGTGCAGAAAGTTTACAATATCCTATTGTAGAGTAATTATCTTTGGTTACTGCTCTGTAAAACAAATGAATGGTATTCCCTGCTTTTATTACAGCAGGGTTCAATACACCTTCGCTTTCAAATCTGTTAGTAGTTTTTTGGAGCAGAATACCGAGTTTGTTTACCGTAACCATCTTATTTGATTTGTATCACTAAAAGCGTGTTCAGAAATCCATCTCTGACTTTCAAGCAGCGAACCTCATTTTATCCGGTATTGAATTTTCACCGGATTACCCGAATACTGCCACTAAATTTGCCTTATAATCTGGTTCTCGCAATTTCAACTCCCCGAGGGTACTGTAAGTCGCCCTGGTTTTCCACAGTGATAAATATTTCATCAAAATCAAATGGTGTCACTGTCTTAAACTTGTTTTCTTTTCCATTCTCAACAATTAATTGTCCTACGTTTTTTGTGCCATGTTCTTTGCTGACAATCCAAACGGAGTAATTGCTGCCGGGAGGGTTCAGCCTGTCCGGACTAGCCAGGTTTTGTGAGGTAATTTCCAGGGAGAAGTTTTTTTGGTTATCGACTCTTTTTTTGGCTGTAATATTTGCAGCCGGAACAACGCTGGAGGTTGGGAATTTTTTGCTTGAAACACAAGAGCTTATCAGCACCGCTAAAGTCAGAAATAGTAGATTTTTAAGTATTCTCATTTTTTGTTTGTTTTTTTGTTACCGTAAATATTATTGGATGCTATTTCATTGCTATGGTTTTTCTTCCGAAGTGGAAGGTGTTGATGCCTTGGACATAACACGATCACACAAAGTTGAGGCATATTGTTGTCTAAAGCCTTACACAATAATTAGATTGAATTACAACATTCCCACATTACCCTGCCTGAGTGGCAAGGTCTCACATGCCGTTGGCTTTGGCGGCGGTTGATGTAGAGTGCTTCGACAGGTCCAGTATTTATTGCTTTAGTATTTTGATCGGCACTTATTATTGATAAGTATCCGCCGGGGATGTTGAAATCGCCCGGCGAATACAACACTTGAAACCTATATTTTTGCCTGCATTACTTCTCTTTTACATCATCATTGTTCATGTCCCGAATGGTCAGCCATTTGCCATCGCGTTTTTCCCAGATTGCCATGTACTTCCCGGTATAAGTCACCGTTCCGGTGACATCTTTGGCCGTTATTTTTCCGGTTTCTGTTACTAAATTTTCGTTGCCGAACACCTCCAGTGTTTCATAGGAGACGGTGGAGCCTTCTTTTCTCTTTGCAAGGGAAGACTCAATGTCTTTTTGAATAGCTGCTTTGCCTACAAACGTTGGTGCATTGTTAGGCATGCTGCGCGCATCGTCCGAATAAAATGCCACAACCG
>CALMBD010000241.1 GCA_937861115.1 uncultured Bacteroidota bacterium | reverse complement strand
CGCGCACATCGTTTTCCCAAAAGGGGTAACGGTGAAATACGGGTTCCTGCCTGCCCTCGATCTTACCAGCCCGGCACAGGATGTCGTGATGGGTCTTAAAAAAGCAGGCACCACTTATGGCATACACCTGGTCGGCGCCGACAAAGCGCCGGTCCAGCTTCCGGGCATGGCGGCAATCGCAAGCCTTACCGAGGGCGGCAATCTGGCAACTTTATTGCCCGCGTCGCTGGTTGACGCCATACAGGGCATTGCATTTAACGAGTTGCGCGCGGATTTTAACCCGTCAAACAGTGCGGTATCCCACATTGGCCTGGACCTGCAGTACCTTTTCAATGGAGACCCTTCAGGCAATTGGCAACTGGCGCCCGGGGTTCAGATCGGCGGCCTGCGGTTCAAAATGGACGTCGAAAACGCCGTGCCGGCACCCGGGACAACGCGCTCGGCGGAAGCAATGGCATGGGGAAGTCTGCATTTAGGCACAACGCATATCCCGCTTCAGTTACAAACCGCCAATGCCAACGCCGACTTTTGGACCCTTCAGATCGAGGTAGATAAAACAGTCGTGCTGCCTACACTGGGCGAGCTGTTGAATACCGTGCTGGATGCGGCAGTGGTCAGTGGCATTCCATCGCAAATAATTGATATTCCGGGCGTTACACTTAATTCGCTGGCGCTGGAATTCGATCCCGCAAAGAAAGCCAACCCACAGGACAAGACTATTAAAAACCTGCGCTTCGACCTGGAACTAAGCGGCGATTGGGAATTGGCCCCGGGCTTCCTTTCCACTACCGGCAACCACCTGAACTTCAACTTCGAGAACCTGCTGGTCAGTGCGAACCGGAAAATATTCGGGACTGCCCAAAGTTCGCTGGTGGTAGGGACCTCGCAATTCGATTTTTCGCTAAACAAATCGGCCGACGACGAGGAGTGGACCATAACCGGAATGTTGGCGCAGGGTTCAAGCCTGCGGCTTTCTGAAATTGCTCAAAAGTTCCTGGGAGGCTTTTCCACGGCCGGCGTGCCAAATTTTACCGTCGATACAGCGGCCTTCACGGTAACACTGAAAACAAAACATGTCACGTTCCAGGCAGGCAGCCAGGAAGGGCTGATGATAATTTCAGATTTTGGCTTGAAAAATCTGGGACTTGATATAGAACATACCGCTGCCGCTGCGCCGGGTGGACCAGCCTCTACGAATGCTGCATTTTTTGGCACCTTGACAGCAGCGGGGATTGATCTGGACCTGAAAGCACAGTTGCTGTCATCCACGACGACCGGGTCAGTACTTTTATTTACAACATCCGGACCCGAGGGAAGTAATATTCCCATCGGTACGCTGATCAGCAGTCTGGCGAAGTTTGGCAGCATCAATGTACCGGCAAGTATCGACGGCGCTTCCATTTCCAATCTGACGGCTACCTATGAGTCGGGCAAAGAATTGTCCTTCGGCTTCGCGGTCTTGCTGGAAACGGACGCAAGGGATGTAACGATTTCCGTGCTGCTTCGCATGACGAAAAACGGCGCCACCTGGGCGAAAGCATTCGAAGGGCTCGTTATGGCAGGTGATCTTGAGTTTGACGTGACGTTCAGCCAGGATGCCACCGAAAAAAGTTTCTTTGCCGGCCTGAAACCCGGCGGGGTAGGGGAGTTGAGCCTGAGTGATCTGTTGAAGCATTTTGTGGACGACCCAAACGGTGTTATCCCTTCCGTCAATGTATCCCTTCAGGAGGCCTTCGTTTCCTACACTAAATCAAACACGCCGAATGCCAAAGGCACGGTGTTATTCGGTGTGTCTGTAGGCGCCGACATGACCTTTTCCGATCTGCCGCTCGTCGGGCCGATGCTCAACGGGCAAACCATTGGTGTGGATTCCGTGATGTTCACCTATGCTACGGCCGGCCTGAGTTTGACGGATATCAGAAAATTAAACCTCAGCATACCCGACACCAGGCCAAAATTGCCTGAAATTGATGTGACGGGTGGTGTCAGCCTGGCGTTGAAGATGGCCTTCGGCCAATTGAAACAATACATGTCGCTACCCGTGGCGGAACAGGCGCCACCGGCAAGCCCCGGCGCTCCGGCGCCTGCTCCGGCAAAACCGCCTGCAGAAGGAAAGTGGTTTTCGGTAAACAAACGGATGGGGCCGCTGAGCATTGATAGGGTAGGGGTCAATATGAAAAACTCCAAACTCATTCTCGGGCTGGATGCCTCGGTGGCCGTCGGTCCGCTCACCCTGTTGCTCGAGGAAATGACGTTGGGATCGCCCCTCAGCGAATTCGCGCCGGAGTTCGGGCTTCGGGGTTTCGGACTGGAGTACGCTTCGGGCCCCGTCTCCATCAGCGGATTCTTCCTGCGCAATCCGGCTATTGATGAATACTTCGGCGCCGCCTTGATCAAAACCTCCCAGATCACGCTCAAGGCAGTTGGCGCGTATGCGATGACGAAAGACGGGCCATCGTTCTATCTCTATGCTTACCTGGGATATCCCATCGGCGGTCCGGCGTTTTTCTTCGTAGAGGGCCTGGCAGCGGGTTTCGGTTTCAACCGTTCCGTACGCGTACCGGCCATAGAAAATGTCAATACCTTCCCGTTGGTGGCCATCGCAGTTGGAGGCAATGGAGACCAATCCTTTGCCACTGTGGCTTCGGATATGGCCACGGGAAACTACATCCCCATCAACCCGGGCAAAATATTCCTGGCGATCGGGGTGCGCTTTACCACCTTTAAGCAACTTGATTCCTTCCTGTTGATCATCGCCACCTTCGGCGATTCATTCCGGCTCGACCTGCTGGGTCTCTCCAAACTGGTGGTACCTGCGCCCATCGCGGGTGCTGCGCCAAAGACACCGCTGGCACAGGTAGAACTAGCCATAAAGGCGACCTTTGCTCCGGACGAGGGCTTCATCGGTGTGCAGGCGCAGCTGACCAAAAACTCGTACATCCTCTCCAAAGATTGTACCCTGACGGGGGGATTTGCCTTCTTCACATGGTTTAAAGGCAGCGCTTACGAGGGCGATTTCGTGGTCAGTATCGGCGGTTACCACCCGCAATTCAAGCGACCATCGCATTACCCGGTGGTGCCGAGGCTGGGCCTGAACTGGAATATTACCAGTGAGATCAATATAAAAGGCGAGATGTATTTTGCCCTGACGCCTGCCTTTGTTATGGCCGGCGGTCGGTTGGAGGCGACATTCAGGTCCGGGGGGCTGAAGGCCTGGTTCATCATTGGCGCCGACTTCCTGATTGGCTGGAAACCATTCTCCTACGATGCCCGGATGTATCTCAGCCTGGGCGTATCGTACACGTTCTGGTTCTTCGGAAAGCATACAGTTTCCTTCGACATCGGCGCCGACCTGCACATCTGGGGCCCCGAATTTTCGGGCACCGCCTATGTCGATCTCGGCATTGTGGATTTCACCGTGGACTTCGGCAGCGGGGCATCGCAAAAGGTCGACCCCATTCCTTATGATGAATTTGAAAAAACATTTTTGCCGTCCAAAAATGTGGCTACGGCATCGGTCACTTCCGGTCTCTTGAAAGAAGTTACACAGGGAGGCGAGACCATTTGGGTCGTTAATCCAAAAGAATTCCTGCTCAGCACCGACTCACCCATTCCGACCAAAAAGATGGCTGGGCCGAGCATGACCGTTGCTAAAACGGCCTTTGGCATCGGCACAGTGGGTGTGGCGAACAGCGATCTGGATACTATACAAACCATCACGATCAAAAAGGGCAGTGATGTATTTACACAGGAATTCACATACGAAGCCATCACGAAATCATATCCGGCGGCGCTATGGGGCAATAAATTAAAACCCGGCAAAGACGATAAACCCTTGCTCCTTACAGGTTTGCAATCAGGCGTAAAGATCAAAGCCAAGCCGCCTGCAGATCCCGACCAGATGGGATTCCTGGATCAGGATGAATTCGAATTTCAAACACTGACTATTCCCGGCGCATTTGCGGTAGGGGTGGGGGCTGTTCTGGCCAATCCGACAGTCTCTGCAGTGACCGTACCCGCCTCGAAACCGCTCCGAGATCAATTGCTTGGTTTACTGGGCTACGATCCTGCTGCAGATTTTGAAACAGGCGGGGAAAGCGCCTTTGCTTTTTCCGAAAACCCGGTTGCGGGTAGTTATTAATCGTCTTTGAAACCACGACAATCAACAGAACATGGCAACGAAAAAATATATCAACCTGCTTCAGTCTCACGAGCCGCTCATGGATGCCGGAGACTACGAAATCACGGTACAGCAGACGCTGAAAGTGCCGGGGAAGAGTGTAAATAAAGCATTTACCCCGACAGTAAGGAAGTTTTCCGTATTCGGTGAACGCTTTGTACTGGAGCCCGGGTCGGTGCATTCCGTTTATCCGCCCGCCGGCAGCCAGGGGGAGCACTCGAAGAGTTTTCCGCATATCATTTTGAACCGAAGCACCTTGCCCTGGGAGCGCAGTGTTGACGGCGCACGATCCGGTATCTGGCTGGCCTTGTTGCTGTTTGATGAAGTCGAAAATCCCGAGATCAAAACCATTCCACTGGGGGCATTCAAAACGTCCTTAAACTTCAAGAGCACAGCTCAATCCACCGGACCTGCGGACAATGGCCCTTTTCACGAATTGGGTGATGGTCCGGACGATCAGCCCATTGCCGTTATTGACGTAAAACCGAATGTGCTGGCAGAAATTATGCCTACACGCGCCGACCTTGAATTCACCGCACACAGCCGCCGGGAGACAGGTAACAATGTGCGTGGAAGCGTCAACGTCATCGGCCCTGAACGAGCCGTACTCATCGGCAACCGACTGCCGAAGGCCAACGCAATCAGCACCGTCCACCTCGTTTCGCTGGAAAACCGTTTTGTGGACAATGGCGAGTTTAACTATGGAATAGGGGCGCAACCGGACGGCACTATTCGGCTGGTCAGCCTGAAATCCTGGTCATTTGCCTGTATCGACCAGAAATTCAACCTCTACGGGATGCTGGAGCACCTCAACCGGGCGCCTTCCATCCTGAGCAAGCCCTACCTGAACGACCAGGTACTGGACCTCGACCTGGCGTCGAATCCAATTGCAAACCGTTCAGTTTACGGTTTTACCGTCGCTACCACCGGCGCCAGTCTGGCGGCTGACAAGTCCAGGGTTTTTGACGGAAATTCCGCTCTCCAGGTAGAGGTTCCGGATACGGCGATTGATGCGGACAGCAACCCGCAACTCGATCCCTTCCCCGATCCAAACGTATTTTCAATCGCCCTGGAATTGAAAGTCCCTGGCTCTAATACTACTGATAATCAGTCGATTATGGGTTTTGAGAAGGCTGGAAAATTCAAGCCAAGCCTTTGGTACGTTCCGGGTATTCACGGCATTCAATACCGGGTAACCGGCGAAGATGGCGTGCAATACAGCGGGAGTGTGCCGAATATTTTGCCGGACAATGTTTTTACCCGGTTGGTCTGGACAAAAGAGGGTAGGGGGTTCCGCTTCTACAAGAATGGCCAACTTTTTCATACAGAACCCGCTCCGGGCAGAATTTACACAAAAGACAGTCCTTACCTGATCGGAAAGATAAACACGACCGATACCACAAACCTCCTTACCGGTAACCTGAAAAACGTGCAAATTTTCCGTCGTGTGTTATCTGCTGCGGAGATCAGGGATATTTTTACAAGTGCGGCTAACGATACCAACCGGAAGAAAGTAACGGACCGGCTTGAAAAGGGTATGCTGGCCTTTCCGCACCAGTTCCGCATCGGGAAAAAAGCGGTATCGTGGTACCGCGGGCCATTCTCTGTGCGCACAACCATTCCGGGATTTACATTGCCGGCTGTTTCAGCCGATGCCTTGCTGGTCATGGATAACACGAGCGGCATGTTTGATACCAGCTACGCTACAGCCTGGCAACTTGGCCGGCTCATGGCGCTGGAGGACCGGCAGTTTTCACTGCAACTCTACAACTGGAAAAAACGCATGTCGCTGGCCGGCAAGCAAACAAGTCAAAATGCCCGGCAGTATCTGAAGTTGGGCAACACGACGCATACTGCCGGTCTGGACGTCGAGGTAAAACCGAAGATACAGGAATGGCTGCGTCGCCGGCATACGTTGGAACAGGTTCCTTTCCATTATCTGGTGCCGGAAGAGGATATGCTCCCGGTCGAAAGTATCCGGTTTTTCCATATTGACCCCACCTGGGTGCGCTGCCTGAAGGACGGCGCCTGCAGCATCGGTCGTACGACTTCGGCTGATATTGCTCTGGACAAGATGGACGACCTCGCTGCCGAGGCGGTACCCGTCATGAGCGGCTTCCTGCTCAGATCAGATTTAGTCTCAGGCTATCCCGGCCTGCAAATCCTGGGTTACGCCGGCCGATTCGGTGATGCCGATAATCCGGACGAAGACACAGCCTTGCCGGTCGCCCGTATGGAGCGCATATCCGATCAGGTATTGCTCTGCATTTTCAAGGGCGATGTAAATACCGTAGACTTTTTCCAGAAACCGGATGTACTGCATTTCGGGCTTGATTCTGATGGCGTAAACTACTCCAAACAGTTGCGCAAAGCCACCGGCGCCAATGTGCCGGACAGTACGCCGCCATTTACACTGGTGGATGCGCAGCATTGGCACAATAAAGCACTGCGGGTGCTGAATTTTGCAACGATGGCAACGTCCACGACCTCGTCCTTGAGGAAATCGCTACAGCAGGTGTTAACAGCTACAGAATTTACCGAATTTAATGTGTTTACCTCGGCTGATTTTGCGATGGAAATGCTGGAAGGCGCAGAGCGGGTTCGATTTGTGCGATCCTTGTAGCGGGGTGCGTTCCGTGCAGACGCTGCGCGTCAGACGGGTGTCTGATCGTCGCACGTGTAATACCCGTCTG
>CALMBD010000240.1 GCA_937861115.1 uncultured Bacteroidota bacterium | reverse complement strand
ATTTAATCTGCGTTAATCAGCATCATCTGTGTCATCAGCGTGCCATCGACTCTACATATTTTATCTGCGTTAATCTGCATCATCTGCGTCATCAGCGTGCCATCGACTCTACAAATTTAATCTGCGTTAGTCTGCATCATCTGTGTCATCAGCGTGCCATCCATCGCACATGATTTCTATATCTGTTTTGCTCCCGGATAACCCGGTTCATCACGCGTGATACACCCTCCTCAAACCGCTCTCCCTTTCCAAATCACCTCTTCCGCACCCAGATCATGCGCGAGTTTTCGCGCCAGCACGAAAAAATAGTCGGAGAGCCGGTTGAGATAAGATAATACCTGCGGGTCGACCGGGTCGGTATCGTGGAGTGCCACCACCAGGCGTTCTGCGCGTCGGCACACCGTGCGGCATACGTGGCACACAGAAACGGCGGGATGGCCGCCCGGCAGGATAAAATTCTTGAGCGGCGGCAATAAGGCCTCCATGGCATCTATCTCGTTTTCAAGCAAAACAGTATCTGACGGAATCAGGTCCGGTGTGGGCGGGTGCTTTTCCGGATCGGACGCTACATGCGCGCCGACGGTAAACAGCCTGTGTTGTATGTGCGCCAGTATCTCCCTTACATGCTGATCGGCAGTGGAGTCGCGCAACCAGCCGACAAACGAATTCAGTTCGTCGATGGTGCCATAAGCATCCACCCGGAGGTGGCTCTTCAGTACCCGTCGTCCGCCGAAGAGCGCTGTTTGGCCCTTGTCACCTGTTTTGGTATAAATTCGAAATGCCATCTATCGATCACTGATGCTTTTTCGGCGATGTCGCTTTTGGGGTAGTTGCGTCGGGGGCAGTCGGAGCAGGCTTGCCGTCATTGCCGGTGCTGCTATTGCTGCCACTGTTATTATTGCTGCTACTGTTACTACTGCTACTATCACTGCCACTGCTGCTATCACTATCACTACCCGCTGCTCCTGCGGCATCGGGCGACATCCCGGAAGCGGATGAACTGCTTTCCGCGCCCGGCTTTTTTCCTTCCGACATGTGGGTTGCGGTTGTCCGGCCATTCAGGTATTCCCAAGTGTTGGGCGCCCAATCCGTCATGCTTTGCCGCAACGCCGTTTTTTTGGTGCGTCCTTGTGCGAGAATAAGTCTGTCAATCACCACTTTGCGGATATTTTCGCTGCAGAATGCCACACCGGCCGCAAACTTTTCATCGCCGGCCACCGGAATCAATTCCAGGCAGGTGACAGCATGGTTGATGCCATCCACCCCGTCGACGGTAGCATGGAAGTTCAAAAAGTCCCTGATGGCCATGTAATCGCCGCCCTTGGCCCGCTCCAGCACATCTTTATACTTGAATTTGGCCCAGTCGGCCGTTTTTAACACGTGGTCGAAGATTTCAATATCCTGTACGGTATCCGTTGCAGTGTTTTGGCAGAAAACACCGGAAAGGGGAAGTGAAATCAGGAGAATTACCCGGAAGAAGACATTTTTCATGGAAAAAACAGTATTATCAGGTTAAAAAACAGTGCAAAGTTGGGCATTTCAGCGTAATAATTCCCGGATTTCAAATCTCTTCCAACTTTTTTTCTTGTTGCCAAATTGTCTACTTTTGCGCCGCCTAACAATTCCGGACACTTTAATATTTTATAACAACGAATATATCAGACACCTATGGGACGCGCGTTTGAATTCCGCAAAGAGAGAAAATTTAAGCGTTGGGCCGGCATGGCCAAGACGTTCACCCGTATCGGGCGCGAGATTGCGATTGCGGTAAAGGCAGGAGGAGCCAATCCTGAATACAACTCCCGGCTCCGCATGGCCATCCAGAACGCCAAGGCCGCCAATATGCCCAAGGCGAACGTAGAGAATGCCATCAAAAAGGCATCCGGCAAGGAAGCGGAAAACTTTCAGGAGGTATTGTATGAAGGCAAAGGACCACATGGCATCGCCATTCTTGTGGAAACAGCCACAGATAACCCTACCCGCACCGTCGCGAATGTCAGAATGCACTTCGACCGCTGTGGCGGCGCGTTGGGCACTTCCGGAAGCGTAGGTTTTTTGTTCGACCGCAAGGGGGTATTCAAACTCAAGGCGGAAGGGCACGACTGGGACGAACTGGAACTCGAACTGATCGACGCAGGGCTGGAAGAATTGAAACGCGAAGAAGACGAAATCGTGTTGTATTCCACCTTCACCGATTTTGGTTCGATGCAGAAGGCGCTGGAAGATCGCAATATTGAAGTGTCGAGTGCAGCGCTCGAGTATATTCCAACCGCTACCAAAAAATTAGGCGATACCGAAGTTGAACAGGTTATCAAACTTATTGATCGCCTGGAAGAGGATGAAGATGTGCTCAACGTGTTCCACACGATGGACATGTCGGAATAAACCCCGTTACTTTCAGGATTCTTCTTCCGATTCCTCGCTGCTTCCCGATGTGGTTTCTACCGCGGTTTCGGCAAATACATCTTTCAGGATTTCCGGGTCCCAAACCCAAAGTCCCGCTTCGTATTCCCGTTTCATCAGTTCGAGGTTGTCGGTGTGAAACTTGCTCTGAAGCTTCGGATACCGGTAGCGGGTCCACAGAGAACTTTCATCGAACGGAATACCCGAAGCAATACTTTCCCGAAGCGCATAGATATAGGCCAGACTTTCCGTGCGGCGATGCAGCCAGTCGTTGATGGTCAGGGCCGGATCGCCATGTCCCGGTACCAGCCGGGTAAACCAGTTGCGGTCGTGGATATGCGGCAGCTTTTCCAGGGTGTTGAGGTAATCCACGCTGCTGTGGTAAATGAACGGGAATTCCACGTTGCACAAATAATCGCCCGCGATACAAAGCCCCAGTTGCCAGATGATCACCATCATACTGTCCTCTGTGTGTCCCGGTGTCAGGTAAAAGGTCATTTTTGTTTGTCCCTGCCGGTATTGCACGCCGTCGCGGTACACCTGAAAATCGCCGACGGGATATTCTATGGGATACGGCCTTTCGATATAGTATTGTTCGTCGAATGCCAGGGCCTCTTCCAGTATCTTGTCCTTGCGTGGATTATCAGCCATGGCTTTCGACATAAAAACCTTGTCGGCCGAAAACGCCTTGTACCCGATAATGTGGTCGTAATCCGAGTGGGTGAAGATCAGGCAAAGCGAGCGGTCGCCCCGGACACTGTCGACATACTGTCTGATGGAATAGACCTCATCGGGAAGCCACGCCGGGTCAACAACCAGCACCGTATCGTCCGTTACCACGACTGTTGAGTTGGTCTGGAATAGGGCACTTTGGAAAATTGTTATATTGGGGTCGCGATAAATGATCTTATTCATAGCAGGTTTTGTTTTGGGTAGCGTTGGAATAATGGTGCAGTAACCCGGGTTGTCTGCAAATTGCCTACTTTTGCCGGGCTTTCGCTACGGGCAAAAATACACAAACCCTGCTCCCGTTGCTAAAAATCTGCACATTACAGTATGGGAAATATAGTTGCTATTGTCGGACGACCGAATGTCGGTAAATCTACGCTTTACAATCGACTTGTAGGTAGCCGTGATGCTATTACTGACGACTTTTCCGGGGTTACCCGCGACCGAAAGTATGGTTTTTGCGAGTGGAACGGCAAACGTTTCACAGTGGTAGATACCGGTGGTTTTGTCCAAAGCTCGGATGATGTTTTTGAAGCGGCAATCCGCAACCAGGTTAAAATCGCTATCGAGGAGTCTGCCGCTCTGATTTTTATGGTGGATGCGCAAACCGGCATAACCGATCTCGATGAAGATATTGCCAGGATATTGCGCCGGGGCGACAAACCGGTTTTTCTTGTCGTCAACAAGGTGGATAACCATAAAAACCTGATGGAAGCCAACGAGTTCTGGGGGCTTGGTTTTGACAATACATTCTTTATTGCCTCGATTAGTGGAAGCGGCACGGGCGATTTGCTCGACGCCGTAGTAGAGTTCATAGAAGCCGAAACACCTGTAGATACCGAATTGCCGAAGTTTGCGATCGTCGGTCGCCCCAATGTCGGAAAATCGTCGCTGACCAATGCTTTGCTGGGCGAGGAGCGCAATATCGTGACGCCTGTTGCCGGCACCACCCGCGACCCCATCCACGCCGTATACAACAAATTTGGAAAGGCTTTTATGCTGATCGATACCGCCGGTATCCGCAAGAAGACCAAAGTAGACGAGGATCTTGAGTTTTATTCTGTCATGCGGGCCATCAGGGCTGTTGAGGAAGCCGACGTCTGCCTGCTGGTGCTGGACGCCACACAAGGGCTTGAATCGCAGGATATCAACATTCTGCGCCTGGCTCAAAAGCGGCATAAGGGTGTTGTTATTCTGGTGAACAAGTGGGACCTGATGGAAAACAAGACTACCAACACAGCCCGCGACTACGAATCGGCCATTAAAAACAAACTGGCGCCCTTCGATGATGTGCCTATCCTGTTTATTTCAGCACTGGACAAGCAACGGATTTTTCAGGCGGTTGAAGCGGCGCTGGAGGTTTATGAAAACCGCACCCGCCGGATAAAGACATCTGAATTGAACGAGGTAATGATGGCGGCGATCGAGGCAACGCCGCCGCCTTCCGTGCACAGCAGGTATCCCAAATTTAAATATGTGACACAGCTGCCCACAGCTTTCCCCTCTTTTGCGTTCTTTGTAAATAACCCGAACTACGTGCGGGATTCCTATAAACAGTATCTGGAAAACCAGTTGCGCAAAAACTTTAATTTCAAGGGCGTACCGATGGAGGTTTTTATGCGGTCCAAATAGCATAGTCACCGATTTCAGACAAATACACACATGAACAAACTACTTTTCATTGTCTTCACCGCCACCGTATTGTTATTGGGTGGCTGTACGGATAAGGCAGAACAGATCCCGGCATACCTTGACCTCAAGCCCTTTGTGGTGGACGAACCCGGAGGCGCTGCCTGGCATAAAATAACTGATGGATGGCTGTATGTGAACGGGGAGTTTCTCGGAGCCTATACCCTGCCGGCCACAGTGCCGGTTTTGGCGGAAGGTGAAAGTGAGATTATTTTGTTTCCCGGGGTAAAAGAGAACGGTATTCTGGCCACGCCAAATATTTATCCCTTTATGAAGCGCTACGAAACAACCGTAACGCTGTCACCTGCCGAGAACACGGCCGTTAATCCGTCGACATCCTACGACGACGACGCCATGTTTCCGTGGGAGGGCCGCAGCGACTTTGACGGCAGTACCGCCGTTCAATTTGAAGACCGGGACGGCGATGATGATACGGGTTATATCCTCACCGAAAACGGCGCTTTTGCAGGCAAATCACTGCTGATGGCTGTCGATACTGCCCATTGGCTGATGGAAATTGCATCCGAGAAAGTCGACGAACTGCCCCTGGCCAGTGAACGCCAGGTATGGCTGGAGTTGCACTACAACAGTGATATGCCGTTTACGCTTTACCTCCTGGGGTCGATCGGGAACTCCAGCGAAATTGCCCAACCCGTATTTCAGTTCAATACAACCGGGGGCTGGAATAAAACGTATATCAACCTGACGGAGTTCGTATCTGCATCGCTGCAGGAGAACTACCGCCTTTTCTTTCGCGCCAGCCTTCCGCGCGACAATTCAAACAAATTCTCCCAAATTACCGGAAAAGTAATGCTCGATAATATCCGGCTGGTCCATTTTTAATCCCAGTATTCAGGTAATCAATTAACCAAACAACAAAGTCCTTGCTTCGCCACCAACGCCAACGCGATACATTCCTTTATGGCGTCGCCGATTTCTTTATGGCGATGCTGGCCTGGGCATTGTTTTTTGTCTACAGAAAGACACTTGAAGGCGTTCCGTTCTCTGCGGAAATATTGCGCGACTCCAATTTTTTTCTCGGTATCCTGATCATCCCGACCGGCTGGGTGCTGCTGTACAGCATTTTTGACCATTATGTGGATATTTACCGGTTGTCGCGACTAACAACGCTTACCCGGACCTTCTTTCTGGCCTTTTTTGGCGTCGTTTTCCTGTTCTTTACCCTCATCCTCGACGACGTTGTCCGCGATTACCAAACGTATTACCGCTCTTTTCTAGCGCTCTTCGGGCTGCATTTCTTCCTGACAGCCACCATGCGCATGATTATCCTGACGCGGGCCAGCCGAAGGCTCAAAGCGGGACTTGTCACCTTTAATACCCTGCTCGTGGGTGGCGATCAGAATGCCCTGGAATTGTATATGGACATCAAGGGAAGGAAGAAGGGACTGGGCAATAAATTTATCGGCTATATCGACACCAATGGCGCCAACGGCCAGGCGTTGGGCGAATACCTGCCCTGCCTGGGCAAGATCAACAATCTCGCCGCCATGATCCGAGAGCACGAGATCGAAGAGGTGATCATTGCCATCGAGACCTCGGAACACAACCGGCTGCGCGATATCCTGAACGTCCTGTTCGATTTCGGCGAACAGGTGCTGGTCAAGATCATTCCGGATATGTACGATATCCTGCTTGGTACAGTAAAAATGAACCACGTCTACGGCGCCGTATTAATTGAAATACGTCAGGAACTCATGCCCAGGTGGCAGCGCGTGATTAAAAGGTTTCTCGACGTAACGGTCAGTGTGGTCGTACTGATTATCCTGTCGCCGCTAATCCTGTACATCGCCATCCGGGTACGACTCTCCTCCACCGGGCCCATATTTTTTGCCCAGGAGCGACTGGGGCAGGGAGGCAAGCCGTTTACAATTATCAAATTCCGGTCGATGTACACCGATGCGGAACGCCACGGCCCGCAACTGTCGCACGAAAGTGACCCGCGATGCACCCCTTGGGGGGCGGTCATGCGAAAATGGCGGCTCGATGAGATCCCGAACTTCTGGAATGTGCTGCGGGGCGACATGTCGCTCGTCGGACCTCGCCCGGAACGGCAACACTTTATCGACCTGATACTGGAGCAGAATCCGCATTACAAACACCTGCTGAAAGTACGTCCGGGGATTACCTCCTGGGGGCAGGTGAAATACGGATATGCTTCCAATGTCGCTCAAATGCTCCAGCGCCTGCGTTTCGATCTGTTGTATATCGAAAATATGTCGCTGGCGCTGGATTTCAAGATATTGTTCTATACCGTTCTGGTATTGCTGCAGGGGCGGGGAAAATAAACTCCCCGACTACCGAATCAGCGTCGTATTTCCTTTGAGTACTTCCTTGGCCCCGTCCATGTACTGCACTTCGAGTACCCAGACATACACGCCCGGATCCATCGGCTTGCTCCTGAAGTTTCCGTCCCAGCCTGCGCTGGTATCGTTGGGTGTAAAGTTCCCGTTTTCAAACACCAGTTCGCCCCAACGGTCGTAAACGCGGAAGTCGAGTATCTGCGCGCTTTCCTGGCCATGTACAAGCAGAAAATCGTTGCTCAGGTCGCCATTGGGAGAAAACGCAGTAGGTACAAATATCCTTCTCGGTTTCTCCACGACTACCAGTATCTGATCGGTACCGCGGCAGCCCAGTGAATCCAAAACGAGCACCTCAAAGTAGTTCTGGTAATAGAGCGAATCCACGAACGGATCGGGACAGTCGAGGCAACTGAGCCATACGCTGTCTGCGGGTGTCCAGGAGTAGGTTACCTGCCCGGCCGCATTGTCCACCCCTGCAAACAACTGGGTGTTTTCGCCCAGTGTAATGGTAATATCGGGACCCAGGTCCACAACCACCGGATCGCGTTGCTCGACCTCCACGGGTGGAAGTACGAAGATACAGCCGTTTTTATCCATTACTTTGGGTACATAGGTTCCGGCGGACAGTCCGATCTGCTTCGGCGACCCGTTGAAGGGTTTGTCGTCCAGGGCATATTTGTAAGGCGGTGTTCCGCCGCTCGCCGTTATTGTAATATCACCGTTGTGAGAGCCGAAACATTTGGCATCATTTTTCACGGCGGTGGCGCCTATCGGGGTGTCCGACTGTTGGATAGTTACCGAATCAGGCGTTTGGCACCCGTTGAAATCGGTAAGGGTAAGGCCGATAAGGCCCGCCGGCAGGTTTTGAACCTCCTGTGTAAGGGCGCCGTTCCACCAGACGTACTGATAGGGAGGCGTACCTCCGGAGGGGATTGCTTTGACAGAGCCATTGCTTTCGCCATAGCACTTCACATCGGTTGCAACCAGGTTTATATCCAATGCAGGCGGTTGGGTAATGGTGACAGTCGTGGTGGCCGGGCACCCGTTTGAATCGGTCACGGTGACAATATATGTGCCCGCTTTCAAATTTTGAGTCAGCGAATCAGTCTGTGTGCCGCCGCTCCAGAAATAGGAATAAGGCGGCGCCCCTCCAAGTCCGCCTGCAATGGCGAAGCCTGTTGCATCGCCAAAGCATTTGACATTTTCAGAAAGACTGATCAGGGCATTGATCTGGGGTTGGTTGGCGACTGTTACAGTTTGTACATCAGAACAGCCCTGTGCGTCGGTGACCGTTACCGAATAACTCTGTCCGGCCATCAGGCCGGTTGCATTCGAAGTCGTCTGCGGTGGCGTGGTGCTCCACAGGTATGTGAAATTGGCCAGGCTCGCCTGTGTAGCGCCATAGAAGACCGAAATGACGCTTGCCGAGCCGTTAGTTGTGCCACTGCAGGCAGGCGCTGCGGCTTCCGCGTACGCAAAGAGTTCGTCCTTTTGCAGGATAAATGTAGAGGCTACCTGGGTGCAACCCTGTGCATCGGTCACCACGACGCTGTACGCTGAAGCGGACAGCCCGGTGATGGTGGCAGTAGTAAAGCTGTTCGGGTCCCAGAGGTAAGCATAGGGGCCTGTGCCACCTGAGGCCACGACGGTCGCTGTTCCGTTTGTCCCCTGGAAACAGACCGTATCTGCAAACTGGGGCAGGCTGAGTGTCAATGCGGAAGCGGGCTGGTCAACAGACATGCTGAAGGTCTGGGTACATCCGGCCGCATCCGTTACCGTCGCGGTGTAGGTGCCCGCCTGAAGGTTCTGCAGGTTGCTTTGCGAGCTGGTAAACCCTCCCGGGCCGCTCCACTTATAGATGTAGGTAGGCGTCCCGCCCTGGGCCGTGAGGTCAATGGTACCGTCGTTTCCGCCAAAACACTTTACAGGTTGCATATTTCCATTCAAAAGTATCTCTGTCGGGGCAGTAATGACATTTTGGAGGGAGAATGTACATCCGTTGACATCTGTTACGGTAACCGTATAAGTGCCCGCGCTTTTTCCTGAAATATTGGGGGTCGTTTCAGATGAACTCCAGATGTAGGAAAATGGGCCAGTACCGCCTGCAGTGGTGGTATTAACCTGGCCGTTAGCGCCGCCAAAACAGCTCACATTAATGACGGTTGCCGATACGTTTATCGCCTCGGGTTGATTCACGGCAATTGTACCGGTGGTGCTGCAACCCTGCAGATCAGTGACGGTTACCGTGTAACTGCCCGCATTAAGATTTATGGCGGTGGCTGTGTTTTGTCCAAGCGGATCGCTCCATTTGAACGTGTAGGGTGCTGTGCCGTTGCTGGCAACAACAGTGGCTGAACCGTTTGCCGCC
This sequence comes from uncultured Bacteroidota bacterium, assembly GCA_937861115.1. GTDB lineage: Bacteria > Bacteroidota > Bacteroidia > Chitinophagales > Saprospiraceae > M3007. The sequence goes on along the minus strand of CALMBD010000240.1, from coordinate 12,753 downwards.
CCGCTGCACAGGGCATTGGTGGCGGTTAATGCTGCCGTCAGTTGTGGCGGAGAGGACACCTGGGCAGTCGCCGTAATGGAGCAGCCCTTTGCATCCGTGACCGTGACGGTATAGGACTGTGCGCTCAGCCCGGTTGCAGTTGCGGTGGCCTGCTGGAGCGGGTCGCTCCATTTGAAGGTATAGGGGCCGGTACCGCCGCCGGGCGTCACGGTTGCCGTACCGTCAGCGCTGCCGAAGCATTTGGTTTGCACTGTTGTAGTTGTTGCGCTGAGTTGAGGCGCTTCGGTGATCGTCGCCTGGGTGGTGGTGGTACAGCCTTTCGAGTCCGTTACGGTTACCGTATAGACACCGGCCATCAGATTTTGCGCCTGCGGAGTTATCTGGGCATTGCTCCACAGGAAGGAATAAGGGCCAACGCCACCTTGTGCAGTTGCGGTCGCAGTGCCGTCGCTGCCGCCGAAGCAGGATACATTGGCTATTCCGGAGGTGCTCGCAGTCAACAGCGGCGGCTCAAGCACCTGGACAAATGTGGTGGCGCCGCATCCCTTTGAATCCGTTACGGAAACAAAGTGAAAATTGGCATTCAGGCCTGTCGCAGTCGGTGTCATCGCGCCACTGGCCCAGGAGTAGGTATAGGGTGGGGTAGCGCCGGTCACCACGATTGTCGCCGTACCGTCGGAGCCTCCATGGCAACTGACAGAAGTCTGGGACGTCATGATCTGAAATGGAGGAGGCGCGGTAAGGGTAATAGTATCTGTCGCGCCGCAACCGCTGGCGTCGGTAACTGTCACGAAATACGTACCGGCTCCGAGGTTGACTGCCGTTGCAGTTGTTTGTCCGAGCGGGTCGCTCCATTTGTAAATATAGGGCGCCGTACCGCCTGAAACAGCCACGTTTACCGAACCATCATTGCCTCCCGAACAGGAAACGTTTTGCACGATCGTGGCATTCAGGACCAGCTGTGACGCAGCCCCGACGCTTGCACTAATCGTGCTGGAGCACCCCGAGTTGTCGATGACAGTGATCGAATAGTTCCCGGCTGCCAGGTTTAGAAATTCGCCTGTACTGTTGGTCTGGTTGCCCAGCATGTAGGTATAGGGTGGATTGATATTGTCCGGATTTACCTGTAGTTTTCCATTGGATTGACCAAAACAGGTGGCATTTGTGACGGTTGTGGTGGCTGCCGGCGCTGCGCAGTTGGCGCAGGTAACTGCACCGATCAGGCCGTCGCAGTTGGTGAGTGAACCGATGGCCTGCACTTCTATGGTTACGGACGAACTGGGTTGCAGGTTGTCGACCAGATAGGTTGTCGACATGCCTACCGGCACCCATCCCTGGCCGTTCACATTGATCTGGTACCCGTTGGATCCGGTGACATCCGTCCAGCCGAAATCGATACTGTTGCTGTTGCTGTTGATACAGTTGATGACCGGCGCGGGGAGCGCATTTTTTACTTCCACAGTGATGGTGTCGCTGACACTGCATCCGTATGAGTCCGTAGCAACAAGCGTGTAAGTCGTAGTCTGTGCCGGGTCCGCATCGGTGACCGGGCAAACCGGGCAACTGAGGCCGGTGTTGGGCGACCAGTCATAATTGACCTTGTAGGAAGGCTCGAATGTTATGGTCCAGTCTCTGAGTGTCCCGACAAACCCGTTAGCATCGTCCCTGAGCTGCAACTTCCACGTGCCGTTGGTGGGATAGGAACCATCCCACAGGTCGCTCCAGGGCCCTTCCGGCAGAAAATCCCCGGTAAAGGGTGCAGAACTGGCCGGTGCGAACGGTAATCCGGGCGGTACAATCGGGACTGTAGCCGTCGGCGTAAAACAGGTATTGGTATAGTTATCGCCGTTGGCGCCGTTGTCTGATGACAACTCCAGAAACTGTCCGCCTGGAGAGATCAGGAAAATATCCAGGTCATCGTCCCAGCTGTGGCTGATATTCATGCAAACCGATCGGATGACGCCCGGACCCAGGTTAACCGGCTGGACACCGGCGACTGCAACGGAGGAAATAACGGGTGTATTGGTCGGCGCAATAGAAAAATCCGTCTGGTTTGTAAAGGTTGGCGCCTGTGGCAAGGGGATAGCCAGGGTGCCGTCCAGCAGCAGCGGTTGGGAGCCCAGGCATAAGGTGGTGTCGGGGCGAAGGGCAGGCTTTACAAGGGCATTGTCCTTGATGTAGAGATAAAAAGTGTCGCGGTTGCAGGGGTCGCGCTGTACATCTATGGCAATATATTCCGGAGCCTCGACAAGGTTGTCTTCAAGGCCCACGATCGGAATTGAAATGGTCGACTGACCGGCAGGTATACTTAGCGTATTCGGAATGGTTTCATAGTCAAGGCCATTGGTAGCGGTACCCCAGATATTGTAATCGATTGGAAAGTCCTGTTGCAGGGTATTCGGCAGCGAGAAGGAAAGCGTTCCCTGGGCGCATCCTTCCACCACGGCGCCGTCGAGGCTGATCGTGGCTACTTCCACCCGCAATGCGCCCGTGCCGAAACTCTTGGCTTCCAGAAATACGCCCGAGTCGAATACGCCGTCGCTGACATCAGCAATGGCCAGTTTGATGGTGTATTCCTGGCAAGGTACTACAACGGCTTCGGCGGTGAATACGTCGGTGAAGCCGTCGTACGACGGCTGGACGTTTGACATGTTATTGTTGTTGTAATATTGCGCGTTGAGGGGCGTACAGGCCGGATTGACCGGATTGGTAGGGTGCAGGTTATTGATGGTTACGGGCAGGTTGGTACCCGGTATAATCGCAATATTGGTCGGCGTCGGGTACCCGGGGCCCTGGATGAAGAACCCGAACACATCATTAAACGGGCTGCACCCGTATTCGGGATACTCCTCGGAACCGAAACAATAACGGAACCGAAGGGTGTCGGAAGTAGGTATGAATTTTATGACATATACAGCCAGATCGCGCAGACTGGAAGTGGTCAGCAGCGCGAGATCCGGATCGTTTTGGAATATTAGATTGTCAGTAGACGCGAAATCAACGCCGTTTTCGTTGCATCCGACGGTAAAAAAGCCGGTACTTTCAACCGCTCCGGAGGTCATCACAATGCCGCGGTCGATACCGACGGCAGGAGTGCCGCCCGTGAAATAGCCTACTGCCTTGGGCTCGCCGTTAAACGTAATACTGGTGACCTCGACCCCATCCCCGAGAAAAATGTTGGAGATGAGGTTTTGAGGCGTCAGCGGAGGCGTATTGCTGCCGGTGACCTGTAAAAGTTGCGCCTGAGCCTGTATTTGAAATTGGAAAAATAAGGAGGCAGTGATGAGTAGTTTAAGGATTGGGCCTGTTGTGCGATTCATCCGTGTGTAGATTGTGAATTGTCCTGTTCACTTGTCCAGGAGAGTTATTGTCTGGGAATGGAATGCGGATGCGGGATTATGAATTGATAGACGCGAATGTCAGCTTAAAAGTAGGAATTTTAAAAAAAATGACACGATTCCTGTGAAGCAAAATTCCTTTTAAGAGCCCGCTTCTGCGCCTGGCGATGCCTCGCATGTCGGCTTTGGGCAAAAAATGATTCTTTTCCCCGCCCTCAATTAAAAGTGCTCCATCCCTGTAAAAGCGCTATTTATCTAATTTTCGACAATCTCCCGGTTTACCTTGCGTCATTTGCAACGTCAATTCCTCCGAATATTCAAAAAACAGAAAACCATTAAGTTTGACACATTCGCAATATGAGCCAGTTTGTAAAATTCCTGTTCGCCTCCTGTCTCGGCACCGCCCTTGCGCTTGCCCTGCTTGTTTTTATCGGATTCAGTATGCTGGCCGGCATGGCCGGCAAAGCTACGGAAGGAGAGAAGGTTGCGGTAAAATCCAATTCTGTTCTTGAACTGGATTTCAAATACCTGATCCCGGAGAAAACCAACAACGTACCCCTCGACCCCTTTGATTTTAACCAGAAAAACGTGCTCGGCCTTACCGACATGGTTGCGGCCATCCGCAAAGCGAAGGAAGACCCCGACATTAAAGGCATTTATATCAATGCTACCTACGTCATGGCCGGGAAAGCCACCGCATCCGTACTGCGCGATGCATTGGCAGATTTCAGGTCATCGGGCAAGTTCATAGTGTCGTATGCCAACTATTACACCCAGGGCGCCTATTACATGGCTTCGGTATCGGACAGTATCCTGCTCAATCCGGTAGGCGCCGTGGACTTCCGCGGCTATTCCAGTATGATCGCTTTTTTCAAGGGTATGCTGGATAAACTGGATGTCCAGATGAAGATATTCTATGCCGGAAAATTCAAAAGCGCTACAGAACCGTACCGGCTCGACAAAATGAGCGACGAGAACCGGCTGCAGATCCGGGAGTATATCGCAGCGCTGTACGATATCTTTATCAGCGACGTGTCGAAAGGCCGCAATATTCCGGAAGCCGAGCTCCGGCAGATTGCCGACCGTTTCGACGGGCGCAGTGCTGAATCGGCCCTCAAAGCGCACTTGGTCGACCGTATCGCCTACGAGGATGAAGCTTTTCAACTGATCAAAAACAAGATAGGTCTGGGAGAAAAGGAAAAACTCAACCGGATTCATATCGAGGATTATTTTGAATCCAGGGCCAAAAAACTCGACTTCACCACGAAAGACAAAATTGCCGTCCTCTATGCAGAAGGCACGATCCTCGACGGGGAAAAGGGAGAAGTAGGGAATATTTACGATGTGCAATATGTGAAGATGCTTCGCAAGATCCGTCTGGACGACGGTGTAAAGGCCGTGGTGTTGCGCATCAACTCCCCCGGGGGCAGCGTGCTTGCCAGCGAAAACATCCTGCGTGAAATCCAGTTGTGCAAGCAAGCCGGCAAACCTGTGGTAGTCAGCATGGGCGATCTCGCGGCATCAGGCGGTTACTATATTGCCTGCACAGCCGACAGTATTTTTGCAGAGCCCGGCACCATCACCGGTTCGATCGGTGTGTTTGGCATGGTGCCCATTTTGCAGAAAACCATGAAGGACAACCTGGGTATCACCTATGATACGGTGCGTACCGGCAAATATTCGGCATTTGGTACGCCTTTCTACGACTTCTCCCCCGAAGAAAGCGCAATCATACAAACCAGGGTGGAGGCGATCTACGAAGATTTCCTGAACAAGGTTGCAGCCGGACGGCACAAGACACGCGATCAGGTTCATGAAATCGCCCAGGGTCGCGTATGGCCGGGCCTGAAAGCCAAGGAGATCGGTCTGGTCGATGATATCGGCGGACTCGACCGCGCCATTTCCGCAGCAGCCAAACTTGCCGGTGTGGAAAAATACCGCACCACCGAGTTTCCGCGCACCAAAACGGGCATCGAGCAGTTGATCGATCAAATTACCCGCAACAAAGACAAGGACGATAATATCAAGTCCTGGCTGATCCGTTCGGAACTGGGCGATCTTTATCCCATGTATAAAACCATGCGCGACATACGCCGTTCGGAAGGCATACAGGCGCGGTTGCCCTATGAATTGATCATTCGATAAAATCGGAAAGGGTTTCTTACCCACAGATCAAGGTTCTTCCATCGAGGGTGTTTTGCAAGTACAATTCCTGTCAATGCGTTGCAACAGGACAGACTTGCAAGACGCCCTCTCTGTTATTTCCCCTTGCCATTCGTTGATTTTGCCTTGAACGACCAGGTGATCCAGACCTGTGTCGCTTCCGTTCCGTCGGGCAATCTGCCGACCGAAGCGGCGCGAAACTCCTGTCCCGCTCCGGTATCCAGTGCACGCTGGATGGTTTCTTCCAGAGGCTTGCCGTCGATACAGGTAAAAACCAGGGTATCGGAGGCCTTTTTTAGAAATACAGCTTCAATATGGGTAACCAGCATCGAAACAGGAGGTCTTTCCTGTAAGGCTGCAAGCGCCAGAAGTCCGGTCGAAAGTTCGGCTGCTGCACACTGCGCTGCGAAATAAGTCGATCGGAACGGGTTTTGGCTGCGCCAGCCATAGGGTAAAGCAACATCTGCCCTGGCGCCGTCGCAAAAACGGACATTTATGCCCATGAACCACGCAGCGGGCAGTTTCCAGAACAAAAAGAATCGCATGCGCCAGGGAGTGTTCACCCAATTCAGAAATGTAGACTTTGTCATAATATCGGCGGGCAGGTTGGAACCCTGCCGGCAAAAGTATTGTTTAACAAATCGTTACTTTTATCGTTTCGGGAAACAATTTTCCAAAAAAAGTTACAATTTTGAGTCTTTATTCCGATCCGGCGCCCCTCGGCGAACATTGTAATGATTACTCTCTTTCATATAAGTTAACCAAACAAGTTACACACCATGAATTGGAGAAGGCTCAACGGTCAGCGCATCGAACAACCGCTTTTGGATGCAGTGGAAGAAACGATCATCCGGGAGACAGACGCAGGGTTCAAACTCAAGGTCTGTATCGGAACCGACTCACAGGTGATTGGCGACGAGGTACACTTTGCCACGGTAATTGTCTTCCTGCGCGAAAAGCGGGGTGGCTTTATGTTTATTTCCAACGAAAAAAGTACGCGCAAAATGACGCTGCGCGAACGCATGATCCTCGAAGTCGGCAGGTCGGTTGAAGTGGCCTATTCGCTTTGCACCCTGCTCGACTTGTACGATGTCGCACTTGAAGTACACGCAGATATCAATACCGATCCGGCATTCGAGAGCAATACCGCGCTCAAGGAGGCCATGGGTTACATCCTCAGCATGGGGTTTGTGTTCAAGGCCAAGCCGGATGCGTTCGCCTCCTCGTCCTGTGCGGACAAGGTCATCTGACCCGGGACAACGAACAGTTTACAGGACAAATACCTTCAAATTTGTGCGGATGCCCGGCTGATTCAGCCGGGCATCTGTGGTATTTGACGAATAGAGACAAATCCTTATCGAAAACAGATGAAAATCACCGAGACTTCTGTCAACTTCGCGGCGATTTTCATTTCAAACACAATTTCTGGCTATGAAGAGACTCCTCTCATTCTTCCCACTATGCATTTTACTGACCGCAACGGCATCTGCCCAGAACATCAAGTTCGAGGAATATGATCTGCCCAACGGTTTAAAGGTTCTTCTGCACGAAGACCACAGCACACCCATTGTAGCCGTTTCCGTGATGTACCACGTCGGCTCCAAAAACGAAAAGCCCGACCGGACGGGATTTGCCCACTTCTTCGAACACCTGCTGTTTGAAGGATCCGACAATATCAAACGCGGCGAATTTGACGACTACATCAACAACGCCGGCGGCACGAACAACGCCAACACGACTTACGACCGTACCTTTTACTACGAAGTGCTGCCGAGCAACCAGCTCGGCCTCGGCCTCTGGCTCGAAAGCGAGCGCATGCTGCACGCCCGTGTGGAAGATGCAGGCATCGAAACGCAGCGCCAGGTGGTAAAAGAAGAACGCCGCCAACGCGTCGACAACCAGCCCTACGGCCGCGTACTGGAGGAAACAATGGCCCGCACCTTCAAAGTGCACCCTTATGCGCACTCCACGATCGGCTCGATGGAACACCTCGACGCAGCCCAGGAGCAGGATTACAAGCAGTTTTACAAAGATTTCTACCGGCCCGACAATGCTATCCTGTCCATCGCCGGCGATATCGACATTGCCCAGACGAAAAAACTGATCGACGTTTATTTTAAAGGTATTCCAAAGGGTACCAGCCCTATTGTCCGGAAGTTCCCACAGGAGCCGCCTCTCGACAAAGAAGTGCGCGACACGGTGTACGACAACGTTCAACTTCCGGCCGTCATTTACAGCTATCACATCCCTGCCCAGGGATCAAAAGACTCTTATGCGCTGGAGATGCTGGGCATGCTGTTGAGCCAGGGCGAGAGCAGCAGAATGCAAAAGACTATTGTCGACGAGCAACAAAAGGCTGTTTTTGCAGGTTCATTCCCGTTCAACCTCGAAGATCCAGGCGCCAATATCTGCTTTGCAGTTGCCAACATGGGCGTCGATCCCTCCGAACTGGAAAAGTCGATGGATGCAGTGATTGCCGGGGTGCAAACCGAACTGATATCGGAACAGGAGTTCCAGAAACTGCAAAATCAGATAGAAAATGACTTTGTGACGGCGAACAACCGGGTTGTCGGCATCGCAGAAAGCCTTGCAAACTATGAAATGTACTTTGGCGACGCCAACCTGATCAACACCGAACTGGAAAGGTACCGCAAAGTCACGCGCGAAGACATCAAACGGGTTGCCAATGAATATTACAACAAGAACAGACGCGTCGTGCTGTATTGGTTGCCCAAGAACAAACAGCCGTAACCGAACCCTTAATCATTTTCAAAATTGAATTGCACACAATGAAGCATTTTATAAAAATGAGCGCCGCGCTGGTATTGCTGCTGTCGGCGACTATTGCTCCAACCCTCCAAGCACAACTGCCAAGCGGGGCGCCGGCCATACCGGTACCCACCGGTGATGTGCGCAGTGCCGCGCCCGCGCCCGGCACACCGCCCAAAATCCAGATTGGAAAGGCCGTAACGTTCAAACTCGACAACGGCCTGACGGTTATTGTGGTGGAAAACCACAAATTGCCCACCGTGTCGTTCCAGGTTTTTGTGGATAGCGACCCGGTCATGGAAAATGAAGCCATCGGTTATGTCTCCATGATGGGCGAATTGCTTAGCAAAGGCACCAAAACCCTCTCCAAGGCACAGATCGACGAGCAGATCGATTTTATCGGCGCCTCCCTGTCGACCAGTATGAACGGCGTATCCGGTTCCTGTCTGTCCAAACACTCCGATAAATTGCTGGGCATCATGTCCGATGTACTCCTGAATCCCACTTTTCCGGCAGAAGAACTCGACAAGGCCAAGCGCAGGCAGGAAAGCAATCTCGCCCAGGCAAAAGACGACGCCAACTCGATTGCCTCGAATGTGGGCTCCATTTTGCGCTACGGGAAAGACCATCCCTACGGAGAAGTGATGACCGAAGAGACACTCGCAAAAATCAACCTCGAGCAGATTCAGAAGCACTACAACACGTATTTTAAACCCAATATTTCCTATTTCGTGGTTGTGGGCGACATCACTAAGGCCAAGGCCGAGCAGTATGCCAAACAGTATTTCGGCAAATGGCAGCGGGCCGACGTCCCCAAACACAAGTATGCCGTGCCGCAGCCTCCGGCCAAAACGCAGGTTGATTTTGTCCACAAGCCCGGCGCCGTACAATCGGTTATCAACATCACCTATCCGGTCGAACTGCTGCCGGGCACGGTCGATGCTATTCGGGGCAGGCTGACCAACGCCGTTTTTGGCGGCTATTTTAACAGCCGGATCAACGCCAACCTTCGGGAGGGACACGGCTGGACCTATGGCGCCCGCAGTTCGCTCAACCCCGACAAACTCGTGGGCTCGTTTAATGCAACGGCAAGCGTGCGCAATGCAGTAACCGACAGTTCCATCATCGAATTCTTTAAGGAGATGGTTCGGATGCGCAGCGAAAAAGTGCCGGAATCGGAACTGCAAGTCGTTAAGAATGTGCTGACGGGACAGTTTTCCCAGAGCCTCGAACAACCGGGTACGGTGGCCAGTTTTGCCCTTTCCACTGCCCGTTACGGCTTCCCTGCCGATTATTACGAGAAATACCTGGAGGTACTGCAAAGCGTTACACCCGACGAGGTGATGGCTGCGGCCAAAAAGTATATTACGCCCGATAACGCCCATATCCTGGTAGTAGGCAACAAGGAAGAGGTTGCCGAATCGCTGAAGCCGTTCTCCATGACAGCCAAGGTCAATTTTTACGATGTGTACGGCAACCCCGTACAGGACAGCAAAATGACCGTGCCTCCCGGTATGACTGCGGAAAAGGTCATTGAGGACTATATCAACGCCATTGGCGGACAGGCGAAAATTGCCGCGATAAAAGACCTCCAGATCAACAGCACGATGAACATGGGCGGGATGAGCCTGCTGGTTAGCAGTGCTCAGAAAGACGGAAAAATCGCTACCACGGTAAGCATGAACGGACAGGTAGTCGACAGCCGTACCTATGATGGCACAAAAGGCACCGGTGCAGGCATGAATGGCAAGCGCGACCTGGAAGGAGAAGAACTGAACGACCTGAAAGAACAGGCGGCATTTTGCAAGGAAGCCAATTATATCTCCGGCGGCTACAAACTGACACTCAAGGGGCTGGAAGATATCGGCGGCAATCCTGCCTATATCATCGAAGCCGAACGGCCCGACGGCAAGAAGACGACCGAGTATTACGATGTAAAAAGCAGCCTGAAAGTACGCGAGGTCAGCACCGTTGAAGGTCCGGACGGACCGGCAACCATGTCCAATGATTTTTCGGACTACAAGGAAACCGGAGGAGTGCTTTTCCCCAACACAGTCACCCTGTCGGGTATCTTCCCGGTGCCGGTAAAAGCCGTTGTAACGGAATTGAAGGTAAACGGCGGAATTGATGACAGTGTGTTCAAACAGTAATACCGGACGTCGTTCCGACTGACAATTACTATTTTTGCGAGGAAGGGGGTGTAAGGGGTTTAGATTGAGCCAGATCCAATTCGCGGATCGCCGGTGATTTTGAAAATAAATGCACCCTAAACCGCTTAAACCCCCTTCTCTCACTTTATTCATCATTAACAGATAACCATGTTGCAATTTATTTTTCTGCAAACAACAACTCCGGCCCCCGGCGGTGGTGGCGGCATGCTCACCATGTTGTTTCCTTTTTTGATCCTTATTGTCTTTTACTTCTTTCTGATTCGTCCGCAAATAAAGCGGCAAAAAGACCAGCAGAAATTTGTCGAAAGCCTGAAGGAGGGTATGGAGGTAGTTACCAATTCGGGCATCATCGGCCGTATAACCAAGATCGACGGCAATATCGTTCGCCTGATGGTGGATGAAAAAACGTTTATGCGAGTGGTGAAACAATCGATCACCGGAGAGTACAAGCCCTAATCCGCAAGCCTATGTTGCAAAAGTGCCTGCTGTCGTTTGCTTTTATCTCGCTTCTGTCCGCCGCACTTGTTGCGCAAAGCCCGTGGCCCCGCAGCAAGGCTGGTTTTTATGCCCAGGCTGCCTGGCATTTTATTCCGGCTTACGAAGAGGTTTTTCCGCGATCACCGGGCTATTCCCCGCTTGACCGTAGACTTTCAGAAAATACCTTCCAGTTATACGGAGAGTACGGCGTTAGCCGTGCAACCACCCTGACGGCTTCCCTGCCGTTGCGACTGGTCTCGGCCGGCGATTTTCTTGGAAATTTCGCTACTCCGGAGACTGAAAGCGGATCTCTTTTCGGCATGGGAAATGTATCGCTGGGTATTCGCCAGTCAATTCTGAAGAGCAATGTGCAACTTTCCGCTTCACTGCGTATTGATTTGCCGGTGGACAACTACGACGACGCAACCGGCCTGAGCACCGGTTACAAGGCATGGGCGGCTCTTCCGATGCTGAGCGCCGGCATGGGATTCGGGCGCGGATATGGGTTCGTTTATGGGGGGTATGGTTTCCGGAGCGACAAATTTAGCCAGTTTGTCAACCTTGGTATCGAAGGCGGTTTCCGCATAAAAAAGCTTTGGCTGATCGGGTTTTCCGAATGGATGTCTAGCGTGGAAAACGGGAATGTCAACGAGCCGCTCCGCAACAGGCTGACAGCCCTTTATGTCGACGAGCAGAGCTGGCTTTCCATAGGTGTAAAAGGTATCCTGGAGTTCAACCGTTTCTGGGGCGTTCTGGCCTCTGCTGCGGGCGCTTCGGATGGCCAGTGGGTGCCCAAAAAACCGGGATTCAGCATCGGAACCTATTTTAAATGGGATTAAGAGTATATTTAATTGACCAAAAACTAAACAGTTTATCCAATGAAAAGCAACCACGAGATTGATTACAAGATTTACGGCGAGGAAATGCAGTGCGTCGAAGTCGAACTCGATCCCCAGGAAACAGTCATTGCGGAATCGGGCAGTTTTATGTTCATGGACGAAGGGATCGAAATGGCCACGGTTTTCGGCGATGGCAGCGGGCGGGCCGAGGGTTTTTTGGGTAAAATCATGGATGCCGGCAAACGCCTGCTGACGGGTGAAAGCCTTTTTATCACGACGTTCACCAATATTACCCCCGCCCAGAAACAACGTGCCACCTTTGCCGCGCCATACGCCGGTAAAATCATCGCGCTCGATCTGCATGAACTCAACGGCAAGGTGATCTGCCAGAAAGATGCATTCCTGTGCGCTGCCAAAGGCGTACAGATCGGCATTGAATTTCAGCGCAAACTGGGTACCGGCCTGTTTGGCGGCGAAGGGTTTATCATGCAAAAACTCGAAGGCGACGGCATGGCTTTCGTTCATGCCGGGGGGTACATCCTGGAACGCGAACTTCAGGTCGGGGAAACCCTGCGCGTCGATACCGGATGCATCGTTGCCTTCACCCACCGGGTTGATTACGACATCCAGTTCATCAAAGGCATCAAAAACATGGTATTTGGTGGAGAAGGGCTGTTCTTCGCCGTACTGCGCGGACCCGGCAAGGTATGGCTCCAGTCACTTCCGGTCAGCCGCCTGGCTTCCCGTATCCTGCAATACGGCACGTTCAAAGGGAAAGAAGAGGGCAGTATCCTCGGCGGATTGGGACGGGTGCTTGACGGGGATTGAAGGGGGCGGTAGACGGTGGACGGTGGACGGTAGACGGTGGACGGCGGGATTGACCAAATCCTGTCCTGGAGTCGACCGCAATTTTATATGTAATTTTCCTGCCCAGATGAGAAAAACCCAATTAATAAGCAATTTTTTCCGTCCACCGTCCACCGTCCACCGTCCACC
>CALMBD010000239.1 GCA_937861115.1 uncultured Bacteroidota bacterium | reverse complement strand
GATGCCAAAATAGTACAAATGTCCTATATACCGACTCACCCCGGTAAGCGTACCTTTGTCACATCATAAACACAAGCAAATAAAGCCGCGCAGTATGGCGCCCTTGAATCTGGTCATATTTGAAGACAATCATAATTTTCGGGAAAGCCTGCTGCAGTTCTTTCGATATACTCCGGATATTCATGTAGCCGGCGCTTACCCGGATTGTGACGACCTGCCGGCCAATATCAAAACAATACGACCCGATGTTGTGCTGATGGATATAGACATGCCTCGGATGAATGGAATCGATGCCACCGCAATTGTCAAGGATATTTCTCCTAAAACCCAGGTGGTCATGCTTACGGTGAGTGAGGAAGAAGACCGGATATTTAAAGCCCTTAGCAATGGTGCGACGGGTTACCTGCTCAAGAAAACTGATCCCGAAGAACTAGCCGGTAGCGTGCGGTCCGTCTTTTCAGGCGGCTCACCGATGAGTCCGGCCATCGCCAGAAAGGTACTCCAATACTTTCGCTTTAAAACCAGTGAAAACCCGACCCCATTAACCAACACCCCTGTAAAAACCAGTGAAAACGACGATGCCCTATCCACCGGACTGACCCCTCGGGAGCAAGAAATTCTCGAGGGGTTGGTGGACGGGTTGTCGTACAAGATGATTGCAAGTCGTTGTTTCATCAGTCCGGATACCGTGAAAAACCATATTCAGGGTATCTATCGAAAACTCCACGTGAACTCCAAAGGCGAAGCCATCAGCCTCGCCCTTAAAACAGGGATCGTGGGCAACCTGAATGAAGAGCGATAACGACAGGTCATTCCAGAAAGCGAGTTTCAAAACACCCTTTAATACCAGACTCTCTCACCAGGAACGGGTCACTGTGCCAAACCAAATGAAATGCGCCGACAACCGATGAAAAATCGCTGCCGGCAACACCCAGAAAACTCCCATCCCGGGGCCGTTACAAAACAAAAAACAGTCCCCCCGGCAAACCATTTTACCTCAGGCTAACCACCAAAACACACACCCGTTCCGATTTTTTCCGATCCCGACCTGCCCCGCGCAGGCCGGGATCGATATTTTTCCGCCCACCACCCGCCGTCCACCGTCTACCGTCCACCGTCCACCGTATTTCCTTACCTTTACCCCATGAACACATACCAGCAAAAACTCGATGCCTTCGGACGCCTGCTGACGATCATGGACGAACTGCGCGAGCAGTGCCCCTGGGATCGCAAACAGACCCTGGAGTCGCTGCGCAACCTCACGATTGAGGAAACCTACGAACTCGCTGACGCTATCCTGGACAACGATTTGCAAGGGATAAAGGAAGAGATTGGCGACCTGATGCTCCACATGGCGTTTTATGCTAAAATTGCCTCGGAACAAGACGCATTCGACATCGCCGATGCCCTCCATGCCATTTGCAACAAACTCATATCACGGCATCCGCATATTTATGGCGATGTCAAGGTGAAAGACGAAGAGGAAGTCAAGCAAAACTGGGAGCAACTCAAACTGAAAGAAGGAAAGAAATCGCTGCTCGAAGGGGTGCCCAACAGCCTACCGGCAATGGTAAAAGCCTACCGGATGCAGGAAAAGACCAAACAGGTGGGCTTCGAATGGGAAAACACCGAACAGGTCTGGGCAAAAGTGGAAGAAGAGCTGGGCGAATTGCAGGAGAATGTCCGAAACAAGGCGCCGCAGGCGGAGATTGAAGAGGAGTTCGGCGATGTACTGTTTTCACTCGTCAACTACGCCCGTTTTATCGGTGTCGATCCCGAAACAGCACTCGAACGCGTGAACCGCAAATTCAAGTCGCGGTTCGAATATATAGAAGCCCGGGCGCCCCGCCCGCTGAAAGATATGACGCTGGCCGAAATGGATGCGCTGTGGAACGAAGCTAAGGTGGAAGGCCGCAAAGTGCCCACCACCATGTAGCGGCAGGCAAATTTTATTCGGAAATGCCGGGCATTTGCCCGGTATTTCTGAAACTTTTGTTTCCCTATGCTTTGCACCTTCAATGCCACGGCGTACTTTTGCAGCCGCTAAACCCGGATGGATAGGCAAAAACTGCCGTTTGACCCGCTGAAATCCGGTTTTGGCCCTTTATTAATGGTGGATGATGAACGATCAATGATGAATTTTTTCTTCGTTAATCTTTTCCTCATTCCTAATTTCTCATTCATAATTCATCATTTCAGAAATGGCAGTTTACTATTCCAAGGAGAAAATCGCCGACATCATCAAAGAATATGGTGGCGATGCCAAGAATTCGGGCAACACGGAAGCGCAAATCGCGCTGCTGACCTATCGCATCGAAAGCCTCTCCGCACACCTTCGCATCAACAAGAAAGACCACTCTACGCGTCGTGCCCTGCTCACCATGGTAGGCCAGCGCAAGAGCCTGCTTTCTTACTACGCGAAAAAAGATATTTACAAATACCGCGCACTCATCGAGAAGCTCGGCCTGCGTAAGTAAAACAATCAATAGCTGTCCGGCGTTATCCGGGCAGCTATTTTTTTGCCCTTTCAAACCGCACCCCGAAATCTTTAATCATAATAACCATTCATCGCATCGGCATCAGTATAGTTTGCGTATCGAAACGGCGACGAAGTTGCTGCCGGAATTTTGAAAAGACGATCAAAAACGGGGAGTATGTTCCCCCACACAAAGAGGTAAGTTCAGGTTGATATGTGGCGACCGACGGCCGGAGTTGCAATTCCGGCCTTTAAATGCCAGACTAACTCACCTCTTTGTGTGATTTTTCGGTTTTTGGATACTTTTCTCTCCTCCGGCCCGGCCCGCCACCGCAACGCTAGGCAAAGGACTACCGGATCGCCGGCGCACAAATTCATCTTATATCATGGGAAAACAAATTCCCTTGCGCACCACGTTCCATCTGCCCGATGGAAGGGAAGTCGCGCTTGAAACAGGCAAACTCGCCACACAGGCCGACGGCTCCGTGCTCGTCCGCATGGGCGACACGATGCTGCTGTGCACCATCGTCAGTGCCAAAAAAGCAAAGGAAGGCCAGCCCTTTTTTCCGCTTTCCGTCGATTACCAGGAAAAATTTGCCGCAGCAGGACGTATCCCGGGCAACTTCTTCCGCCGGGAAGGCAGGCTGTCGGACTATGAAATCCTTATCAGCCGCCTTGTCGACCGTGCCCTGCGCCCGCTGTTCCCCGACGGGTACATGAACGAAACGCAGGTGATCATTACCCTGATCTCTGCCGACAAAGACGTGATGCCCGATGCCCTTGCCGGCCTCGCGTGTTCCGCAGCAGTTGCCACCAGCGACATTCCGGTGGAAGCGCTGTTCTCGGAAGTGCGTGTCGCGCGGATCGACGGCGCGTTCGTCATCAACCCCGGACGTGAAGCCCTCGAAAGGGCAGATATGGACTTTATCGTTGCAGCCACCAAAAACGATATTACGATGGTGGAAGGCGAAGCCGACGAATGCTCCGAGCTGGATCTCGTGGCGGCCCTGAAAGTAGCGCATGAGGCCATCAAAGACCAGATCGCGGCGCAGGAACGCCTTGCCGAAATGGTGGGCGAGAAAGCCCTCGTAAAACGCACCCCGCCTGAAGTCCCCGAAAACGAGCCGCTCAAGCACCGCATCGGCGAACTGATCTCCGACGATATCTACGCCCTTGCGCGCAGCGCTTCCGACAAAAATACCCGGAAGAGCCGCATCGAAGAGATCAAGGAAGCGGCGATGACCACTGTGGCCGAAGAGTTTGGCGAAGAGTTCATGGCAGAGTGGGGCGCAACGGCAGAACGCTACTTCGAAAAACTGAAAAAGCACATCATTCGCGATGTCGTATTGAGCGACAGCAAACGCCTCGACGGCCGCAAATCCGACGAGGTGCGCCCCATCTGGTGCGAAGTGGATTACCTGCCTGCAACACACGGCTCGGCCATCTTTAACCGCGGCGAAACCCAGGCGCTTACCTCGCTTACCCTTGGCACCAAGCAGGACCAGATCCTGATCGATAATGCCCTGAAAAGCTACGACGACGATTTTATCCTCCACTACAGCTTCCCGCCCTATTCGGTTGGCGAAGTAAAACCCATGCGCGGACCCGGCCGCCGCGAAGTAGGCCACGCCAACCTCGCCGGTCGCTCGATCCGGAAAGTGATGCCCAAAGACTTCCCCTATACCGTGCGTTTAGTGACGGATATCCTGGAATCGAACGGCTCTTCTTCCATGGCTACCGTTTGCTCGGGTTCCCTGGCGTTGATGGACGGTGGTGTGCCGCTCAGGGCGCCTATCGCCGGTATCGCCATGGGCGCTATTGCCGACGACAAAGGCCGCATCGCGATTCTCTCCGATATCCTGGGCGACGAAGACGCGCTCGGCGATATGGACTTCAAAGTGACCGGCACCGATAAAGGCATCACCGGCACCCAGATGGATATCAAGATCGACGGCATGCCGTACGAACTGCTGGAAAAAGCCCTGCTCCAGGCACGCGACGGACGCCTGCACATACTCGCCAAAATGGCCGAAGCCCTCGGCCATGCGAATGCCGACCTCAAACCGCATGCACCGCGTGTGATCGAGTTCCGCATCGAACGCGATTATATCGGCGCCGTGATCGGGCCAGGCGGCAAGATCATCCAGGAAATGCAGCGCAATACCGGAACGACGATCAGCATTGACGAGGACGAAAAAGGCGGCATTGTCGCCATCTTCGGCCCTGACAAGGCTTCGCTCGACGCGGCCTATGCCAAAATCCAGGACATTGTGTTTACACCCGATGTGGGCGCTATCTACGACGGCGTCGTGGAAGAACTGGCCGAATACGGTGCATTCATCAAGTTCAAAGGCAAAACAGGCCTGATGCACGTGTCTGAAATCGACCACCAGCGTGTGGAGAATGTAGGCGACGTACTCAAGGTAGGTGATGCGATCCAGTTTAAAATACTCGATGTAGACCCGCGTACCGGCAAAATGAAACTGTCGCGCAGGGCCATTACGCCCAAAGCCGACGGCACCATGCCTACGGATGAGGAAAATGCAGCACGCGCACAGCGCGGCGGCGGCAGTGGCGGCGGCCGCGACAACGGTCGTGGCGGTGGTCGTGATGATCGCCGTGGCGGCGGTGGCGGTCGCGACGACCGCAGAGGCGGTGGCGGCGGTGGAGATCGCCGCGGCGGCGGTGGTGGCGGCGGACGCCGTTGATCACAACACTGTTTTATAGAAAATACGCAGCCGGTCGGGAGCATCTCCCGGCCGGCTTTTTCGTTTCGGGCCGATCATATTTTTATCCCGTCTAAATAACTGCTCTCCACAAACCTTTTCCGAACGAAAATTCTGTACTCCCGTTTGGTAAAGTAGTTTTGTTCCGCAAAAAAAATTGTCTGCCGGTTCATTACTGCGCACAATAGACTTTCTTTGCGATTCCCCTCACTCATTATTCATCACTCATCATTTATCAATGAGTTGGTTTACCAAATTTCTCTCTTCTTCCCTGGGTCATAAGGTCGTGATGTCGCTGACCGGCTTATTCCTGATGCTGTTTTTGATCGTACACCTGATCGGCAACCTGCAACTCCTGAAAGACGACGACGGCGAAGCCTTCAATACCTACGCGTTTTTTATGACGCACAACCCGCTGATCAAGATCATTTCCTACACGCTGTATGCTTTTATCCTTTGGCATGCCGTTCAGGGAATACGGCTGTGGCTCAGCAACAAGGCCGCCCGGGGCAACATCCGGTACGCCGTCGTGCATACCCGGAGTTCGGAGCGATCGGCACGCAACATGGCATGGCTGGGTATTGTGATCCTCGTCTTCATCGTCCTGCACATGTGGCAGTTCTGGCTTCAGATGAAAATGGGCGTCTTGCCTGCAGTGGAAGTCGCCGCATACGATCATCCGGTGCAAAACCTCTACCTGCCCGTGGCAGAGGCGTTCAAGAACCCCTTGTATGTGGCCTTTTACGTGATCAGCATGGTCGTGATAGCGTTTCACCTCTGGCACGGGTTCTGGTCGTCGTTTCAGACACTGGGCCTCAATCACCCCCGGTATACCCCCCTTATCAAAGGACTTGGGTATGTTTACGCTATCGGCATTCCGGCCGGTTTTGCCCTGATCCCTCTCGTGTTTTATCTTGTAGGGAAATAAATCCTGTTCAACCCTTCGTCAACTGAATTTACTTTCGAAAAATATGGCAAAATCAACTGCCTCCGAACCCAAACTCGATTCAAAGGTACCCGCCGGCGCTGTGTCGGAAAAATGGGAATATTACAAAGGTCATGTACCGCTCGTATCGCCCAACAACAAGCGCCGCATCGATGTGATCATCGTCGGTAGCGGTCTGGCGGGCGCCTCCGCAGCGGCTTCGCTGGGCGAATTGGGCTATAACGTCAAGGTTTTTACGTTTCACGACAGTCCGCGCCGGGCGCATTCCATCGCCGCACAGGGCGGCATCAACGCAGCGAAAAACTACCGCAACGACGGCGATTCGGTATACCGTCTTTTTTACGATACCATCAAAGGCGGCGACTACCGCTCCCGCGAAGCCAACGTACATCGCCTGGCTGAGGTCTCCACCAGTATTATCGATCAGTGCGTGGCGCAGGGCGTGCCTTTTGCGCGGGAATACGGCGGTCTGCTCGACAACCGCTCCTTCGGCGGTACGCAAGTGTCGCGTACTTTCTATGCGCGCGGCCAGACCGGTCAGCAACTGTTGATCGGCGCCTACCAGGCGCTCAGCAGGCAGGTACACCTCGGCACGGTTAAACTGTACAACCGCCATGAGATGCTCGATGCTGTGGTGGTCGACGGCAAATGCCGCGGCATCATCGCCCGCAACCTGCTTACCGGTGAACTCGAACGCCATTCCGCACATGCCGTTGTGCTTTGTACCGGCGGATACGGCAACGTATTCTACCTGAGTACCAATGCCATGATGTGCAACGTAACCGCTGCCTGGCGGGCACACCGCCGTGGCGCCTTTTTCGGCAACCCCTGCTACACCCAGATACACCCGACCTGTATACCCGTCTCGGGCGACTACCAGTCGAAACTGACGCTGATGTCGGAATCGCTGCGCAACGACGGTCGGGTGTGGGTCCCCAAATCTGCCGCCGACCGCATGAAAGACCCGCGGCAGATTGCCGAAGCAGACCGCGATTATTATCTCGAACGCCGATACCCTGCTTTCGGCAACCTCGTGCCGCGCGATATTGCCAGCCGGGCCGCCAAAACGGCCTGCGACGAAGGACTCGGTGTAGGCAAATCCGGCCTGGCGGTTTATCTCGACTTCGCCGATTCCATTAAACGGCTCGGAAAAGATACCGTGGAGGCGCGTTACGGCAACCTGTTCGAAATGTACGAGAAGATCACGGGCGACAATCCCTATGAGGTGCCGATGCGGATATACCCGGCGGTACACTATACCATGGGCGGCCTGTGGGTCGATTACGATCTGATGACCACCGTCCCGGGGCTGTATGCGTGCGGAGAAGCCAATTTCAGCGATCACGGCGCCAACCGCCTGGGTGCATCGGCACTCATGCAGGGCCTTGCCGACGGCTATTTTGTGCTGCCTTATACGATTGGCTCCTACCTGTCCAACGAAATCAGGACCGGCCCGATCTCTACGGAAACGCCCGAGTTTGCACAGGTAGAACAAGACGTGCGTGGCCGTATCAGCCGGCTGATGGAACTGGGAGGCAAACAAAGTGTGGAAAGTTTCCACCGCCGCCTCGGCAAGATCATGTGGGATAAATGCGGCATGGCCCGCAACGCGCAGGGCCTCGAAACAGCCATCCGCGAAATACGGGAGCTGCGCAAGGAGTTCTGGAGCGATGCGTTCGTGCCGGGACGTACCGACGAGTACAACCCCGAACTGGAAAAGGCATGGCGTGTTGCCGACTTCCTCGAACTGGGCGAACTGATGTGCCAGGATGCCCTGGATCGCCAGGAATCCTGCGGCGGACACTTCCGCGAGGAGTACCAGACGCCCGAAGGAGAGGCCCTGCGCGACGACAAGAATTTTATGTATGTGTCGGCATGGGAGTGGAAGGGCGAGGATCAGGCGGCGCAACTGCACAAGGAAAAACTGGATTACGAAGAGGTGAAGGTGACGCAGCGTTCTTACAAGTAAAGGACGTTTGTATATTATCCTTTCACTAAACACCACGCATCATGAGTAACCCAAACGGCATTTTCAGATATGTAGTCGCAGTTCCGATCATCACTGCAATTTTCGGGGTATTGCTGTTTTCCTGTAACAAGACCGAGGAAACAATGACGCCACCCGAAAAGACTATATTCGACACGCTGTTTGACAAACACACGGGCGTTTGTTACTATTATCGGAAACAGTTGAATACCGGTGCGGAGCAGTTTGACACAACTGCTAACAGTGAACTGGTTATGACGCGTATTGACTCGACCTGGTATAATATAAGCGGCTGTGCGACATACGATCTGGTGAAGCACTATTATGAAGATTGGGATGTCAACGATACGATCGTTGGGTATGATTACTATCAGGGAAGCAACCACTGGAGTCTTGAGATCAACCTGATCGAGCGTTCTATCGTTGCCGAACGCGTATACACCCCCGGCGGGGCGCTATATTTTGAGAAATATAAAGGAATATGGGCGTTTTAGGTAAAACGGTTTCTCTCATCGCCTGTATCGGGCATCTGATTTCCCTGCCGCTGACCGGCCAGGATGTCATTGCGCTGCGAAACCCGTCCTTTGAAGAAGGCCAGCCCGCATGGGGCACGGTGCCGGAGGGCTGGATCAATATGGGCGCTGCACAGGAAAGCCCGCCCGACATTCAGCCCGGCGCCTTCGGGGTAGTCATGAAGGCGCAACACGGTAAACAATATCTGGGTCTGGTGGTGCGCGACAACAATACCTGGGAAGGGGTGGGTCAGAAGCTGGATGGTCTATTGAAAAAAGACTCGACGTATCAGTTCAGTCTGTACCTGGGCAGGTCAAATGTGTACCAGTCCATGTCGAGGGCAACCGGAAAAGAAGTCAATTACAATGCCCCTACGATCCTGAAAATATGGGGGGTGAATGCAGAAGGGCAAACGGAGGAATTACTGGCTGAAAGCAGCGCCGTCAGCCATTCCCAGTGGACACTCTTCTCGTTCACACTGAAACCGACAGTGGATGATTTTGACGAGATCGACCTGATGGCCTATTACGCGTCGGGTTTTGAAAACAAAAACGGTAACTTGTTGATAGACAATTGTTCTGTCATCGAAACCCTGAAAAGGAATTGATTCATTCTAAAACACACAATATATCCGACATATGCGCTTAACGCTCAAAATCTGGCGCCAGGGTGGCCAATACAAGGGTGAGTTTGTCACCTACCAACTTCCGGATGTCAACCCGGACATGTCCTTCCTTGAAATGCTCGACGTGCTCAACGAGCAGCTGGTACACCAGCGCGAAGAGCCCGTTGCTTTCGAGCACGACTGCCGCGAAGGCATCTGCGGCACCTGCTCGCTTGTCATCGACGGCCGGCCACACGGACCGATGAAAAGCACGACCACCTGCCAGGTGCACATGCGCCACTACAACGATGGTGATACCATAGTGATCGAGCCATTCCGCGCGCAATCTTTTCCCGTTATCAAGGATCTCGTCGTGGACCGTTCGGCATTCGACCGGATCATCCAGTCGGGAGGCTATGTCAGCGTCAACACGGGACAGGCTCAAGATGCCAACGCGATCCCGATCGAGAAAGAACAGGCTTCACATGCCTTCGATGCAGCAGCCTGCATCGGCTGCGGCGCCTGCGTAGCAGCCTGTCCGAATGCTTCGGCAATGCTGTTCACATCGGCCAAGATCAGCCACCTCGCACTGCTGCCCCAGGGACAGGTAGAGCGCCAGAAGCGCGTGCTGGCCATGGTGGCGCAAATGGACAAGGAAGGCTTTGGGCAGTGCTCCAACGTAAAAGCCTGCGAAGCCGAGTGTCCCAAAGATATTTCGGTGGAAAACATCGCCCGCATGAACCGCGAATTCCTCAGTGCGGTATTTGCTTCGGATAAAGCGATGTAAAAACGGAAAAGCCCAAATAGCCTGACCATGCAACCGCCATTCTTACGTTTTCTGGTGCTTTTTCTTTGCTGCCGGGAAAAGGATATTGTTGAGAATCAGCCTGTAACCCGGTGAATTGGGGTGCAGGTTGAGGTCGGTAGGCGGATCGAGTACGTAGTGGCGGTAATCTTCCGGATCGTGACCGCCGTAGTAGGTCCAGAAGCCATAGCCGTACGTCCCGTGAATATACCGGGCCTCGTTGGCCGGTTTGTTCTCTCCCATGA
>CALMBD010000238.1 GCA_937861115.1 uncultured Bacteroidota bacterium | reverse complement strand
ATTTGTGGTGGAAATACCGGGCAGCAGGCCGGCTGTTCAGGTTTGAGACCTGTAAGGTTTTCAAAACCTTACAGGTCTGAAGAACGCTGATCGAAACTAATGGATATTGCCACTAAGTCGCTTATTATTAGGCGTTTAAGTGTTTATAATCGCCGCGGCCAACTGCCCAATTTCCTCCTCCGTATTGTAGTAATGCGGCGACACCCGCAGGGCCCACGGCACATTTTTCCGGGAAAAATCAATCTGCGCCACCTGAAGCGGGGACGTTCGGCAATTGATGTTTTTGGCCCACAACCTTTCCAGTAATTGCCGGGGCTCCCAATGTTCGGCGTGGGCAGTGACGATGCCGCACAACTCCGGACCCTCATCGAGCAGCCTGACGCCGGGTATTTCGCCCAGGTATTGCCGGGTCAGGTCGGCTAAGGCCCTGACACGCGGTACTATCCAGTCCATCCCGACATCGAGCGCGTATGTTATGGCGGCCTTGCTGCCGAGCACCTGCGCAAATGGCATCTCGAAATATTCAAAGCGGCGGGCGCTTTTTTCCATGGTGTACTGATCGGCGCCGGTCCACTGGGCGCTGTGCATATCGGGCATGAGCATTTCAAGTCCGGCATCGAGTACCCGGTCGGAGGCATACAAAAATCCGGCGCCGCGCGGGCCGCGCAGGAACTTGCGCATGGTGGCCGACAAAAAATCGCAGTGAATGGTGGTTACGTCGAGGGGCATCTGGCCGGCCGACTGGCAGGCATCCACCAGGTACCAGGTTTCGTGTGCGCGACAGATGTTGCCGATGGCCTCCACCGGTTGCACGAGGCCGCTGTTGGTGGGCACGTGGGTAACGGCAGCCAGTTTGGGGCGGTGCTGTCGCAGGAGCCTTTCAAAATCGTCGATATCGACTCCACCCCGGGCGGTGTCGCGGGCGCGCAGAAGTTTTATGCCAAGCCGTTTTTGCAGGGCCAGAAAGGCGATCTGGTTGGAGGCGTAGTCGTTCTCTGTGGTCAGAATGGCGTCGCCGGGTTGAAAGGGGATAGCGCTCAGCGCGCGTGCATAGGCGTCGGTTGCGCTGCCGGTGAAAGCGATTTGATGCGGACGGGCGTTCAGCAGGCGGGCGACTGAATCGTAAAAGCCGTTCAGTTCGGCAGCCGACTGATCGGCGGCTTCATAGCCACCGATTGCCGCTTCCAGATCGAGGTATGCTTTCATGGTATGCAGTACCGGCAGCGGCGGCAATGCCGATCCCGCATTGTTCAGGTGTATCCGGTTGGCGCAGCCGGGCGTATCGGCGCGGAGTCGGGCGATATCGGGCATGGGAAAGTGTAAATTCTGGTAAAATGTTTTCGTATCAAGGCAAAGGTAGAAATCTGAAATCGCGTATTGATCAATTGTGTCATACCTTTGTACCGCATGGAAAAACACGACCAACAAGGCGATCCCGTTCCGCCCGGATGTTTCCGTCTGGAGGAGTTGAATGTACTGCAATCCTTCGAGAAACTTCAGGTGAACGATGTGTTCTACTACGTCTGGCACGACCAGCCCAGGCCCGGCGTCGCGCCCCATCGCTTCCTGTATGCCGTTGAAATGATCTTCGACACAGGCTCTTCCTTGCTGATCTCGTCAGGTGAAGATTCGGAAGCAATCCGCCTGCTGACGGCCGACGATCTTGCAGATACGGCCATGCGGCTGCAAAAAATCCATGGAAAGCCGGTGCTCCAGCGCTTCCCGGCGAGCATTCAGCCGATGTGGCGCGACATTACGGGAAAAACACTGGACGGCATTCGTTTGTCGCGCAACGAAGCGGGGCTATTCCTCAACGACGCGCTGATGTTCGACTTCGGCGAGCAGCGTATCCTCGTCCGGCTCAGCGAGCGGGAAGGCCTCCTGGCCGGCGGCTATTGATGCCCCCCTGCCCTCATTCCTTCACCGGTTCCAGATATATCTCCGTTTCAAAAACCGGCACTTCCGTGACCGCTTCGATGTCGATGTTGACGTTGATGTCGTCCATCCAGTTGTCGCTTTTCAGGGCAAAATAGTAGGTGCCCTGCAGCGGTGCATAGCGGCGCTGCACATCGACGCTCACGCCTGATTGTTGCATAAAAGCGGTATATTCCTTGTTTTCGGCGAATTTTGTCCAGTTGTCGTAGTTGACGACGGCATACTCCACGTCTTCGCCGGCCGTCGACGCCGTGAGGTCGATGGCAAAACCGAGGGCGAAAGCGGCAAGCGCCGTTTGGGGCTGAACGCCCATGATCTTGGCGGCGCCACCCTGTAGGGCGGACTTGAGTTTTTCGGCGTCGCGGCGTCGCGCATCGGCGGTGGCCTGCCCGACGGAGATGCGGTAGGCCCAGCGCACGGTGTTGGGGGGCAGGGTAAACTGGTACACGTTGACCGGCTTCTTCAGGTAGAATTTACTGGCCTGAACGGTCACTTGTCCGCCCAGCGGGATGACCTCGAGTTTCTTGCCCGTTTCTATTGATCTTTTTCGCAGGGTATAGTTCGGGAACTGGTTGATATCCCATTCCACACGGGTATTCAGGCGCGCCGTTTCGGTGCTTGCCGGTATGCGGTTCAAGGTGAAACGGCATATTTTTTTGCTCAGCCCGGTCTCGGTGAAGCGGAGCAGGTAAACGCCGGTTTTGGGGATGAAAATCGTTTTTTCCAGCACAGAATCAAGCTCATATGCCCTGAACAGGTGGTAGTCGGGTATTTGCAGGAACTCCACGGCCTTGATCTCTTTGCCGGTGAGTTCCTGGGCGACGAGTTGCACCTGGTCGCCTTCGGCAAAGGCATATACGAACTCGGTCTTGCCGTTGAGTTTAAAGGTTTGATCGGCGACTGAGACGGGGTCTTGCGCGTGGGCGCAAAGGGGGAACAGCGGGAGTATTAACAAAAGGAGGCGCATGGTGTGGTGTTATTTTCAAATAATAAAACCGCAAAAGAGCACTTAGTCCTTTTGCGGTTTGAACTTTGACTACGGATATCTAAGCCCGTTCCAATTCAAATTGTAATACAAGAAGGTCGTTTGATTGCACCGGCAACATTGCCAATGTTTTACCCTGTTTATCGCAAAACTCGACTTCGAAGACATCTTTTTTCAGTATCTCTACAACCGTTCCAACCTGCCCGGCTTGTAAACCTGCTTCCTGTAAAGGTTTAAGCAAGGCTACAACGTCCAATAATTTTATTTTGCTTTTCATGTTTGTACCTATTTGATATAACAACTGGTTAGACGCGGTATATCAGTACCGGTTTCTATAATCCAGGCAGTCAAAATTACAACATTTCGTTCATTTCTCTCAAACGTAACCTCCACTTCAAAACGCTGACCGTATTCATCGAAACGTGTCGGCTTGGCCTCTGCATGCAAAACAGCACGCAGGATGACTTTCTCAAGTGCTTCGGCGTCATCTGCAGTCAGGTTTAATACAGAGAAAAATACTTTAGCCTTATGCTTTCCGACAGGATGCATCGGGTTGAGCACATAGTCGGTTAATTTTTCCCTGGGAATGCAGGCTTGATTGGCATTGGGAAGTATCGGCATATTTTGTTCCGGAAGATATTCGGTCCAGGTAAATAAACAGAAAACAGGTATTATTTAATTTCACCTAACCGTTCCGCAATCTTCCGGTCGTTCGACAGTCGCGGCACCTTGTTCTGTCCGCCCAGTTTGCCTTCCGATTTCATGTAATTCCGGAAGGCATCACGGGGCAGCGAACGGATAACAAGCGGTCGCAGGATGTTGCCGGTGATCAGGTCGTCGTAATAGATGTTCTGCAGGCGCATCCGGGCGTCCACATCCAGGGCGAAAGCATGCAGGTCGGCGGGCGGGTTGTCGAACTCGATGAGCCACTCGTGAAAGGGTAGTCCCCCGCCGGGCGGCTGCACCTGCGGCGCCACGGTAAACTCCACGATGCGCACACCGGCTGCGTTGGCTACGGGCAGCAGCGCCTCCTCGACCTCTTTGCCGATGACATGTTCGCCGAAAGCCGAGATAAAATGCTTTACGCGCCCGCTCACCACAATGCGATAGGGGTCTTTGCTCACAAACTGCACGGTATCGCCGATATTGTAACCCCACAGACCTGCATTGGTATTGAGAATAAGCGCATAGTTTACACCCGGTTCCACCTCGTTCAGCCACAAGCGGGTGGGGTTTTTGTTGAATATCTCGTCAGCGGGTACAAATTCGAAGAACATGCCGGCATCGGCGTTGAGCAGCAGGCCCGGTGGTGTCGCCGCCCCGTCAAACCTGTCCTGATACGCGATGAAACCCTCGGATGCCGGGTAGGTTTCCACACTCGCTACGGGTCCGCCGACGAGTTCTTCGAGTTTGGCGCGGTAGGGCTCGAAGTTGACGCCGCCGTAAATAAACAGGGAGTAGTTGGGGAATATCTCCTTCACTGTTTTTTTGCCGCTCCGTTCGAGCAGGCGTTCGTAATACATCTGGACCCAGGGGGGGATGCCGCTGATGAGCCGCATATCGGCATGGATTGTTTCGTCAACAATCCGGTCGAGTTTTTCTTCCCAGTCTTCGATGCAGTTTGTCTTCCACGACGGCAGTTGGTTGGTGCGCAGCCAGGCGGGGACGAGGTGGTTGCTGATGCCGCTAAGCCGCCCGGTGGGGATGCCGGCCACCTCATCGACCTCCGGACTTCCGGAGAGAAAGATCATTTTGCCGTCGAGCCAGCGGCCGTTGCCGGAGCGGGCGAAATAGTTGAAAGCGGCGTTGCGTGCCGTGCCGAAGTGCAGCGGTGTGCTTTCCTTCGACATGGGGATGTATTTCACACCGGAGGTGGTGCCGGAGGTTTTGGCAAAATAGGCCGGCTTGCCGGGCCACAGGATATCTTTTTCTCCCGCCTTGATGCGTTCGATATAGGGCTTCAGGTCTTCGTAGTCGCGGATGGGCACGGCCTGTTTAAAATCGTCGTAGGTTTTAATACCCGAAAAGTGGTGGTCTATGCCAAAAGCCGTTCCCGCTGCATCTGCGATGAGCCGGTGAAAAACGGCCTCCTGCCGTTGTACTGCTTCTGCCGACCAGCGGTCGATGGAGCGTGCGATGAAGCGGGCGAAGGGGTGAATCAGTGTTGCGCGAAATCCCATGTGGCGGCAGTGATAGTGAAGGGACAAATGTCGGCGATTTTTGTTTTTTAATACAACAACCCGAACGGGATGTGCCTCATTCCCGCCCGTCGTCGGAAAATAGCCGGAGTCTGGTTCATTTTTTGCTTGCCGGTGAATTTTTCACCATATATTTTGCTTAAGTTTACACCATAGTACTTTATGTAACTATTGGAACCCGGCTGTTTGCTTTTGGCTGACCCTGGGACAACTGCAAATTATCCAGTGAAAACAGTGTACTTTATTTGCCTGTGCTCCTTCCTGTTTCTGGTATCGGGAAAATCAGCACAAGCCCAGGCATCTTCTGATAGCCTGCGGCGGCTGTTGTCGGAGTACCCGCATCGCGATTCGCTGAGGTGTGCGTTGTTGTATCAGTTCGGGAGGGGCTTTGTCAAGGGTTCGAACGAGCGGCTACGGGATTGTGCCATTGAACTGCTTGATATTGCCGGAGAAATTCAGTCTCCCCTGTTTCAAATGCGGGCCCAAATGATGCTGGGCGTCAGTTATGTCCGTGAAGGTACTGACCTTTCCCGTGCGCTTGATGCCTATGAAAAGGCGCTTGCCATAGCGAAGCGCCAGCATGGCCGGGAATGGCGCCTCCGCGAAGCACAGGCGTATATCAATATTGCTTCCGTATTTCTAAGCCTGGATCGCCTCGACAATGCCCGAAAGTATTCCCGTCGCGGCATCGATATCCTGGAGGTCCTGCACGATACACTTATCCTGGCCGATAACTACAAGGCGCATGGACTGATCCTTGAAGAAATGAATTTGCCTGACTCGGCCCTGATCTACATGCGCAAGGCAGATGTACTGTATCGGGATGCCGGCGCCTTGAACCAACAGGCTAGTTTAAATTGTTCAATGGGTAGTATTTACCTGAAACAGCACCGGCTTAAAAACGCTTTGTCGGCCTGTACATATTGCTGGAATAATACCGATTCGGCTGCTTATCCCTCGCAAAAACTGGACGCCGCTTTTAGCCTGAGCAGGGTCTATACTGCTTTGGGCCGTTGTAAAACTGCGGAAACCTATATGTTCAAAGCCCTGTATATGGCGCGGGACCTCGGCCTTTCTACTACCATAGAGGAGGTCTATTCCGAACTGGCTGTCATGTACGATCAATGCAACCAGCCGGATAGTGCGCTGTACTACCACGATCAATACCTGCAGTTGTATAACAAGCGTTTGCAGGCCGAAAGGGACAATCAGGTGCACGAGATGGAGACCCGGTTCAGGGTAAAGGAGAATGAATATGAAAACGCCCTGCTCCGCAGCGAGAAGCGCCTGCTGGAGAAGCAGAAAGAAACAACCTGGTGGAGCCTTGCCGCGATACTGCTGGCTATTGCCGGTAGCGTCCGCTACTTTTGGCAGCGCTGGCGGCGGCGCATGCGGGAAAAAACGGCAGAACTCGAAGCATTCAATTATTCGGTCAGCCACGACCTGCGCTCTCCCCTGCAGAACGCCCGGCAGTGGATGGAACACCTGCGGGCCGACATCGAACAACACAATGAAAAAGACATAGATACTGATATTGCCTATATCAACCGCTCGCTCGATCAGTTACAGGAGATGTTGAATGGTATGCTGCAATGGTTTGCAGCAGAACCTACTCCGCCGTATTATTCCGTTTTTCAGGTACAACCGCTGGTGGAAGAGATTTGGCAGCAATACCAGAATAATGCTGCTGCCAGGGTGCATTTTCTTGCAGACAATTTACCTGCCGTACGCGCCGATAAAATGATGCTGCGTCTGATATTCGACAACCTGATCGGTAATGCCATCAAGTTTACAAGGGAATCACCCCACCCTGAAATCGCGGTTTCGTGTGTAAAGGTTCGCGGGTACTGGCAGTTTCGGGTCAGCGACAATGGCGTCGGCTTTGCCCCTGCTGCACGGGAACACCTGTTCGAATTGTTTAAAACAGCACACCGGCGCGACCGTTTCCCGGGTACCGGTATCGGGCTGGCACTTGTCAGGCGCCTGGTGGAAAAACAGGGTGGAAAAATATCGGCAGAGAGCCAGGGAGAGGGAAAAGGTGCGGTTATTACTTTCACACTGCCGAGGTAGGTAGTACGGTTGGCCGCGCAGTTTCGTTACAATATTTCATTTGGAACAACATCGGGCAAAGCCCCTTATGACGCAACCCCGTCTCGTCTGCAAATCAACCGGCATTCACAGGCTTCTGTTTTTCCAGAGGGTAATGGCCTCGATACGGTTGTTGACATTTAATTTTCGATAGATGTTTTTGATGTGATACTTCACACCGTTCACGCTGAGCCCCATCAACGCGGCACATTCTTCATAACTGTTGCCCTCGGCGATGAGGCGCAGCACCTGCTCTTCCTTCTCGCTGATGGATGATGGTGCATCTGCGCTGCGCCTGGGAGGGTTGAGGTATTCAATCACCTTCCGCGCCATTTTACCCGATATGGCGGCGCCTCCCTCCAGGATGGTATCGATGTAGTTGCGAAGTTGTTTGGGTGACGTTTCCTTCAGCAGGTAACCTGTGGCCCCCAACGTCAGCGCCTTCAATATGTCCTGGCCGTTTTCGGATTGGGTGTACATGACGAGTTCTGCATCCGGGAACCGTTTGCGGAGTGTCGGCAAAATATCCAGGCCGGACGTATCGGGCAGGTCTATGTCGATAAAAATGATATCGAGTACCGTGCGCTCCGGAAGTTGCGCCCAGAAATCTGCAGCAGAAGCGGCGGCGATCAGGCAATTCAGATC
>CALMBD010000237.1 GCA_937861115.1 uncultured Bacteroidota bacterium | reverse complement strand
AGAAATACCTGCGCGACCTCAAACCCGACAAATTCGACGACCTCATCGCCATGAATGCCCTGTACCGGCCCGGCCCGCTGGAATATATCCCCGACTTCATCGCGCGTAAACACGGGCGGCAGGCCGTTACGTACGACCTGCCGGATATGGAGGAGTATCTCAAGGATACGTTCGGAATTTGCGTAGCAGGCGATACGCTTGTTTACGATGCTGTAACCGGGAAAAGAGTGCGGATAGATGCCCTGGAAAACCGTGTTGGAAATTTTTATGTACAGGGTGTTGATGAAAACCTGAAGCCGCGAAAAGCACCCGTAACGTATTGGGTTTGCAATGGTAAAAAGCCTGTGCTCCGGGTAAAACTGAAGAACGGCTCAAGTGTAAAAATGACATCCAATCACCGGGTGCTTACAGAAAATGGATGGCGTGAAATAGGCGAATTGCATCCGGGAGACCATATCGCCACACCACGTCAGCTTTACGCTGCGGATCATCAATCCTTCGACGCAAATAAATTGCGCGTGCTTGCCTATTTGCTTGCCGACGGCGCATTGTCCGGACACGGTGCAACCGCAGAGTTCGTTTCGAAAGACAAGGCATTAATTGAAGAATACAAAACCGCACTGGATGCTTTTGAACGCCTTGAACCGCGAACACTCCAGCAAGTCCGCGGCGTTACACGCGTTATGGTGGCCGGTAAGGATAAAAAGCATTACCATGAAACCAACTCGCTGGTTCAAATGCTGCGCGAACATGGTCTGAAAACAAAAAAAGGAGGCTGCCGGTCGGGCGACAAGTTTGTTCCCGAGTTTGTCTTTGGTTTAAATGAGTCACAGATCGGATGTTTTTTGGCCTCCCTTTGGGACTGCGATGGTCATGTCGGAGAAAAAATATGTTTCTTAAAGACCATATCGCTGCAACTGGCGACCGACGTACAAACACTGTTGCTTCGCCTTGGCATATATTCCACGGCCTATGAAACCCGGTATTTCAACAACCGCCGCCAGGAAGAAGTCACGGCGTACCAGGTATCAGTATATAACCTTAAAGCATTTTCGGATAAGATCGCGCCTTTTCTGGTGTCTAAAAAAATGCCCGAACGCGAACTGACCGGTAATGAATCCAGGGATGCATTGTCCAGAACCATTTTCTTTAGTGAAGTTGAAAGGGCATGGAATGGTTCTCAACGCAAATTGATGGATACATACGGGTTTAGCCGCCAGCATTTTAATACCCTGAACAAATCCCGCCCGCGCATTGCTGCGCACACTGCATCTCCGCTGGCGGAAGTACTCGACCTGCCGCGTACCAGCCGTCACCTGAATGTCCGCTGGGAAGAGATTGTAGAAATTGTCCCTGCCGGTGAGGAGTTGGTGTACGACATTACAGTTGATGGCATACACAACTTCGTAGGCAACAATATCATCCTGCATAATTGCGTCTACCAGGAACAAATCATGCTCCTGTCCCAAAAACTCGCCGGCTTTTCCAAAGGCGACGCCGATGTGCTGCGCAAGGCCATGGGTAAGAAGCAGAAGGCAGTGCTCGACAAGATGAAAGGCCAGTTCATCGAAGGCGCCGTAGCCAAAGGGCATCCGGCAGAGAAACTGGAAAAGGTCTGGACTGACTGGGAAGCCTTCGCTTCTTATGCGTTCAATAAATCGCACTCTACCTGTTACGCTTTTGTAGCCTATCAAACCGCCTACCTGAAGGCCCATTATCCTTCCGAGTATATGGCTGCGGTGTTGACCCACTCTCAGTCGAACATCGAAAAAATCACGTTTTTCCTGGAAGAATGCAAGCGTATGGGCCTGAACGTAAAAGGCCCCGACATCAACGAGTCGGCGGTAAACTTCTCCGTGAACAAGAAAGGCGATATCCGTTACGGTATGGGCGCCGTAAAGGGTGTGGGCGAAGCGGCAGTGGAAACACTCATCGCCGAGCGGAAAGAGAACGGGCCGTTTACCTCGATTTTTGATTTTATGCGCCGGCTCAACCTGCGTACCGTAAACAAAAAAGTATTGGAAAGCCTGGCTTTTGCCGGCGCGTATGATAGTCTGGTCCCCAACCGGGCAGTTTTTTTCCAGCCGTCAGACAAATTTGAAACCTTCATCGAACACCTGCTGAAATATGGCGCAGCCC
This sequence comes from uncultured Bacteroidota bacterium, assembly GCA_937861115.1. Taxonomy (GTDB): domain Bacteria; phylum Bacteroidota; class Bacteroidia; order Chitinophagales; family Saprospiraceae; genus M3007. Next base: position 13,813 of record CALMBD010000237.1, on the reverse strand, counting down.
ACCAGGAAGACAAGATCATGTCGACCAATTCGCTTTTTGGTGACCTGTCCGACTCGGTGAGCATACCCGAGCCTCCGCTGCCCAAGGCAGAACCCTGGAACCTGATCCTGAAACTGCAAAAAGAGAAGGACGTCGTCGGTATATACCTCTCCGGCCACCCGCTCGACGATTTCCGCTATGAATGGGAAAACTTCGCCACGCCACTCGAAAAGATCGACAATTTCCAGAACCGGAAGGTCAACATCGCCGGCTTCGTATTGAAAGCCGAACACCGCATAAGCCAAAAAGGCACGGGGTGGGGGCGTTTTACCGTACAGGACTATACCGGCAGTCTCGAAATCACCATGTTCAGCGAGACCTACCAGAAATTCAAGTCATTTTTTGAGGAAGGCACCAGTCTGTACATCACCGGCGAACAAAAGCAGCGGTACAACTCCGAAGAAATGGAATTCAGGGTATCCGACGTTCGCCTGCTCGAGACCGTCGGTGCAGAAAAGACGTCATCCGTTACCCTGCGCATTCCGGTTGAGACGCTCACGGCCGATCTGCTCGACAAGATCGAAGCCCTCTGCAAAAGCCACAAAGGCAAACACGAACTGAAGATGGAACTGATCGACTATACCAACAAGGAGAAACTGGCTTTTACCTCTCAGGCGCGCAAAGTGAATGTAGACAATGATTTTATCGCGGCGATGACGGTGCTGGGGGTAGAGTGCGGGGTGAATTGAGATTTTACCTTACTTCACACTAATCTCCACCCGCCGGTTCAGCGCACGGTCCCGCTCCGTTGCCGGATTCACAAAATAAGGCTTCGTACTGCCGTACCCTTTTGTAAAAATGCGGTCTTTGCCGACACCCCGCCCCACCAGGTATTCTGCCACGAGTTGGGCTCTTTTTTCAGATAACGCCTGGTTTTTGGCGGCATCACCGAGTTCGTCGGTGTGTCCTTTCACATAGATGACGGCCTCCGGTTTCTGTTTTAAAAAGGTGACCCAATCGTCGAGGGTAGTTTTGGATGACGGCAGTATTTCGTCTTTGCTCTGCACAAAATAGATGTGTTTCAGTTCCAGTTCGCGTTGTTTTTTCGCGATTTCCGGGGGCGGTGTTGTGCCGGCAGGTGGCGCAGTCGCGGGTTGTTGTTTTTCAGGAGCAGGTTTGGGTTGGGTCTTCTTTACCGGCCCGGTCGGTTTGCGGGCTTTTTTTTGAGGCGTCTTGTTTTTCACAGGGGTCACGGCAGGTTTGGTACCGGCAGAGGAGGGTGCAAAGTATTTCGCCTCGATGGCTTTAGCGCCGCCGGATGCACCGGGCACCGCCCAGCGAAGTTGTATTTCCCCTTCAAACATATCATTGAAGTACTCCACTTTCAGATCGTAATACTGGTTGGCCTTCAGGTCGATCGTGCCGCTAAATCGCCCTTCATCGTGCAGCGCCCAGGCATCGATGACGCTTTGGCCGCCTACCCAGACCCTGATACCATCGTCGACCCTGGCAGAAAAAGTATACTTTCCCGATGCCGGCGCCAGCAGTTTGCCCGTCCAGCGGATGGAAAAATATGAGACGTCCATACCGGGAGCGGGGCGCCTGTTCTCCCAGTTGAAATTGATCTCGCGATCCATCCTGGTCGTCACTTTCGTCTGGAAATTCGTACCGTTATAATATTCACCCAGGAGGCTGGGCTGCTGGGCAGTCAGCGTTGGGGCGATCAGGAACATCGCCGAGGCCAGTATAAATGCAGTAATTCTCATGCATATCTATTTAAATCATCCAAAAAAGGCCGCAGGATTTCCCGGCAACCCGGGAAAAAGACACCGTATTTCCCCATGTCGATGCACAGGACGGCACTTTTTTCTGAAAACAGCCCTTTGTCTGCCTCAAAACCACCGCTCTTGAAATACGGATTAAGCCCCTACCTTCGCCCCATGTCCTTTCCCGTGCTTTTCGAAGACGATCAATATGTTGCCATCAACAAACCCCGGGGTATCCTCATGCACCGCACACGCATCAGCGAGGATACGGTGTTTGTGGTGCAACTCCTGCGCGACCAGTTGGGGCAACGCGTCTACCCGGTTCACCGGCTCGACCGCGCGACGTCGGGCGTGCTGATCTTTGGCAAAACGTCGGAGGCGGCAGGGTTGCTGGGGGAGCAATTCATGGACAAATCCGTGGAAAAGAAATACCTGGCTGTCGTGCGCGGATGGATGCCGGAAGAAGGGGTGATCGACTATGCCCTGGCCGATCCCGATAGCGGGAAAGGCCTGCTGCCGGCAGTGACCCGCTTCCGGCGGCTCGGCGTCTCGGAGATTGACGCGCCCATCGGGTTGCGGTATAAAACCGCGCGTTTTTCGCTTGTTCAGGCTGCACCCGAAACAGGGAGACGGCACCAGATACGCAAACACCTGGCACACCTGAACCACCCGATCATCGGCGACAAAAAACACGGCGATGTAAAACAAAATACCTATTTCAGAAATGTGTTCAACATGACCCGCATGCTGTTGCACGCTTCCGAACTGGACCTGGTGCATCCTGTTACGGGCCAACCGGTCCGAATCGCGGCGCCGGTCGACGAGGAGTTCCTGAAGGCGCTCGATCTGGTAAACCTGGGAAGTTTTTTACCGAACCTGCCATAATTCACAACTCCCCTGCGGTTGTCCAGCACCTGATCTGGAGGGGTTGCTGCGCAGCATTGCGGTAGGTTTGCAACAGCGACTTAAGGGAATTGGGATCAGCAGTCAGTTTGCGGACGAATGGCTCGGCAGATCCCGAAGGGGCTATGCTTTTGTGGAAGAAAACATCTCCTGTTCCGGCAACAGTGAAATAACTGTAAAAGCCCGGCGTCAAACCGCTTTCCGAAGTGAGTGTTTTCAGATCGAAAATAAAATTATCGGCTATGGGTTCCGCCTGTTCATTGGGTGTGGCAGCATAGCCCCAAACGATTCCGGCGGGCAAACGCTCCAGCACAAGATTCTGGAAATCAATTCCTTGCGGATTGGGCATGGACAAAATATACCGGCCGTTGCCAACAGTGAGTATGCCCTCATTCACAATTGCATCGCGCAGCGACAGGGAAAAGGCGTAGACGCCGTCCTGCAGGTTGCCAATGGGCAAAAACTGTCGCGCGGTCGCCGGAGCACCCGCGCAGGGGTCGTTCAGCCCGACGCCCAGCAGGTTTACCTCGATGCGACCGCCGGATTGTGTTACTGTTGCATCGATACCATACCCGTAACAGTCATATACCTGCATGCTTTCTACCCAAAGCCCGAAGGTAGGCGTGCCATCGGCCGGTGCGCGTTGTTCAAAAAGATCGACACTGAACTCCGGATCAGCAGTCACCAGGATATCGCTGTCGACGGGCGAAACACGACAAGCCGCGAGCGACAGTAAAAGAAAGGCAACACAAAAAAGGATCTTTGAACGTAATTTTTCACGCATAACGCCGGATTTAGATTTCGATGAATAGAACGATGAAAGCCGTAAATTGCTGCCTGCAGGGGAAATTTTCCGGCAGATTTCACCCCACGCATTGCAACGCTTACTTTTGTCCGATTTTTCCCGGCACCGACTATCAAAGCAACTTCTAAACATACCATGCTGCGCGTTCCAAATCAAGTTTTTCCGGCAATACTGACCATTTTTACCCTTATTTCCTGCCAAAACGACCCCAATCCCGCACCTGAAGCCAAAGTACCCGGTCCCCCCAAACCAGATACCATCCGAATCGATCCCGTGCCTGCCGAAGGCGCCGTGACGTTTGTCGTTACCGAAGGTATCATCAACTGGTTGGGAAAAAGGACCATTGGCAACTTGCACACCGGAACCATAAAAGTTGAAAAAGGCGAACTGCTGGTCAGCCAAAACCGGTTGATCGGCGGCACAGTCATACTCGACATGACTTCCATTTCTGCCAACAACCTCAAGGATGCGGGGGCAAAGGCAGACCTGGAATCGCACCTCAAGGATTCCGATTTTTTTGCCGTAAAAAAATATCCGACGGGTGTGTTCAAAATAGACGAGGTATTACCCAGCAATATGCCCGACTTCAACTGGGTCATCAGCGGTTCGCTCACCCTGAAGGACAAAACCAACCGCGTCAATATTCCGGTCAAACTGGATATTACGGACACAGAACTCGAGGCAAAATCAGCCAACTTTGTCATCAACCGCACCCACTGGGGGATCAACTTCCAATCGGGATTGCTCGGCACCGCCAAAGACAAACTCATCGAAGACATCGTACCACTGGCCCTGACCCTGTCGGCAAAAAAGAAACAGCAGTAAACTACCCTCAGAACAGGCTGACATAGCCCAAATGAAATTTCAGGGCGCGAAAATCGAACGGTTGGTCCCGGTCGCGTTTTCCCACAGCCAGACTTATGCCGAAAATACCCGCCTGGGTTTCGAAACTCAATCCCGCGCCCATACCCAACGGATGGAGATATGCCTCTGTCCGGTTGGTCACGTTTTCCAGGTACCCGTAATCGGCAAAGGCGGCGAGGTAGGAATTGGGGCCGAGCAGCAGACGCCATTCGGCCGTGGCCACTACAAAACGTGTAGCGAAAAGGCTTTCCTCGTCGAAACCGCGCAAAAGTTTGTTGCCGCCGAGTCGGTATTGTTCGTTGTTATAAACCGGTTTGGAGGAAAAAACAGCGCCGCTGCGAAGGCCCAGTTTCACCGTGCTGCGCTGCATAACCGGGATAAAATACTGGGCATTGGTTTCCAGCCGGTAGCGGGCATTCCGGCCGGCGACCGAATCGTACAGGCTGGAAAATTCGAAAGCCGGATCACCTGGGTCGCGCAGGTTCTCGATCTGGCTGTTGCGCCGCACGGTATTAAAGCCAGCCACTATTTTAAGCACAGCCGACCAGCCTTTTCGAGGGTTAAAGCGGTAATCGAGCCGGTTGAACCCCGTTTCAAGGCCGAAGCCGTTTTGGCGGAGATCGAGATCGGGTGGTAACCGCTTTGTTTGCAATACGCTGAGGGTGTCGATTGTTTGCAGCGACGAACTCCTGTTTTCCCACAAAAACTTGACGTAATCGCCACCTGTAAACAGGTATTGCACCCCTATTTCGCTTTGCGCATCCACCCAGGTGCTGTCGCGACGAAAAATATTTAGCCGGCCCTCCACCCCGAACGGCGTACCGAATACATAGGGAATGCCCATTTGAACATCCAGTTTCTGAGTCTCGGGACGCAAGCGTTCAAACTCCACCGCAAACCGCTCACCCAGACTCAGCGCATTCAGAAAGGCTGCACTGAGTGAACCCGTGAGCAGCAATTTGCCGTCTGTCGCGTCAGGCCGGGGCAGCAGCCCAATGATGAAATCGAAGCGACTCGCTCTTTTTTTCTGCAAAAACAGGTTTACCGTGGCCTCCGTATCGGAAAAAGTCACCGTCGGGTTGCCGGTACTTTCCACAAAAAGCAGGGAGCGCAGTTGATCGCGGATGCGCAACACCAGCGCCCTGCTGTAGGGGGCGCCGGGTCTCAAACCCAGGTAATTGGGCAAAAACGGTGGCGGCAACTTTACATCACCATTGATTTTCAATTGTTTAAATACAACAAAACGATTTCGCTCCAACCGCAGCAGACCGGATACGCCACCGTCGTCCGCCATCTGCAGACTGTCGAGCCAAACCTGCGCGAAGGGATAACCGTTGTTCTCTGCCTGTTCCAGCAGGCGTTGCTCCAGCGCCAGCAAAACGTCGTACCGCAGCGGCTTTTGGGCAAAGTGTTTTTCCCGGAATCCGGCCGACTGCAACCACGCCTCGTTTTCCGGATTTGCGCTTCGGACGCTTACCCATCGCATGGCAGGACCAGGGTGGAAAAAGGCATTGACGCCATTCAGGCTGTCTATGGAAGCGGAGAGGTACGACTTTTGGTAAAAATGCCTGAGCAGGTCGAGGCAAAACGGCTGAATTGCCGAGGAATCGGGCAAGTGAAATTCCGCAGCATCGCCCCGTTCCCCGACGGGTTTTAGCCTGAAGCCACCGATATTTTGATAAAAACCTGCCTGATCCGCGGAGTCAATACGCAGAAAAAAACTGGTTTGGGCGGGAAGTATGTTGCCGAAAAAACAACAAAGCAGAAAGGTGACGCGGAATACGACCATATCAGGAGCCATGACGCCACGCGGCAGCGCCCGGTTGCCAGCAGCCATCAGAGTCCCATGATCTTCTGCAGCAGTTCTTCATCCATATCGCCGCCGGCAAAGTCGTCGAAGGCGCGTTCGGTGACCTTGATGATATGGTCGGCAATAAATGGCGCGCCCTCGGCAGCGCCCTGCCCCGAGTCCTTGATACAACACTCCCATTCCAGCACGGCCCAGCCGTCGTAATCGTACTGCGCCAGTTTGGAGAAAATCGAGGCAAAATCAACCTGCCCGTCTCCCAGCGAACGGAAACGTCCCGGGCGGTCTACCCAACCCTGGTACCCGCCATACACACCGCTTTTACCGGTGGGATTGAACTCGGCGTCTTTGACATGGAACATCTTGATGCGCTCGTGGTAAAAATCGATATACTGCAGGTAGTCCAGTTGCTGCAGGACGAAATGTGAAGGATCGTACAGGATATTGCAGCGCGGGTGGTTGCCCGTGTCTTCCAGGAAACGCTCGAACGTGACACCGTCGTGGAGGTCTTCACCGGGATGTATTTCGTAACAGAGGTCGACCCCTGCCTCGTCGAAAGCGTTCAGGATGGGCAACCAGCGTTTCGACAGTTCGCGAAACGCAGCCTCCACCAGTCCCGCGGGGCGCTGCGGCCAGGGGTAAACGGTGTGCCAGATCAGGGCGCCGGAAAAAGTCACGTGTGCGTTGAGGCCGAGGTTTGCACTGGCTTTTGCGGCATTTTTCAGTGTTCGTACGGCCCATTCGGTGCGCGCCTTCGGATTGCCGTGCAAATGAGCAGGCGCAAAAGCGTCGAACATCAGGTCGTAAGCCGGGTGCACGGCCACCAGTTGGCCCTGCAGGTGTGTGCTGAGTTCGGTGATCTGCACACCGCAGGCCTCCACCCGGCCCTTCAGGTCGTCGCAGTAAGTCTTGCTCTCGGCCGCCTTGTCGAGGTCGATGAGGCGGCTGTCCCAGGTTGGTATCTGAACGCCGACATAGCCAAGCGAGGCTGCCCATTTGCAGACGCTTTCCAGGGAATTGAAAGGCGCTTTGTCACCCATGAACTGTGCGAGAAAAATCGCGGGACCTTTTATCGTTTTCATGTTTTGTACGTTGTTGCTGGTTTGAATTGTTTTTAGGGTATCATAAGTGGCTTTGTTCTTTGTTAATCCAAATATAGTTTGGCAAACTGCCCAGGTTCATTACTTATGGTACAGCCACAAAGAAAAGCCCTTTTTCAGAGGCCACACAGATTTTTGAACGTTGAATTTATCCTCGGCCTGGCATAAAAACCACTCTTAATACGCCATATCCCGCCAGGACAAAAACGTATCAAAGCCCTTACCGGCAAAATAGGCGCGCGTATCTGCTTCGGAGCGATGGCTCGTTGCCAGTACAAAATCGCCGCCCCAGGCGCCGAGGCTTTTTACTTCACCCCAGAAATCACTGAAATACAGGTCTTTGGCCCGCGGCAAGCCGATCGCACTGCCGATCAGCGTTTCGTGCGCTGTAATGATTTCATCCAGCGTTTCCAGATTGCCGGCCTTTATGAACCTTTCCGTCAGCCGGCTGACCTCCCTGATGAGCGCATGGTTGGCCGACATGCTGTCGCGGTACCTGGCAATGCCTTTGCGGCTGTCCTGTTTTCGCCCGAGGTGGACGAAATACATCTGCTCGCTGAAAAGAGGTTGCCAGTAAATTTCCTGCACCAGCGCCGCCGCGCCGGTCCGCTGATAAATCAACGGGCCACCTGCGTATGCGCAGGCGATGTCGTAACCCGAGCCGCCCAGTGTATCGGAAAGCAAACGGTATGGATCGACACCGGCCCATTTGGCCACGGCTGCGATCAGCGTGCTGCTGGTGCCCAGGCCCCAGTTGCGGGGAAAGTCGACCCGGGTACTGACTTGCCACCCGGATGCCGCCTGCAGAAAATCCGGTTGTTGTTTTTGGCAGGCGCGAAGGATATCCGCCAGGGTTTGAGCCGTTTGGGCATCGGTAGCGGTACGTATATCGATGTCAGGCAGACTGAATTCCGCTTCAAACCAGGTGGAGTCGTCAGCGTCCTTGCTTGTCCAGATAAGTTCGTCAGTTTGATCGCCTGTCCTGACCAGCAGCGACTGTCCGTACCGGGCGGGAATGGCCAGCGCCTTGGCGCCGTCCAGCACGAAGTATTCCCCGGTGAGCAGGAGTTTACCCCGGGCATGGGTTTCAAAAATGCTGTGCCGGGTTAACATGACAGTTGTAATTTACGGGTTAATTTATGGAGTAGCACCGGATTCATCGCTTCCTGAATGATTGCACAACGATCGATTATGATCCCCCTGTCTCTGTTACAAACCCTGCCGCCCGCAGATGATCCCAAAAAGCGGGGTACGATTTGGCGACAACCGCCGGGCTTTCGATTTCCAGGGGGTGAAAAAGAGCCAGCGGAGCAAATGACATGGCCATTCGATGGTCGCCATAAGTAGCGAAGCGGGGCATTTCCGGCCACTGCACTTTTCCTGTCGTACGGAAAAAAGCCTTCTCCGATGTGCTGCCGGGTTGCTCAACGAACCCCACACCGATTTTGGCCAGTTCGTGTTGCAAGGCCGCAATGCGGTCGGTTTCTTTTACATAAAGGGTTTCCAGACCGCTGAACAATCCATTTACTCCCAAACCTGCGCATACAACAGCCAGGGTCTGGGCGATGTCAGGGCATTCCGTAAAGTCCCGGCTAAACTCCGGCACAGGCGAAGCGCCCGTTTTGCCCAGCCGAAGCGTCAGATCGGTTGCAGCGGGTTTCGCAGTTTGTACACCAAACTGCCGCATCATATCCATCAGCACCGAATCGCCCTGCCAACTTTCCGTGAAAAGTCCATGCAGGTACAGATCCACGTCATCGGCAAACGCCGCCATAGCGTACCAGTAAGAGGCCGCCGACCAGTCGGCCTCGACGGTAAATGCCCGGGCCTGGTATTGGCCCGGTTCCACCACGATGCTATCGCCCTGCCAGTCGGCCTGCGCACCGAAATAACGCATCAACTTCAGGGTCATCTCGAGGTAGGGCCTGGAAACCAGCCTGCCCGTCGGGATCAGTTCCAGTCCGCCGGGCAAATGCGGACCGATCAGCAGCAGGGCCGACAGAAACTGGCTGCTGGTACCGGCGCTGATATGAACGGTTTTGCGGCCAACGCCGGCGGGCTGCATTTCCCCGATGCGCAAAGGCGGGTACCCCTCCTGTTCCAGGTATTCGATCCTGGCGCCGATAGTCCGCAGGGCCGCAACCAGGCCTCCAATGGGTCGCTCGCGCATGCGCCCGGAGCCATCGAGCACCTGCACACCGGGTTGAATAGCCAGATAAGCCGTGAGAAAACGAAACGTCGTACCTGCATCGCCGGCATTATAAGTGCCATCGGTTTGCGTCAGCAATCGTTGCAGTGTGCGGGTATCTTTGGAGGAAGACAGGTTGGAGAGATGTGCAGCGGGGTCGGCGCCGGCAAGTGCCAGCACAATCAGCGCGCGGTTGCTGATGCTTTTCGAGCCGTCGAGCACAATGTCGCCCCGGAGCGACCGGTCAGGTTTGGAGAGCCGCAGAATTTCCATCGGGTTGCAAAGAACGCCAAAATCTGTGCATCTTGCAGCATGACATTTGCCGACCGCATCATTGATTTTAACCGAACCCTGCGGGTACCCGATATTGCCTTGCCGGCGGGCTTCGAGTGGTTGTTTCCCTACGACAATCCTGGTACAATGGAGGCCCTGACGGCTTTTTACCGAAAGTATTACACTGATAATCAGCCGCGTACCTTTATTTTCGGGATCAACCCCGGGCGTTTCGGCGCAGGTGTGACGGGCGTTCCGTTTACCGACCCGATCCGGCTGGAAGCGGAGTGTGGCATTGTAAACGACTTCGCGAAAAAACAGGAACTGTCGTCAGCATTCGTGTGGCAGTTTATCCACGCCTACGGTGGACCGGTTGTGTTTTGCCGCGATTTTTACATCACTTCGCTGTCGCCGCTTGGCTTTGTGAAGGACGGGAAAAACATCAATTATTACGACGACCGGAGCCTGCAACAGGCGTCCACGCCTTTTATCCTGTGGAACATCCGCACCCAACTCGATCTGGGCGGTCGCCGGGAAACCGCGCTCTGCCTCGGCGAAGGCCAGAACTACGCCTGTTTCAGGAAAATAAACGCCGAACACGGCTTTTTCCGGGAGATCGTGCCGCTGCCCCACCCGCGCTGGGTCATGCAGTACCGAAGGAAACGCGTGGATGAGTTCACAGCACAATACGTTACGGCATTAAAGGCGGCACACCTGAAAACTTCCGTTCCATAACAGAGCCTGCGCCATACCTTTATTGGGTAAGTCAGGTGCCTTTTCAACATTCAACCTACACCAACCATCCTATGAAACAACTTTCCATCCTGCTTCTGTTGCTTTGTACCTGTTCCCTTTACGCGCAAAACGATGCCGAACCACCCCTGACGCCTTCCGTTTTTTCGGTCTGGTCGCAACGCATGGACCTGTCTGCCTACATCGGTAAAAAGTACCGGCTTACGGTAGCGATACGGGCATTGCCCGGCAATCCGGAAGCCTTTGCCGTGGCATTCATACGCAACGAAATTCCCGAAGGCGGGTTGCGTGCCTGGACGTTCATGGATAACATGATGGACCGGCCCGTGCGTGACAGCACCTGGAAAACCTGTACGCTCGAACATTCGGTCGACAAGAACGCCCCCTGGATCGGTTTCGGCGTGCTGGCCTATTCCAGCGGGCAATTTTTCTACGACGACATGCACCTTTCGGTTGAATCGGAGGCCGGGAAATGGACCGAATTGCCTGTTCCGAACGGCAATTTCGAGAATCACGAGATCGATCCCTGGCAACAGACGGCCCAGGGCGTGCCGGCGCGCGTGCTTGGCGCAAAGGCGATACTCGATAACCGGGCGCCTTTTGAAGGCAAGCAGTGCCTGATGATCGAGAACCGGTTTCTCAAAAAATGATCAAAACCCAGCCGACAGACTGACGCCGGCCAACGGTGTTTTGGAAGCCGTGTGGGTACACGAATAACTTTTGCAGCGCGAAATGGTTATGTTTGTTACTCCAAGAGTTTTTTTCACAACAGACAAACGCCATGCTCGACCAACGCATCATCAACCTGTACGACGAGTACACCCACAAACCCCTTTCCAGGCAGGAGTTTTTGAAAAGGCTCGCGCTACTGGTCGGCAGCACCTCTGCTGCCCTGTCCATGCTGCCTATGCTGGAGTCCGATTACAGAAACTCGGTTGCTGCCGGCAACGACAGCGATCTGTTTACCGAATACATTTCCTGGCAGGGTGTTAACGGCGAAATGAAGGCCTACGTGGCACGACCGGAGACGGAAAAACCCTACGCCGCTGTGGTGGTGATGCACGAAAACAGGGGCCTGAACGCCCATATCGAAGACGTGGCCCGGCGTGCCGCGCAGGCCGGCTATCTCGCTGTCGCGCCCAATGCACTCGCACCGCTCGGCGGTACACCTGCCGACGAGGACAAAGCCCGCGAACTGTTCAAGGAACTGAAAGCGGAGGACAACCTGCAGAATTTTGTCTCCGTATTCGACCAACTGACCCCGCGCAAGGACTGCAACGGCAATTTCGGATGCGTCGGCTTCTGCTGGGGCGGGGCCATGGCCAACAGTCTGGCGGTGAACGTACCCGCGCTGAAAGCAGCCGTGGCCTTTTACGGCAGGCAGCCCGATGCCGCCGATGTACCGAAGATAAAAGCCGCCGTACAATTGCATTACGCCGGACTCGACGAGCGCATCAACGCGGGCATGGCAGCCTATGAGGAAGCGTTGAAAACAGCCGGGGTTGAATATGAGCAATACGTGTATGAAGGCGTGAACCACGCGTTCCACAATGATACCTCCGCGGCCCGCTACAACGAAGCCGCCGCTACCCTTGCCTGGCAGCGCACGCTGGCGTTTTTTGAGCGGCACTTGAAATAGTTCCCCCTGCCTTTTACTACCTTTGCGCCCGCATTTTCCAAAACCCGCCCAACCATCTCAACCATTCTATTTCCATGCAAGTCAAAGAATTTCTGAAAAAACTCGGTCTCAAAACCCGCAACCAGGGCGCATCGACCGGCCTTAACGATATTACCGGAAGCCGCCGCTACCTCGAATCCTATTCCCCGGTCGACGGTCAATATATCGGCTCCGTCAGCATCACCACCCGGGAGCAGTACGACCAGGTGATCCAGTCCGCCGAACAGGCCTTCAAGGTGTGGCGCGAAATGCCGGCGCCCAAGCGCGGCGAGATCGTCCGCCAGTTTGGCGATGTGCTGCGCCAGTACAAAGACCCGCTGGGCCGTCTCGTGAGTTACGAAATGGGTAAAAGCCTTCAGGAAGGCTGGGGCGAGGTACAGGAGATGATCGACATCTGCGACTTTGCCGTTGGACTCTCGCGCCAATTGTACGGACTGACCATGCACAGCGAACGTCCGGGGCATCGCATGTACGAACAATGGCACCCGCTGGGCATCGTGGGGATCATCTCTGCATTCAATTTTCCGGTAGCCGTGTGGTCGTGGAATGCCTGCATTGCCTGGGTATGCGGCGACGTGTGTGTGTGGAAAGCGTCGGAAAAAACGCCGCTTTGCTCTATCGCCTGCCAACACCTCTTCCAGAAAGTACTGAAAGCCAACGACCTGCCGGAAGGCATCAGTTGCATCATCAACGGCGACTATAAGGTTGGCGAATACATGACCAAAGACCCGCGCGTTGCGCTTGTAAGCGCTACGGGCAGCGTGCGAATGGGCAAAATCGTGGGTCAGGCCGTCGCGCAGCGCCTGGGCCGCAGCCTGCTCGAACTCGGTGGCAACAACGCCATCATCATTACGCCGTCGGCAGATATGAAAATGGTGCTGACGGGAGCGGTATTCGGGGCAGTTGGCACCGCCGGGCAGCGCTGTACCTCCACACGCCGGCTCATTATCCACGAAAGCGTGTACGATCAGGTGAAAAACACCCTGTCCAAGGCGTATCCCCAACTGCGCATCGGCGATCCGCTCGACCCCGCCAACCACGTAGGCCCGCTGATCGACAAACTCGCGGTGGAGCATTACCTGCACGCTATCAGTGAAGTAAAAAAGCAAAAAGGAAAATTCGTTGTGGAAGGCGGCGTCCTCACCGGTCCCGGCTACGAAAGCGGCTGCTACGTGAAGCCATGCATCGCCGAGGTGGAAAACCACTGGGATATTGTGCAACACGAAACCTTTGCGCCGATCCTGTACCTGATCAAATACAAAACCCTCGAAGAGGCCATCGCGCTGCAAAACGGCGTACCGCAGGGTCTTTCATCGGCCATCATGACCACCAACCTGCGCGAGGCCGAGCGTTTCCTGACCGCTGGAGGCTCCGACTGCGGCATCGCCAATGTAAATATCGGCACCTCGGGCGCTGAAATCGGAGGAGCATTCGGCGGCGAAAAAGAAACCGGCGGCGGCCGCGAGTCGGGATCCGACGCATGGAAAGCATATATGCGGCGACAGACCAATACAATAAACTATTCGGAATCGCTGCCGCTGGCGCAGGGGATCAAGTTTGATTTTTGATTGCCCGAAGCACAAGTGTACAACGGATCTCCAGATCCGTTCCGGGTGCGCCGTCTTGCCGGATTTCCAAATCCGGCGTACAATTCAAAAAAGCCGTTTGACGAATTCGTCAAACGGCTTTTTTATGTT
>CALMBD010000236.1 GCA_937861115.1 uncultured Bacteroidota bacterium | reverse complement strand
ACTGAAAATACAGAACGCCGCCTCCGCAATCCATTGCGGGGGCGGCGCTGTTTTTGGCGGGCGGGAGCATCAAAAAGTGCATCATATTACTCTACTACCTATTTGAGTAGTTGCGCCCTGAAATAATAATCAGGAAAGGGTTTTTATCGCAAAAGCCACACATATAAGGTATATTTCGGCCATTATTAGGTACGATTTTTGCCGAATCACTTTTTTTTCTTATAAAATAGACTGCGTTAATACAGTCCTTTATATTAAAGAAAATCTACTTTTGTAGCGTTTCTTATAATCCATAATAAAACGATTAATCCCGTTTATAATCCTTGAGGTACGACCCGCCAGGTTTCTCTCCTCTACTTTTCATCTTTTCACCTTCTTACAGGTTCCAGCGATCTGCAGGCACAATATATTGTACCATGTCTGCAACATCACTTGCCATTTCCCACGCCGATCCATATAGTCGCTGTGTGCCTTGCACATAGTATTTGTGAATATTATCACTATAAAACAATCGAACATGCGTGATTTGGTAGAACTCGTTGGTTTAATTGATAAGACGAAACTCAAGGGGAGTGGAATACTTCAGGCGATTATTGAACCGGGCTCAAAAATGGAGCAACTGTACACGGCTATCGCAGACAGGCAAGTGCAAACGGATGATGACGCCGCTGCAATGTTTAGTAGCAAGGATCAAAATGGTACGTCGTTAACCAGCGTGAAAAGCAAACTGAAAGAGCGTCTGCTCGATTCCTTTTTTTTGCTGCATTTCAAGGAAGCCAACTTTTCCAGCCGGCAGAAGGCATTTTATGAATGTTATAAAAAGTGGGCGACAGTGATGACGCTGCTGAGCCGCAACGCCAAAACGATCGGGATTGACCTGTTGGAACGATTGCTGCGGCATACGGTACATTTTGAATTTACAGAGTTGACCCTCGACATTTTGCGTGTGTTGCGCCTCCAGTACAGCATTGTAGATGGCGATGTTAAAAAGTATGAGGCCGTAAAGGTGCAGTACGAACAATACGAGGCCATCTGGATGATGGAGAACAAGGCGGAAAAATACTATTCCGAGTTGATGGTCCAGTTTACCAACAGCAAGTCGACTCAACTCGAGGTGGTGGAACAGGCAAAAATATATTATGCCGAACTCGAACCATTCATGGCGGAGTGCTCATCGTTCAAATTGCACATGTTCGGGCGGCTGGTGCAAATGCTGATCTACAACGGCGAAAACGACTATGTGAATACTGCAAGGTTGTGCGAAGACGCAATACGTTTCTTCGATCAGAAAGAATACGACAGCGGCCTGCCCCTCCAGGTATTCTATTACAACCTGATCGTTTGTTATTTGCAGCTGCGTGAATTTGAAAAAGGACAGGCGGTGATCAATCGTTGCGGCTATTATTTCGAGGAAGGCACCTTCAACTGGTTCAAACTTCAGGAGTTGTTCTTTTTACTGGCCATGCACAGCGGGCACTATGAAGAGGCCTATTGGCTCTATGAAAAAGTGGTCAACTATCCCCGGTTTGAAGAGAAGGCAATCCAGATCACAGAGATGTGGAAAATTTATCAGGCCTACCTTTTCTTCCTCATCAAGATTGGAAAAATTCCCCAGGGGATTGTTTCGGGAAAAATCTCGAAGTTCAAGATAACCAGGTTCCTGAATGAAATCCCGCTGTTTTCAAAAGACAAGCGCGGGATGAACATTTCAATCCTTATCGTGCAGATTCTCCATTCGCTGGCCGACAAAAACTACGATCAAACGGCAGAGCGTATCGAGGGGATTGAAAAATACTGCAGCCGATACCTGCGCGATAACGATACCTACCGAAGCAACTGCTTCATCAAAATGTTGCTTCAAATTCCGCAGGCAGCCTTCCATCGCGAAGCTGTGGCGCGCAAGACCGAGCGCTACTACAAGATGTTGCGCTCGGTGCCGCTTGAGGCAGCCAGACAGGCACATGAAATTGAAATTGTTCCCTATGAAGTGCTTTGGGAAACAACCGTCGCTGCACTTGATCTGAAGATACATAAATTCAAGGCAACCACATAAAACGCAGCGTATTTTTTTATGCTGAAAAAGCCCTCCCGGACAGGTTCCGGGAGGGCTTTTTTTATGCCCCGGCGAGAAATAAAGACCGCTAAAATCCCAATGCTTTCATGCCATAAATACCGATGCGCCTACATCTCGTTTCTTACAAGTGGTTGATAATCAGTAAATAAGAAAAATAAATAAAAGGAAACCCCGAAAAACTGCGGGACTTGGAGAGGTGTATTTCTGTCCTAAGACAGGGTGGCTCACGGGCCGACCTTTGACTTATCAAAAGGAAGAAAAAACACAGATACAAGTCATGAAGCAACGCTACAATTTCAACGCAAATATAACAGGTCTCGACCTGATCGGCGCTTAAAAAACGCTTTGTCCCGACACCGCGGGCAATACGACGGTGAGCATTAAAAACATTATAACACGCTTCAATTTTTTTAATATGGAACGCACCATGAACGCACTTGCTTATGGCATCGCCAAGCGACACGACATGCTGAGAAATTCTCTTTCAACGGGAATTGCCGGTATGAATACACTTCAATCGCTCAGATGTGACGTGGTGTTCGGTTCTCCGAGTGTCGGCTGCCGCGGCACAGGGATTTGTAAACTCAACGCCAACGGGGTTGCTCAAGCTCTGGTGATGAAACAAACCTGCCGCGGCGCCTCCGCTCTGCTCGTGCCCATTAATGGCGGAGAGGGAGTCTCCATGATCATCCCCCGCGAGTTTTTGTGCATCAATATTATTCGAAATCATTTCAGACACAACGTGTTGCAGATGAACGAGCCCTGCCCGATTCCGAAAGGATTCATCAATACACTTGGTCTGAAAATAAAAAACCTGGCGCCGGGTACCTACCCGGTGAAAGAGATGGACGGTTTATACCGCATAGACTTCAAATGACACGCTTTTCATCCGACCCCGAGAACGGGACGCCGGTCCCGGTGCATGGTACCCCCACGCTCCGGCGAGCCTACCGGTTTCCCGTGACGGGGTCGGCTAATCCAACCTTTACCCTCCGTTTTGACTTCTTCGGCCCCTTACAGGATTGTGGAAGAAGTTGTGCACTCAATATTCTTCTAATTTAAAAAAGTTAAAAAACATGAAAGGATCAAACAAGTACGGCTGGAAATCATTCCTGCCCGCCCTGTTTATGCTGAGTTGCCTG
Source organism: uncultured Bacteroidota bacterium (assembly GCA_937861115.1). Taxonomy (GTDB): domain Bacteria; phylum Bacteroidota; class Bacteroidia; order Chitinophagales; family Saprospiraceae; genus M3007. The sequence continues at coordinate 38,539 of CALMBD010000236.1, read as the reverse complement.
TTCATGACAGTGGTCAGCGTACAAGCGCAGACGCCCGTTTCGGAGGCGCAACAAAACTACAACTGGAAAAGCACGGACGAGGCTAAGGGCATTCTGAAATCGCATGTGGAAATGCTCAATCAGCAGATGCCGGGCTACACCCAGGGCACTCCGCTTTACGACAACGCGTTGCGCAGGGTTGCCTATTTCAAGGCAATCGTATACGAAATCGACCGGGGAGAAACCGTGCCGAAATCGCTGGAAAACGCCTTGCCGGCAGCCGCCACACTGGGCTATACCAAAGAAGCCTCCTATACCTCCAAAGTAGTACTGCGGGCGCTGCATGAAGAAGCCCGCGTGATGCTGGTCAACTGAGCCCGGCGTCGTTGCGTGTTCAAACAATCGAGAATTACCTTCAAATTAATATTTCATGAAAAAGGGAAGTCAATATCTTTTTTTGCTGACGGCCATCGGACTCTTGTTCATTTGCGCGGAATCAAGCGCTCAAATGAATGTGAATATGGCCGCAAACGGACCCACCTCTGTGAGTCCATATTCCATTAACACTCCATCAGACTGTTTTTTCAACTTTTACGACAGCGGCGGGCCAACGGGCGACTACAACACCAACGCCAATTCGTATGTGACTTTTGCCCCATCCAATGCAACCACCCACAAGATACGGGTGATTTTTTCCTCATTTAAGCTGGAAGCTGGCTGGGATGCATTTTACATCTACAACAGCAGCACGGTCGGAGTCAACCAGGTCCCCGGACCACAGGGTGCGACCTCTTCCGGTTTTCCCGCAGGTAACTGGCAGACTGTCAGCCCCGGCATTATCACTGCCAACAGCGGCATTGCCGCAGTGGGGCCCAACCCCGACGAAGCGCTTACCTTCCAGTTTCAGTCCGATGGCTCGGGCCCTGCGCCCGGATGGTCGGCTATTGTAACGCAGGTGCCCAAGAATGCCTGTATCCTGACGGCACCGGCGCCTATCACGGCTACAACCGGTGCAGGCTCAAACACTCCTATGGCCAATGTCAATTCACCGCTGCCTTCTTTCGCGCCTTCGGCGTGCGATGCAGCGTATCAATTGCAGTACCGCATCAACGGCGGACAGCCCGTTGCAGTGAATAACGTAGGATTTGCCACAATTCCTGTACCCAAGGGCGACAATGTGGTCACCTGGGAGTTGCTGAACCAATGCGGCGGAGCAGTGATATCTTCCGCCGTTCAAAAGATACTGGTAGTCGACGATACCCCGCCGCAACTCATCTGTCCCAATGATATTACGATCAACCTCGACCCGGGCGCGTGTACGAAACAGTACAACTATAACGTGACCTGTACCGACAACAGCGGATTTACCATACCGGGAACGGTGGAGCATCCGATCGATTTCGACAACGGTAGCGCGGGAATTATGTTCGACATAAAAAACCTCGGGTTTACCAGCCTCACCATTACCGAATTCGGACCTTCCATCGATGCCGGCAACTGGCCTGTCCAGGTTTACGTCACAACGTCGGCCAACTCCTGGCAGGGCAATGAAAACAACCCATCCGCATGGACCATGGCGGGTGCGCTTGATGTCGTTTCAAGCACTCCCGCAAACGGTACGCCTATCCCCGGCTTCGGCATTACCCTCGCACCGGGACAATCGCGCGGTATTTATATCACCAGTACGATCGGCGCGCCGATCAATTATACCGGCGACGGCGTGAGTGTATCGCGTCAGTTCGACGACGGACGCCTGCGTGTATCATCGAGCCCCGGCGCCGGCAAAACATACCCCTTCGGAAATACCTTCCAAAGTCGCGCATACAACGGCTACGTCAACTATGAAGCCCTGGGCGCCAATGGCGCAGTGCAATCGAGCGGATTGCCTTCCGGGTCGGACTTCCCGATTGGCGAAACCGTCAATATATATACCTGTACAGACGCTTCCGGCAATACGGCTGCGTGTTCGTTCAAAGTGACCGTCGTGGAATTTTCCAACTCGATCACGACACTGGTTTGCAACGACATTGTGTTTATTGCACTCGGGCCGGATTGTATGACTACCCTGAACGCCGACCAGGTGCTGGAAGGCGGTCCGTACGGCTGTTACGACAACTATAAGGTTGAGATAGACAAAATACCGCCCTATGGCAATGGCCCATGGGTGCCCGCAGTACTCAGCGCTGCTGATGTAGGTAAAACCTATTCCGTTCGGGTGACGGATCCCGAAACCGGAAACAAATGTACCGGGAACATAAAAGTGCAGGACAACCTGCCGCCCAACCTGGATTGCACCCCGGTGACGCTACCGGGCAATTACCCGACTACCCCTGAATTTACGCAGCCGACAACAGTAAATGTTCGCTACGGCGCACAGGGACTGCCTGTTAACCTCGTCGATTTTCAGACCCGTGAGTTCGAATTGCCGGTATCGCTGCCGGCCGGCGCTACGGTCAACGATGTCGATTTCCGCGTAAAAGTATCGGGCGATGCCTTCTTCGGCAACCTCCGCATGCAGGTGGAAAGCCCGTCGGGTATCATCGTCAATACCTGGAACCAGGTGAGTGGATGCGGCCCCAGCCCCGTTTGGGCGCGCTTCGACGACGAAGGCGCAAACATCGGCACCTGTCCCTTCTTTACAACAGACAAGAATATCCAGATTCCCTTCGGTGTAGGTCAACTCAATACATTCGACGGCCAGCAAGTGAACGGTACCTGGAAAATACGCATCAGCGATATCAACGGCGGAGATGATATTTCCAAAATCGAGATCGCAGAATTGTACCTGAATGTGTCGGGCAACTTTACAGCCGGATTCCCGAACGGGCTAACTGCCCCACCCCTCACGCCAAACGGCCCGAACTCCTACCTGGTTCCGGCCGGCCTGATCGATGCGTGCAGCGATGTTACGATCAGTTACACGGACCAGACGGAGCCGCAGAACTGCGCTTCGGGCCTGATCAGCATCATCAGCCGCCGCTGGATGGCCAAGGATGCGAGTGGCAATACATCTACCTGTATCCAGCCTATTTACCTGCTGCGCCCCAACCTTGCAGACGTTCAGTTGCCCCCTAACTACGATTTCATCGATCAGCCAGGGTTTGGCTGCACGACAGACTATCCGACGCCGGCCTGGATTGAGGCGCAGGGCGGACAAGGTTTCCCGTACGTATATGGCATGCCGAACGGCGGCTCTTCTGTCAACTGGCAGTACAGCGACATCCTGATCAAGGTGTGCGACGGGTCGTACAACATCAAGCGCAACTGGGTCATTCTGGACCTCTGTTCAAGTCAGACGATCGAGTACATGCAGTTTATTCAGGTGCGCGATAACGAAGGCCCCTCGATTGAATGTCCGGCCAACGTAACGGTAACCACCGATCCGTTCTCCTGCTGCGGCACAGTGAACCTGCCCGATGTCATTGTTACCGACGGTTGTTCGCGCATCAATAATGTAAAGGCCGAGATCACCACGATAGATCCGTTTACCCAGACAATTTTGAATGTTGTCGTGCTGAATGGCTCGGTAACCTCCTTCCCGGGGAACAACCTCGACAACCCGGATACGCTGGCTGCATTCGGTACCACAGGCTGCCTGCCCATCGGTTCGCATACGGTAGTATATACTGCTACAGACGACTGTGGCAACACGGGCACCTGCTCTTTTGTCCTGAAAGTATGCGACTTCTCGCCACCCGTGGCGGCCTGCGATGAGCATACCATTGTTGCAATCGGTCCCGACGACCCCAATGACTGCTACCTGCCCAACCCCAACGGCTGTGAGTTCGCCGGTGTGACGTGGGTGAAAGCCCATACTTTTGACGACGGCTCATACGACAACTGCAACAGCATCAAGTTTACCGTTCGCCGCGTAGCGCCGTACAGCGACTGCATCAAAGCGCTGAATCCTGAAAACGGGCACCCGGATTGCAGCGACGGCGACCCGGACGACCTCAGCGAATACGATGTAGCGACCATGGAGGGCGATTCCATCAAATTCTACTGTTGCGAGGTGGGTACTTCCCAGAAAGTCATTCTGCGGGTATACCAGCTCGATCCGGATGGCAATATCAGCCTCTATCCCGACGGCACGCCCATCTTTAATGAATGTGAGGTGGAAGTAGAAGTACAGGATAAACTGAAGCCGATTTGCGACCCGCCGCTCAACGTAACGGTGAGCTGCGAAAACTTCGACCCGTCTTTGTGGGCATACGGCAAACCCTTTGTGTACGACAACTGCTGCCTGGACTCTACCAAGAACTACCAGGGACAAAAAGGGTTGACCCATACGGCCAGTTATGCCTTGTTCGATACCGTTTGTAACAAGGGCACCATCACGCGTACCTTCCGCGCTTACGATTGCAAAGGCGCTTCGACGCAGTGTACACAGCGTATTATCGTCAACTACGAACAGAAATATTTCATCAAATTCCCCGACGACAAGATCGTCACCGTATGCAACGGAACCGGCGACTATGGCGAACCTACGTTCTATGGCGAAGATTGTGAGTTGCTCGGCGTTTCGTTCCAGGACCAGGTCTTTACGGTAGTGCCGGATGCCTGCTTCAAGATAGAACGAACCTGGAAGATAATCAACTGGTGTACGTATCTGCCGCAGGCGCCCTGTATCGTGGTGCCGAATCCGAATCCGAACCCCAACCTGAGCAATCCGCAGAACCTGCCCGGGCCGACGGTATCGCCGCAGGGCACACCGGCCCCCTGGAACTCGACCTACGTGAAGATATTGCCAACAGATCCTACACCGACCAGTTACAGTACCTTCTGGAATGCCAATGCCAACTGCTACGAATACAAGCAGATCATCAAGGTGATTGATACGGAGGCGCCGATCGCGCTTTGCCCGGCCAGTCCGGTGGAGTTTTGCGACCTGACGAACAACGACCCAACCCTGTGGAATGAGTCGTACTGGTGGGACCCGGCAATCGAATCACATGATCTGTGTGAGGGTCCGGCCGATCTGAATATTTCTGCGACGGATCTGTGCTCCGGCTCGAACCTCAATATCCGCTACCTGCTGTTCCTCGACCTCGACTACGATGGCAGCATGGAAACGGTAGTGAGCAGCACCAATCCACCCGACCCGGGTACCGTGCGCTACAACAACGCCAGTACGCAGAATTTTGCAGGAGGAACCCCGCGCACCTTTGACGAGCGCAATGTGCCGACCAACCAGAAGTACCGTTTTGCACTGGAAACCAGCGCAACAGGTACCAATATGACAGCCGCAGTCCGGTGGAATACCCAACAATCGCCGTCGACCTACGATATACCGCAGTTGCCTTACGGCACGCACAAGATCAAGTGGATCATCAGCGACGGATGCGGCAACGAGACGGTTTGTGAATACAATTTTGTAGTGAAGGACTGCAAGGCGCCGACAGTGGTGTGCCTCAACGGACTGAGTGTCAACATCATGCCCAGCGGTATGGTCATGCTGTTCAGCAGCGATTTCCTGCTGCACGCCCAGGACAACTGCACGCCCGAGGACCTGCTTGTATTTGGTATCCGCCGCGCCGACAACCTGAACACCTTCCCGCTCGACGCCAACGGCCTGCCGGCCACAACAGTCTCTTTCGGCTGTGGCGACGACCTGGGCAACCAACCCGTCGAACTATGGGTTATGGACAAAGCCGGCAACGCCGATTTTTGTGAGGCGCTGATATCGATACAGGACAACAACGGCAATTGCTCTAACTCAGGAGGTACTGCCATGGTAGCCGGTGCGCTCAAGACAGAAATGGGCGACGGACTGGAAGACTGTGATGTGGAAATAAGCGGCCAGGATCCTGCAGGGCCCTCGTTCAACTATTTCACTATGACGGACGATGCCGGAACCTACCAGTTCCCGGCTGCGGTACCCATGCATGCGAACTACACGATCACGCCGACCAAGGACGACAATCCGCTCAACGGGGTATCCACCTACGACCTGGTGCTGATCTCCAAGCATATACTTGGCCTGCAACCCTTCGATTCGCCGTACAAAACCATCGCTGCCGACGCCAATATGTCGGGCTCGGTCACGACCTTCGACGTGGTGGAATTGCGAAAACTTATCCTGGGTATTTACAGTGAACTGCCGAACAATACCTCCTGGCGGTTTGTGGACAAGAGCTTTGTGTTCCCGACACCTGCCAATCCGTTCCAGACGGCCTTCCCTGAAACCAAGGCGGTGGCAGACATACAGGCAAGCCAACTGGCCGACGACTTTGTGGCCATCAAGGTGGGCGACGTTAACAGCACAGCAATGGCCAATTCCCTGATGAACATCGACGACCGCTCGAACAACAAACTGCTGTTCGATATCGAGGACCGCAATGTGAAATCAGGCGAAACCTTCGACGTCCATTTCATGGCAGCCGAAAAAGTGACGGGTTATCAGTTTACCCTGAACTATACGGATCTGGAAATAGCCGATATCGAACCGGGAGCAGATATGAAGGCGGAAAATTTCGCCCTCTTCCCTGCCGACAACGCCATCACCACCAGTTGGAACGGCACCACAGGCAAGGCAGAATTTGTCATCCGCTTCAGGGCAAAACGCGCCGGAAAACTCAGCGAAATGCTGAATGTATCCAGCCGCATCACCAAAGCCGAGGCATACAGTTTTGCTGAAGAGCGCATGGACGTGGCCTTCCGCTTCAACAGCCAGGACGGCGCCACCATCACAGGGGTTGGTTTCGAATTGTACCAGAACCAGCCGAACCCCTTCGTCAACCGGACGACCGTAGGGTTCCACCTGCCGGAGGCCGCGAAGGCAACCTTGAGTGTGTTCGACGAAATGGGACGCCTGCTTTATACACAGACCGGCGAATTCGTACAGGGATACAACGCCGTGGTACTCGATCGGAGCACCCTGGGCGTTACCTCGGGTTTGATGTATTACACGCTCGAATCGGCCGGCGAATCGGCCACACGCAAGATGATATTATTGAAGTAATCCGATATTTGAACACGCATGACAAGACGCCCCGGTACTCAGCCGGGGCGCCTTAATCCTTTACTCCGCATACGCTTCATACCCGCGCGTCGCTATCCTGCTTGAGGATGGCGACGCGTTCGTTTTTGCCCTACCGGGCTAATTCTTGTTGAGGCACGCAGGCGGCGAATTTTTTTATTCGGGAAAAAACATACTCTTTTTCGGGCAGGTCGCTACATTTATATCCTGAAGCATAATCAATGACTCGCCTGCGGCCAGCCCGGAAAACACTTCTGTGCGTTCTGGCACTTTACCGGCTATAATCAACGTTTTCAATACTTTGTTGCTGAAGGGCAAATGAATTGCTCTTTATTGCAATCTGAAAATGATTGCAACACCGGCTGTAACTACCTTAAAGAGTCTGCTATGAGAGATTTGATTGAATTGGCGAATTTGCTCAACAAAACCAAACTGAAGACAAGCGGCGCCCTCGATATTATTTTGGAACCCGGTTCCAAAATGCAGCAGATGTATGAGGCTCTTATCAGTCAACGCATTCAATCCGATGAAGATGCCGCCACGTGGCAATTGGAATCCGATGACGACCCTTCCAAACTTCCCAATCTGAAGAATAAACTGAAAGACCGGATGCTCGATTCCGTATTTCTGCTGGACTTCAAGGAGCCGGGTTTTTCAGACAGGCAGAAGGCGTATTTCGAATGTTATAAAAAGTGGGCGGCGGCCATGATCCTGGTCATGCGCAATGCAAAGGTTTCCGGGATCGATTTGCTCGAAAAACTGCTCCGGCATGCCCAACGGTTTGAATTTACCGAACTGACCTGCGACATATTAAGGGTGTTGAAAATACATTACAGTACCAACGCCGGCGACCTGAAGAAATACGAACAGACGAGGGAACAGCTGCACCATTATCAGGAAATATGGAATATGGAAAACCAGGTAGAGGACTTTTATACCGAACTGGTTATCCGATACGTCAACAGCAAGGCTACCAAAATGGAAGTGTCGGAACAGGCCAAGGTGTACTACAGTATCATCATGCCTTACATGAAGAAAAGCGATTCCTTCAAACTCCAGCTTTTTGGGCGGTTGATACAGATATTTGGTTACAGCAGCGTAAACGACTATGTGACGACGGCCCGATTGTGCGAAGAGGCCATCCAGTTCTTTGACAAGAAAGACTATGATAGCGGTTTTCCCCTTCAGGTTTTTTATTACAATCTTATTACCTGTTACCTGCAGTTGCGGGAGTTTGAAAAAGGCCGGGTCATCATCGAACGTTGCCAGGGACTTGTCGATGCCGGTTCGTTCAACTGGTTCAAACTTCAGGAGCTTTTCTTCCTGCTCGCCATGCATACGGCGCACTATGATGCGGCGGCAAAAGTCTTGCACCGAGCCATGGAAGATCCCCGCTTTGAAAACCAGTCTTTCCAGATCACCGAGATATGGAAAATTTATCAGGCGTATGTGCACTTCCTGGTGCGGGCCGGCAAACTGTCGGCCGAAACCCTGCCCGCCGATCGAAACCTCAAGTTCAGGCTGGGCAAGTTTCTCAATGAAATTCCTGTCTTTTCAAAAGACAAACGGGGTATGAACATACCAATCCTCATCATCCAGATCTTGTATGCGCTGATCGACCGGGATTACAAGCAATGTATCGACAGGATGGAGGGCATTGAAAAATACTGCAGCCGCTACCTCAAACAAAATGACACTTTCCGCAGTAATTGTTTTATCAAAATGTTGCTGCAAACCCCCATTTATGCATTCCGACGTGAAAGGGTGACAAGGCAAACCCAAAAATTGTACGAAATGCTCTGCGCCGTACCGATGGAAGTGGCCAACCAAACCTATGAAATTGAAATTATCCCGTACGAGGCGCTGTGGCAACTAACCCTGAACGCCCTTGACAGGGGAGGCTCTACTCCCGAAGTACCAAGACCAAGGGTATCTTAACGGCTAAATATTTAGCAACATACAGCGTTTTCTAACCGCCTTTCTGCTTGTCCCAGCAGAAAGGCGGTTTGTTTTTTCCCCTGCGCCGGGCGATAATTCAATGGTGTCTGCAATTTTTTATTTTCCCAACTGACTGATAATGAGCGTATAAAAAAAACAACAGCCAAAAAAGCACCAAAAATAACTGGGCGATAAAGCCGTGGTTACTGTCCTAAGTCATCCCCTTCATGTGAGGATACCTTTGACCAGAACTAAATGCTTAAAGTTATGCTCAACTGGATTTTACCCATAGGCTGGATTCTTACACTGCTTGATACAGCGACTGGTACAGCTACCTGTAAAAGTGCTGAAGGTGAAATAATCATCATTGATATGAATGGGGTCTAACATCGAGTCGACTCACTTATAACCGAATTTTTCCAAAGATCAACCCGACATGGAAACAGGATCTATTAACTTGATAAAATCGGATACCATCAGGCAGCAGCATGCATGGCAATATCGGAGCACGGAAGGATCGGCGCATGTTCAGCCCTTGTTTCTCCAGTGTGAAGTCATGTTCGGTTCTCCAAGTTCCAACTGTGATGGCAACGGCATCTGCAAGATCGCCGCGCGCAGTAATAATCAGGCAGGTTTGACTCAAAGGACGAGCTGCAGCCATGCCAAGGCGCTGTTTACGTCACTTGATAACGGCCAGGGTGCATGTATGATATTCCGGCGGGAATGGCTTTGCGCCAACCTGATGCGGCGGCATTTCCGCCACGGCATTCTCGAAATGCCCGAGCCGTGTCCGATACCACAGGCCCTGTCGTCAAAACTCGGTCTTCAAATCGGCGAATTGCCGGCAGGATTACACCTGATCGAGGACTTTGGAACCCACTATCGCATCAACTTTCGCTCTCATAATTTAATCTGATTATCTGCGGGCCCCCGCCCGAATGTAATCTCCTGAATTGCCCACCAGGGCACGCTTCATCGCCGAAGAACAAGAGTTCTTCCCCCCTTTTCAAAAAGTGCACAAAACAAAACGCACTTATGGTATGCAGGATGCGCCATCCCGGTTCCGGGATGGCGCGCCTGTTTTTCAGAGTTTTTCAAGCGTTGTCGTCACAAAACCCGTCAGCGCTTCACCGCGCAGCATGCCATGCTGGAGCAACGCCAGGTCGACGAGGTAATGCGACATGCCGGAGCGCTCCCCTTCGTCGCTGATTTTCAGTAGTTTCTGCGCAACGAGCGGGTGGTTGGTGTTCACCACAACGTTGTAGGAATCCGGGAAGTCGCCCAATGCGGCCATGCCGTGCATGGATTGCATCTCCTTCATCCGGCGCATGAACTCCGGTTTGGTGATCAGCACCGGCTGGTCGTCGGGCGACAGCGGCGAGAGCGTGACCGATGCGCCGGGTTGGCCTTTGACCACAGACTCAAACAGGGCTTTAACCTCTTCCTGCTCTTTTTCAGACAACACGGATTCCCGTTTTTCATCCTTCTGCACCAGATTATCGACGGTATCGGAATCAACGCGGACGAATACAAGGCCCAGCTCGCTGCGGTATTCCAGGTGCTGCATCCAGTGGTTGTCGAGCACGGTGTCGAGGCGGAGCACATCGTAGCCGCGGTTGGCGGCGGCTTTGGCCTGTGCATCATGGCCGTCGGGGTCGTTGGTATAAATAACGACGACCTTGTTGTGCTTGTCGGTCTGGTTAGTCTTTATTTTTTCCTTGTAATCGTTGAGCAGGAAGAATTCGTGTTTCAGATTCTCCACCAGCGCAAAGTTCATGGCGCGCTCTTCGAATTTTTTGTCGGAGATCATGCCATATTTGACGAACACGCCCAGATCGCGCCATTTTTGCTCGAATGCCGGCCGGTCGCTTTTGAACAGTTCATTCAGTTTGTCGGCCACCTTCCTGGTGATGTATTCGCTGATCTTTTTCACATTGGCGTCGCTTTGCAGGTAGGAGCGCGACACGTTGAGCGGAATATCGGGCGAATCGATCACACCGTGAAGCAGCAGCAACCATTCCGGCACGATGTCGCGTACGTCGTCGGTGACGTATACCTGATTGCTGTAAAGGTGGATCTTGTTGCGCGTCACCTCCATGGCATTGCCAAGTTTCGGGAAGTACAACACGCCGGTAAGGTTGAAGGGGTAATCGATGTTCAGATGTATCCAGAACATGGGCTCGGGCGCCATCGGATACATCTGCCTGTAGAACTTCAGGTAATCTTCATCTTTCAGGTCGGTCGGCTGCTTTTTCCATACCGGCCGCGTTTCGTTGACGATGTTTGGTACCTCGCGCTTTTCCTCTTTCTTATCGTCGCCTTCACCCGTTTCAAAATATTCGGTTTTGGTGCCGAACTGTATTTCGACGGGCAGGAAGCGGCAGTACTTGTCGAGCAGCCCTTCGATCCGCTGCTTGTTGAGAAAATCCTTGTTTTCTTCGTTGATATACAGGATAATATCGGTACCCCGCTCTGTCTTTTTTACTGTTTCCAGGCTAAACTCCGGGTTGCCTTCACAAATCCAGCGCACGCCCTTGGCGCCTTTTTGCCATGATTTGGTAACAACCTCCACCTTGTCGGCCACCATGAAGGCAGAGTAAAAGCCCAGGCCAAAATGGCCGATGATGGCGCTGTCTTTATTTTTTTCCAGGAATTCGGCCGCGCTGGAGAAAGCGATCTGGTTCAGGTATTTGAGCACTTCCTCCTCCGTCATACCGATACCCCTGTCGCGGATAATCAGTTTGTTTTCCGCTTCTTCCAGGATGACCTCGATGGTGGTGTCGCCGATCTCGCCTTTTACGTCGCCGCGATCAGCCAGTACGCGCAGTTTGGTGGTGGCATCTACCGCATTGGATACCAGCTCACGCAGGAATATTTCGTGGTCAGAGTAGAGGAATTTCTTGATGATGGGAAAAATGTTCTCGGTCTGGACGGAAATCGTACCTGTTTGCATAATGCGAAGTTTCAGATTTGATGAGTGTTGAGGAATAAAACATACCCTTATTGCGGCATTTTACGCTTTCGGGCAAATTGATCTTTTCAAAGCTTGTGCCATCCCATGCCTGACTGTCAAATTGTCTTGTATTGTCAAATGGCAGGATAAGTGTCGAATAATCAGTTGTTTATGTTGTTTTTTCTACCATTTTCAGGGAATCGGCCACCAAAAAAAAGTAAAACAGGCTGTGTAGCGGGTCTTTGAATTGGCATAGTACTTGCCTTACACAGTATGCGCTGATGCGCAAAGAATTGCCGGGAAGTTTTTCGGACCGGATGATTCAGAAAACGAAAAGTCGAATCATTGATTCCATAAGAGTTAAGGCCGAATGCGGTCTTAAACCCGTGGGCGAGGGACCAGTCCGTTTGGGGGGTAGGGCTGGTCTCCTCACCACACTTTGCCGAAAGATGCGGCATTATTTTGAGAATTAATCTTATACAACATATCTCTTTTTGGATAAAGGCAGCAGGTTCATTTCGAACCTCCTGCCTTTTTGTTTTTGGCAAAGCCCGTACGGCGGATTTTCTGGTCCGTTGAAAACAACAGTAGGTGTTTACAGAAACGGAATTACCGTTTTTCCACTTTGGGTTGAAATCCCCACAGGGCGATCATCTTGTCGTAGATGGCTGTATTGTCGTATACCCCGTTGAACTGCTCCGCACCGGGACCATAGGCAAATACCGGCACCATGGTGGCGGTATGCACCTTTGAAGTGAAGGTCATGTCGAGGGTATCGGGCGACCGGCTTTGCTCCAGTGCCATGCCTCCCGTTTCGTGGTCGGCGGTGATGACGATAAGTGTTTCGCCGTCGGCTTCGGCAAATTGCAGCGCGGCTCCGATCGCAGCGTTGAAGTCGAGCATTTCCCGTACCGTATTCGGCGCGTTATTGGCATGCGAAGCCCAGTCGATCTGCGCGCCTTCAATCATTAGAAAAAAGCCCTTTTCGCTGCGTTTTTTTAAAAATTCCGGCGCCATACGGGCCGCAACCGGCAGGTAGTCGCGGCCTTTGTTCACCCCCTCCGGCTCTTCTTCCGCAGAAAACCAGGCAAAAGGTTTGTCGGAAGAAGGCTTCAGGTCGGACAGTTTTTGTTCGCTGTAATCATTTACCACGTATCCTTTTTCCTGAAGTTCACTGACAAGGTTGCGCTGGTCGGCTGTACGCCGGTTGAAATATTTCATCCCGCCGCCGATAAACAGATCGATGTCGGTTTTCAGAAAGTAGGTCGCGATAGCTTCCATGTCGGCGCGGTCGGGTACATGTGCGATGAACGATGCCGGTGTGGCGTGCGTAATACTCGATGTAGACACCAGGCCTGTGGCAAAGCCTTGCTCTTCCGCCTGTTCGAGGATGGTCGGGCAGGGCTTTTTATCCTTGCACACGCCGATGGCGCCGTTATAGGTTTTACAGCCGCAGGCAAATGCAGTGGCTCCTGCGCCTGAATCCGTTATGATATGTCTGGAAGAATGGGTTTTAATCAGCCCTGTGGCCGGAAATTGTTCCAGAAACAGGGTGTTATTGTTGGAATACAGCCCTGCTGTAATCTGGGTGAGTCCCATCCCGTCGCCGACCATGAGGATAATGTTCTTCGGGCGTTTTTCTATGGAGGGTTCCTTTCGGTCCGTTCCGGTACCCTGGGCCAGCAGGAATAAAATGCCGGGGAGAATAAGTAGTTGTTTCACAGAGTTCTGATCATTAATGTCCTGCGTAAAAGTATCTTTTTTCAGTATTCCTTATGCCGAAACCATATATCGTTTTCCGGGCAGTGTACGGATGACGCCTTTGAACTCCAGTCCGAGGATGAGTGAGGCCAGCTCTCCGGGAGGCAATTGAGCGGCGATCGTGAGTTGGTCGATGGGAATTTCGGGTTTTTCGCGAATAATATCGAGCAAGCCGGTTTCGGCGGGGGTAAGATCGGGAAACAGCGGGATTTGTATGGTACTTTGTTTGGCTGATTCATCCCAGCGCAATGCGGCAGCCAAATCGGCAGCAGATTCTGCCAGTCTGGCGCGGTTTGTTTTGATGAGCAGGTTGCAGCCAGCACTTTTGGCATCATGCGCCCTGCCCGGGATGGCAAATATGTCGCGTTCGTACTGGCACGCGAGCTCGGCAGAGATCATGGAACCGCCGGTAGCGGCGGTTTCCACTACCACCAGCGCATCGCAAATGCCGGCAATAATGCGGTTGCGCATGGGAAAATGCTCGCGGTCGGGCTTGGTATCGTAGATGTATTCGGTGAGCAGGCCGCCGTTTTCGATCATTTTCAGGGCAGTGCTGCGATGTTGGCTGGGATAAATATTGCCCAGGCCGTGACCCAAAACGCCGATATTAGGCATATCAAGTGCCGTAGCCTTGCGGTGTGCGGCTATATCGATTCCATAAGCCAGGCCGCTCACCACCAGCACATTGAATGGCCGCAAGCCTTCTACCAGTTCCTCGCACAGCGCTTTTCCGTATTCGGAGGGCTGGCGCGTCCCGACGATCGCAACAATCCTGCGCGCCGACAACAAATCGGGCGACGATCCTTTGAAATAGAGCAAGGGAGGACAGTCGTAGCACTGCCGAAGCCGGGCCGGATAATGTTCGTGTGTGTAGAAGAATGCGTTTACGCCGTGTTGTTCAAGGAAGGTAAGTTCACGTTCGGCACGGGCAAGGGGTTCGGCGGTATGGATACTGTTGGCGGTGCCGGTACCAATACCCGGAATTTTCAGCAATTCTCTTTTGGAAGCGTGGAAAACGGCTTCTGCACTGCCGCAGTAACTAATGAGTAACTTTGCGGTCACAGCGCCCACTTGAGGCACCAGGGTAAGCGCGATCTGATGTTGCAGGCTGTCGGGCATAATATTTCGTAAACTGGTCATCTGCAGACGATACATCGCACATACTTCCGGGACTTACTCCCTTAAAATACCGCATATCCGTATCTTCTGCTTAATTTTGGCGGGTAAAAATAACGATATAACCTTGAAACCCCGAATGCAAAACCTTCCAAGCTGATTTTTGTATGAAACTTCCCAAGGTCGAAACACTGATCGTTCTTGTTTTTTTGGGCTGCGTCATATTATGGGCTATTTCCAAATGCACGGCCAAACGCTCAGATCTGGTGCGCAATGCACGCGAAACTGCTGAAAATGAGGATGATGAGCGCCCGGTGCGCCGGGATACCGTCGTTGTGCAGCAACCGGTACAGCAACAACCGGTACAGATTACCACTCCCCAACCCGTCAATACGCGAAGCCCGGCACCGACGCCGCTTCCCCAGTCCACACCGGCAGCAGGGAACAATGCAACGCCACAGCCCGGCGCCAAACCGCAGCGCCCCGAACTGTCGAATACGGCAACACAGGCCGCCCCGTCATCGGTTAAGTATTCCACGTTGTTTGTCACCATCGACGGGCTGAAGGTGCGCAAGGAGCCCGGTTTGAAGGGCGAATCCATTGCCAAACTCGAACTTTATGAGCCCGTTACTTTCCTCAACAAGAAAACGGACTGGACCCAGGAGATCAGCCTCGGGTATGAAAAGGTAACCGACCACTGGGTAAAAATCCGCACAAAATCCGGCAAGGAAGGCTGGGTATTCGGCGCCGGCGTACACTACTACAAAATGAAACGGAAAGGGGTGATGGAAAAATGATGAATGATGAATGATAAATATGATAAACAAGTGGTATTTGCCTGCCTTGTTATGGCTATTGATTGTGACCGGACTTTCCGTTTCGCCGAGCGTACCGCTCCCCAAATTCGACCTGTTTTCGGCCGATAAACTGGGGCATTTGGCTGCTTACGGCATTTTGAGTTGGCTGCTGTTGTACGGCCATGCGCGTGCGACGGGGCAAAAGGCGTCGACGAAGGCGGCTTTTTTTATCTTTGTCATGTCCTGCGGATACGGCATTCTGATGGAATTTGTACAGGGAACCTTCATCCCCGGGCGTTTTTACGAGATTGACGACATGATCGCCAACGGCGCCGGCGCCGCGCTTGCCTGGGCCCTGAACGGCACAAAACTCCTTCCCGCCGAAAAAAATAAATCGTAAATATTCATCATTCATCATTCATCATTCATCATTCATCATTCATTTCATGCCACTCATCCTCCCCTGTCGCGATATTGCCCCTCAATTTGGCCAAAACTGCTTTCTCGCTGAAAATGCCACCATCGTCGGCGATGTGATCATGGGCGATGAATGCTCTGTGTGGTTCCAGGCAGTCGTGCGCGGCGACGTGAATTTTATCCGTATCGGTAACAAGGTCAATATTCAGGACGGGGCTATCCTGCACGGCACGTATCAGAAGTGCGGCACAACGATTGGAAACAACGTCAGCATCGGGCACCGTGCGCTGGTACATGGCTGTACCCTGCACGACAACGTTCTCGTCGGAATGGGGGCCATCGTGATGGACGAGGCAGTGGTGGAAGAAAACTGCCTCATCGCCGCCGGGGCTGTGGTGCTGGAAAAAACGGTCTGCCATAGCGGTGGCGTATACGCCGGCGTGCCGGCCCGGCGTGTGAAGGAACTCACCCCGGAACTGTTCAAAGGCCAGATCGAGCGTATCGCGAACAACTATGTATTTTATTCGGGCTGGTTCAAGTAGCCGGGTTGCACTTGGAAGATCGTACCGGCAGCGTTTACCATACCTCGCGATCCATATTTGCCCGGCGCCGGGGTGCTTACAGCATGGCCGTCCAAACATTACAGGTAATCAGCCAGGAATCGTCGTCCTGACGTTCAAAAATCATGATCCGGTTGTGATTTATGTTGTTTATCTCTGTTGTTTCCCCGTCTTTTTCGTAACGGAAGGACAGGCTTGAAGTCCCCCTGATATAAGCCATATTGCCATCCAGCCGTATTTCATCGAGTGTATGGTCGAATTTTGTGACGGTAGTGACTGATCCGTCATCCGGAAACCAGTGCCGTCGTATGGCCTCTGTTCCCGTTACGGTTGGCAGTCCGGCGGGCATGATGGTAGCATCCGGTGTCATCTGGCGAAGCAGAGCGGCGCTGTCGCCCTGTATCCACGCGCTGAAATAGGCTGCGTAAAGATCCTTTACTTTCGTCATGGCCCGTTGATAGCTGCCGCCCGGCTTCGGCCCCTGGTTGCGCCAGCGTTGATCGACCATTGGTCCTGTTTTCATGCCTCCCAGCAGGTGCATGTGAATGTGAAATGCCGACTGCCCGGCGTCTTCATTTGTATTTATGGCCAGGCGATAACCGCTTTCCGCGACCCCTTTGTCTTCGGCTACCCTGCGAGCCGCCATAAACATGTGCGCGACAATGGTGCTGTCGGCCTCCGTGAGATCATTGATGGTGGGAATCCGTTTGCGCGGTATGATAAGCACATGTACCGGCGCCTGGGGGGCAATGGAGTTGAGCACAACGACAAAGTCGTCCTGAAAAACAATCCGTTCGGGGAACTCCCCGTCTATTTCTTTTTGAAAAGGGGAAGGGCTGTCAAGCAGCCTGATTTTACGCTCCCGGTAACTTTCTTCCTGGGTGTACACCCCGGTGCTGCAAAAAACAAGCAGCCAGATCAGTATGCTGTATTTCATAGCGCTGACTTTTGTATGCGTGTATTATTTTCTGGCAATATACAACCCCGCGAGAATTACCGCCGTACCGCAGAGGTCGATCCAGCCGATCTTCTCTCCATCAAATGCGCCCAAAACGATAGCGGATACCGGAAGCAGGTAGGTAACCGAAGTTGCAAAAATGGCGCTGGTACGCTGGAGCAGCCAGAAATACAGGATGGAGCCGCCCACAGTACCCAGTGCAGCAAGATAAAAAATATAGGAAAGCCCTTTTGCACCGTCCTGGTGTTGCCAGGCCACCTGCCAGCCTTCCGAATACCAAAGCCCGAAAATGAACATCCAGCCGGTAAGCACAAATGCCGCGGATGCGATGGCTGCCGGATGCTGGTCGCGCAACCAGGTGTTCACCGTATTGGCATTAATGGCATAGGCAACGGTTGCCAGCACGCACAGTCCGGCGTAAAAGAAATTGCCCTCCACGGCGCTTTTGCTGTTGAAAAAAACGAGCACAATGGTGCCGGTCATCCCCAGGGCTATACCGATGATCTTGTTGCGCGTGAAGAGCATCCCGAAGAACGAGACGCCGAGTATAAGGGTAAACAGGGGCGTGAGCGAGTTGAGTATCCCCGCCAGGCTGCTGTTGACGTGCTGACCGGCTACGGCAAACAGGAAATTCGGAATGGCCGAACCGCAAAACGCCACCACGAGCAACGCTTTCCATCGTTTCCAGTCGATTTTCGACCAGAATGCAGCGGCAACCGGCATATAGATCGCCGTTGCGAACACCATACGCCACATCGCCATCTGAATGGGAGAGAAGATCGCCACCGACCATTTGATGAACAAAAAGGATGCGCCCCAGATGACCGCCAGGAGCAGCAGCACAAACCAGTCGAGTGCGGAAGGCGGGCGGTTGGGCATCTGAAATGATAGGTTTGGAACAGAAGTATCAGGAACCGGCAGACTCAGTGTCCGCCACCCATGGGAACAGCCGCCTGTTGCCCGTTATTTTTCGACAATTTCACAAACAACACCGCCACTGCGCCGCAAATCAGCAGCGCCCCGGCCAGGCGAATGACGTTTTCGGGGTTGCCGTGCAGCCACGACTTGTAATACAGGGGCAGGGTAAAAATCTGGATCATCATGGGAATCACGATGAACATGTTGAAGATGCCCATGTAGACCCCTGTTCGCTCGGGCGGGATACAGCCGGCCAGCATGATATAGGGGTTGCCCATCATGCTCGCCCAGGCAAAACCAATACCGATCATGGGGATGAACAACAGCGGCTCGTTGTTGATCTCGGGTATACACATCATACCGATGCCGGCCAGTGTGAGGCATAAACTGTGTGATATTTTCGGCCCGAACCGTTTGGTGAACGGCATCAGTGCGAATGCCCCGACAAAGGCTACAAAGTTGTAGAAACCGCCGACCTGGCCGTTGATCAGGTTGGCCTCGCGAAAGCCGGACGAGGATTGTTCGGTCGTCTGGAAAAAGGTCGTGGAGATAGACAATACGATATATTGCCAGTAGCAAAACATGGCATACCACTGAAACAATTTGACCAGCGCCAGTTGCTTCATGGTCAGCGGCATGTCCAGGATGGCATCCCATATCTCTTTGAGGGTGTTGGTCAGGCCCATCGGCGCCAGCCGGATGCGTTCCTTTTCCTCCTCGGTCAACGGATTTTCCTTGGTGGTTTTAACCGTCCACAATATGGAAAACAGGGAAAAAAATGCGCCGATGATAAAAGCCGTAACGGTGATATACGGTATGTTTTTGGCGTTCACAGCGTCCTTGTTCATACCAATGAGTACCAGCAGCGTAGGCGTAAGATACGACAGGGTTTGTCCCAGACCCGTAAAGGCGCTTTGCGTCAAAAAGCCGATGGAGTGTTGTTTTTCGTCCAGTTTGTCGCTCACGAACGCGCGATAGGGCTCCATCGTGATATTGTTGGCTGCGTCGAGTATCCACAACAGGCTTGCTGCCATCCAGAGCGCGCTGCTGAAGGGCATAAAAAACAGGCTGACGCTGCACAACACGGCGCCGATCAGGAAATAGGGCGTCCGGCGTCCCAGTTTGCTGGTGGTTTTGTCGCTCATGGCCCCTATGATCGGCTGTACGATCAGCCCTGTCATCGGTCCGGCAAGCCAGAGATACGGCAGGGTGGCTTCGTCGGCGCCCAGGTATTTATAGATCGGGCTCATGTTGCTCTGCTGAAGACCGAAACTGTACTGAATACCGAAGAAACCGAAGTTCATGTTGACGATCTGCCAAAAACTGAGGTGCGGTTTTGCGTTTGCCATGATGCGAAGAATATTTGTGGCAAACGTAAGGCGCGGCAATGAGAACTTTTGGAAAAAGTATGGCGTAGGATAAATCCTCGAAGATATCCTGAGTCTTTTTCAACTCAGGGAAGTTTTTTGCCCATCGGAATTTAAAACTTTTTGTGTGCTGGGGCCGGTTTTTATTTGTAATTTCCAGGAGAAGAAACGACCTTCGTCCGAACCGATCGAATTCCCCGGTCATGGTGTGAAAAGAAAAAAATACCGTAGAATGAAAGTCAATGAGCCATTATTTTCATTTATTTCACCAACTGCCCAATATCAGATTATCAATGACGAGGCACTGGATTCTTTACAATCAATAGAAGATGGAAAGTTCGACTTGATCATCACTTCTCCGCCATATAATATTGGTAAATCGTACGAGGTTAAAACTTCTATAGAAGCGTATCTCAAGACGCAGGAAGATATTATCCATGAGCTTGTTCGGGTACTTTCTGACAGGGGGAGCATTTGCTGGCAGGTAGGTAATTTTGTCGATAAGGGTGAAGTATTTCCCTTGGATATTTACTATTATCCTATTTTTAAAAAATACGGACTGAAACTCAGGAATCGCATTATTTGGCATTTCGGTCATGGGTTGCATGCGTCCAACAGATTTTCCGGCAGATACGAGACCATTTTATGGTTCACTAAAACGGACGACTATATTTTTAACCTCGACAATGTCCGGGTACCTTCAAAATACCCCGGCAAACTCCATTTCAAAGGGCCAAATAAGGGTAAACCTTCCGGTAATCCGTTAGGTAAGAATCCTTCCGATATTTGGGAAATTCTTGTCAATGATTGGGACACCATGCTTTGGGATATTCCCAATGTAAAATCCAATCATCCTGAAAAGACAGAGCATCCTTGCCAATTTCCTGTCGAACTGATTGAACGCTGTGTTTTGGCATTGACTAATGAGGATAGTTGGGTGTTGGATCCATTTTCGGGGGTAGGTTCAACTGTCGTTGCCGCTTTGAAAAATAATAGAAATGGAGTGGGAATAGAGAAAGAAGCGAAATATTGTGCAAGCGCTGAGGCCCGAATCAACGACTTGCGGGAAGGACGCCTGAAAATCCGACCTATAACCAAACCCATCCACAAACCATCTCAAAACGACAAGGTTGCTCAGATCCCGCAAGAATGGATGCGGCTTGAACTTAATGGGCAAATCAAATGAAAATTACGCAACAATATTCTCACTTGAATGGTGAAGAGTACCTTATCGTTCACCACAGTAACCTGTACAAGGATATCAAGGATGTCATTGAAAATATTGATGCGGAAAAGTTGAAAACCAAAATAAGTAAGGAGATTCGAAAAGGTGGCGCCAATTTATACAGCCCTGTTGAACTGAATAAGGCGTTTAACCTGGAATTTTATGCACGGGGATGGGGAGAAAGCCGCTATAACTATTATATCACGCTCAACAGGGAACTGATGGAAAAAAGTGTACTAATGAGCGCGACCGAGCAAAAGAAGTTTTTGATAGAAAACGGAGAAAACGAGCCGATTTTCAGCTATAATCAAACGGACTTTGTAAAGGACAAAATTGCTGTTGAGGTTCAATTTGGGAAATACGCATTCGTGGCATATGATCTGTTTGTTAAACATATGCTGTTTTATTCAGGTGGGGTGATCAATCTTGGGATTGAAATATTGCCAACCAAGAAAATGCAGGCGCAGATGTCCAGCGGAATCGCCTATTATGAAGGTGAAGTGTATAATGTCATGCGCCAAGGTCGAAATAACCCACCGGTACCACTTCTGATACTTGGTATTGAACCTTAGCATTACTTCATAATCAACTTACTACATCACAACCATTTTGCGAACGGCGAGGCGCCTGTTTCCTGTCTGCAGGACGCACCAGTAGACCCCTTTTGCCATTCCGCCGGTATCCACCCGGACGGAGTATTCACCGGGAGCATGGCTGCTTTTCACCAGGCGCTTAATCAAGGCGCCGGAAACACTGAAAAGCAATACCTCGATATCGCCGGGATCTGTTACCAGGTAATTTACCCTGGTCTCCTGACCGGCCGGATTGGCATAAATCTGCAGAAGATCAGGATCCATTGCATCCACCTCCTCTATTCCGGAGAGCGCCGGTGTAAAGACTTCAACAAGGCTTAATACACCATTATCATCCAGACCGCCCATGGCGTATATCCTGCCGCCCGACTCGGCGGCAGCGAGCGACCTCCGGGCGGTTGGCATGGGTGTTTCGGAAGTCCAGATACCGGTTGCAGGGTCGAAAACTTCCACCTTGGCAAAGTTGGTCGCCAGGCCTGAATTGCCTCCAATTACATAAAATTTATTTTCGATGACAACGCCTGCAGCGCCCCAGCGACCGGTCGGCAGGTAACTTGCCGGCGTCCATTGATTCGTGCTGGTGTCATACCGGAAGGTATTGGTTATGCCAACATAAGGGTATCCCGTTGTTCCGCCTGTTACATACAGGCTGCCTCCCGCCGCACCCGCCATGGCATTGAGAATGGCTTGCGACAACGGGCTTACCGCCGTCCATGTATTCGATGCCGGATCATATACTTCGACGGCCTTGCTGGGAATTGCACTATTGGCCGGTCCTTCTGCCAGGCCGCCAATGGTATATATTTTTCCGCCGAGTTGGCTGGTAGCGAAAAAAGAACGCGGCGTAATCATAGCGGCCTTTTGTTCCCACGTATTCATTACCGGGTCGAAGGCAAATACATCGCCGGTGGGTATGCCGAACACGGTTGGCGCGCCGCCGATGATATAAATCTTGTCTTCCACTCTCGTAGCAGCCATTCCGCATAATCGCTTGGGCATATGCCCGTAAAGGGTCCAGTTCAGACTCGCGGTGTCATAAACAAAGACGCTTGATTCCGAACTGTCGGGTGGAAATTCAGAACCTCCAAACAAGAAAATCCTGCCATCGTACGCAGCTGCAGTGGTATACATGCGCGGGGAAGGCAGATCCTGCACAGTTGACCAGGTACCTTGTCCGTACATCATGGTCGTACCAAAAAACACCCCCCAAAAAAACACGGTGAGGCCTGACCATATTGCGGAATAAAAAGCAATAGTTTTCATAATCAGGAAATTAAGCGCATCAAGTAATTTTGATAGCACCCCCAATTTAAGCCTTAGCCTGCCGAATTAAAATGATACCGCTCAAGGGTATATATGATCCTTTTGACCGTCATCAATGCCCTGCTGCCGGGTAGTTGCCATCTCCCCAACGCTGTGTTTATTCTGCCTTCTTTTGATTTCAATCTATTGCGAGGCTTTGCCTCCATTTAATTTCAATTCCCCATTTTTGCGCCGCAACGTACTCCAGAACCGTTTTTGAAAGTTACCAGGTAAACCACCAAACAGCGTCCCGACGCACAACACGCATTTATGAAACTATTCCCGCTTACCGCTCTCCTGTTCTTTTCCGGCCTTTATGCCGCCCATGCCCAAACTACACCGCAACAGCCCAAACTTATCGTTGGCGTCGTCGTCGATCAGATGCGCTACGACTTTTTATACCGGTATCGCGCCAAATACGTCGCCGGCGGATTCAAGCGCCTGCTTGGCGAGGGCTTTTCCTGCGAAAATACCCATTACAATTACGTACCTACCTATACCGCTCCGGGCCATGCCGCCATTTATTCCGGCGCCACCCCTTCGGTGAACGGTATTATTGCCAACGAATGGTGGGACCCCGAATGGCGCGAACACCGCTATGTAACAACCGACAAACGCTACCAGACCGTCGGCGGCACACCCGGCAAGGTGGGACAGCACTCCCCTTCCGTGATGCTGTCGACTACCGTCACCGACGAACTGCGGCTGTCGAACAACTTCCGGTCTAAAGTAGCGGGCATATGCCTGAAGGACCGGGCAAGCATCCTGCCCGCCGGGCATATCCCGAATGCCGCCTACTGGTTCGATGATGCTACGGGCAACTGGGTCACTTCGACCTATTACCCCGACTCGCTGGGCTTGCCGCAGTGGGTCCAGGATTTCAACGCCCGGCGGCTGCCCGACCAGTACCTGTCGACACCCTGGGCGACGGACTCCACCCTGCAGTACGACGAGAGTTTTGCCGACTGGGACAAATACAACGACGGACAGTACACTTCTCTGTTTGCCGGAAAAAATATGCCCTACAACCTGCCGGAAATGAAAAAAAGGGGTGGGTATGGCCTGTTGCGTTTCATCCCGGCTGGCAGCACCTTCACCCTCGATTTTGCCATCGCAGCCATCAACAACATGCAATTCGGCGCCGACGATGCCCCTGATTTTATGTGCATCAGTTTTTCCGGAACGGATTACTGCGCGCACCAGTTTGGCATTCACGGCGAGGAAATGGAAGATACTTACCTGAAACTCGACCGCGACATCGCCCGTTTGCTCAATTTTCTGGACAAGAAATTCGGGAAAGACAATGTGCTTGTGTTCCTCACCGCCGATCACGGGGGGGCGGAAACACCCGTTCACATGACCGACCTGGGTATTCCCGCAGGCGTATTTCCGGAGAGCAGCACCGAAGAGGCCCTTGAAAAAAGTCTCGCCGCAGCGCTCGGTGTCTCGGGCGATTTTATCCGGGAGATCGGGAACCAGCAGATATGGCTCAACTGGGAGGCTATAGCCGACCTCGACGTTGAACCCGACCACGTCGCTTCCATCATCATAGAGTACCTGCGCATGCAGCCCGGCGTGTACGACGCTTTTACCCGCGAGGAACTGATGATGTTGCCTGAAGAATACCCCTATGCTGCCGAAACCCGCCGGGGTTTCCACCCCAAACGCTCGGGCGACATCATTTTCCAACTCGATCCGGGATGGCATTCCGACGACAAACTGTTCAGCAAAGGCGGCACCACGCACGGCTCGCCGTATGCCTATGATACCCACGTGCCCCTGCTCTGGTACGGCTGGAAGGTAAAACCGGGCGTCACATTTGCACCGGTAGACATCACCGACATCGCACCTACGCTGGCAGCCATGTTGCGCATTATGGAGCCGAACGGGTCGACCGGAAAGGTGATCGAAGCGCTGATGAAATAAGGGAAAACGCAAATGACGCCGAATAACGGTTCAATGCCGTACTTTTGTCCGCCAGAAAAAGTTTAGCCCTCGTTTTGCAAGCAACACCGATCCGTATGAACGTCATAGTACCCTGCTACAATCCACCGGAGGGTTGGGCGGAGGCATTGGTCGGTAGGTTTACTGCTTTCCGGGAGGCGGTATCCGGCTGGGCCGGCGAAACAGGCCTGATCGTGGTGAACGACGGCTCGCTCAGCCATACGACCGACCAGAATTTCAAAAGGTTGTCGGAACTGTTGCCGGATATCCGCATTGTGAGTTATCCGCTGAACCGGGGCAAGGGGCACGCCCTGCGGCAGGGCGTCGCAGCGTCGGACGCCGACCTGCACCTTGTGACGGACGCCGATTTCCCCTATACCATAGCCAGTATGCAGCAGGTGGCGCTCGCACTGCGCGACCACGGCGGTATCGCGGCGGGCAACCGCGACACCGCCTACTACGACCGTGTGCCGGCCTTCCGCCGCTGGCTGTCGAGGGCTCTGCGTTGGATGCTGCGCAACGTGCTGCGCCAGCCGGTAGGCGATTCGCAATGCGGATTGAAAGCCTTCGACAACCAGGGCAAAAAGATTTTTCTGGAAACTACCATCGACCGTTTTTTATTTGACCTCGAATTCCTGATGCTGGCCAACGGCCGTGTCGAAGTGACGCCTGTGCCGGTGGAACTCCGCGAAGGCGTGATGTTCAGCAAGGTAGGCTGGAAGATACTGGCAACCGAGGGACGCAATTTTATCTGGCTTTTGCTAAGACGATAATTATTTGAATATGAAGGGCGTAGAACAGATCGAGCATACGATTCACAACCTGCGATCGCCAAAACGTACCCATACATTCTGGGGTTTTCTGGCTGTACTGGCTGTGGCCGCACTTTTGTTGTGTGCTAAAAACAGCGCCTGGATTGGGGCGCCCAACGATTATATCTTCGGCGAATCGCCCGACGGTTTTAAAAACTACATGACCTCTTCCTGGCACGTGCAGCACGATACGGGTTATGTGCACTACCGGGGTATGAGTTACCCTTTCGGCGAACACGTTTTGTTCACCGACAACCAACCGATCCTTAGCGCAGCCATGCAGTGGTGGAGCAATAACATGTCGGACCTGAGCGGTCGAACGGTGGGCATCATCAATACGATACAGTTGTTGTCGATGTTGTTTGGCGCCGGAGTGATCTTCCTGCTGCTGCGCAAACTCCACCTTCCGGTGTGGTATGCAAGCCTGGCCGGATTGGCCATATTGTTCATGTCGCCCCAGAACCTGCGTTTCGACGGCCATTTCGGCCTGTCGCACACGTGGGTGTTTCCCCTGCTGCTCCTGATGCTTTGCCGCTACGAGGAGCGGTACAGCCGACGCTATCAAAGCCTGCAGATTGGTTTTCTGGTTTGGTTTGCCGCCCAGTTGCATTTCTACTACTTCGGACTGGCGGCACTTTTTCTGGTGATCTATACCGGCATTCAGTTGCTTATGGACCCTTCGTTGCGCAATTTCAGGGTGCGGCTCAGCCATCTCGTGGTGATGGTGCTGCTGCCCTTCGTTTTGCTCAACATCTGGGTGCACTGGTCGGACTATGCCACCGACCGGCCCGCCAATCCATGGGGATTTACGACCTATATCGGTTACTGGGAGGGGGTATTGCTGCCCTACGAGTATTTCCCCTTGTACCAATGGATCGACCGGCTGATCATTCCGATCCGGCGCGTGGACAACGAAACCCAGGCATACATCGGTCTTGCGGCGACGGCCTTTACCGTCTGGATTTTGTTTTTCCGGCGTTTTCGCCTGTTTGAAAAGGAATGGGACGAGGCTGCCTACCACCGCGTGCACAAACGGTACCTGCGCGGCATATTTTTCACGGCCTTTGCCCTGCTTGTTTTCTCCTGCGGTTTCCCATTCGCCATTAAGGGCATGGAATGGATGGTCAATTATTTCGGACCGCTGCGCCAGTTCAGGGGTTTGGGCCGGTTTACCTGGGCGTACTTCTATGTGATTAATGTATTGATGTTCTATATATTATGGAACAGAAGCCAGCGTTTTAAGGGCTTTAAAAACGGGAAGTACCCGCAATTTAAATGGGCGATTGCCCTGGTGCCGCTGGCCTTGCTCGTCTGGGAGGCTTTTTATTTTCAGCGGCACCGGAATATTGCGCTCAACGACAACGTGGCCCGGCGCGAAGTGGCTGCCGCCTCGCCCGACCACTGGCTCAACAAGGTAGATTTTTCGCAATTCCAGGCGCTGATGCCACTGCCCTATTACCATGTCGGTTCCGAGAACATCTGGCTCGACATCGATGGCAGGCATTTCAGGCAGGTACAAATGACGGCCCTGCATACAGGCGTGCCGGATATGGGGGTATTCATGAGCAGAACCTCGATCGGGCATATGCTGAAATCCGTACAGTTCGCGTACAATCCCTGCGAACCGCCGGCTATTCTGGAAGAACTGCCCGACAACCGGCCCGTCGCCCTCATGATCGCACCGTCCAGGTGGGACGATGTGCGGCGGAATTACCCCCATCTGGTAGACCGTGCCACCCTGGTATACGAAAACGCCGATATGAAGATCATGTCGCTCGAACCCGACGCTGTGCGCCGGTATTCACGCGATCAGGCGCAGGCTGTTTCGAACGAGATTGACCGTGAAGCGACCTTTGCCGTAGGTCAGGGTTGGCGCAGCAACAAGGACGCGGGCTGGCTTGCATCGCTCAAATTCGACTCCCTGACCACCTCCGAGCATATTTTTCAGGGCGGCGGGGCCTATCAGGGCAATATCGGCGATACAACCTGGCTTTGGAAAACCCGGATACCCAAAGGGGAATATCACCTCAGTTTGTGGGTATACGTTAAGCAGGATATGGGCATGACCGACGAGGTCAAAATCGTGGAAAACAACCGCGGCGACGGCCATGAGGTCAGTTTCAAACACGAGGGCTTGCGCTTTTACCTGCAAACCATCGTCGATAACTGGGCGCTGTTCGACCTGGGCTTCACCGTGTACGAAGACGATTCCAACGTGCGTATTTTCCTCCAGAAAAAATCCGTGGACGAACCCTTCTTTCTCGATGAGGTGCTGATCAAACGATCGGATGTCAGCCTGTACCGCAGGGAGCCGGGCTGGGCAGTGCGCAATAATTTTTGGTTCAGGTTGCCGGAGAACGGGATGTGAAGCGGAAGGAACAGCATCCGGTTGGTTGTATCGAAACAAACCGGATATTCGTGTACCCAACCCTGATAACTCAAGGAATACCCCTCTAAATAACATACACCATGGTTCTACTACTCAAAAAGGTCCGGATTTTTGATGGTCAATCCGAAAGTGCCGGGCTGGATATTTTAATCCGCAACGGTGTCATAGAGGCCGTAGGCGAGGGACTCTCTGCCGGAAAAGGGGCCGAGGTTTGGGAGGCTGCGGCGGGCGGCGCCCTGTGTGTATCGCCGGGCTGGCTGGATTTGGGCGTGCAGACCGGCGACCCCGGTTACGAACACCGGGAAGACCTGCACAGCGCGGCCGCGGCGGCGGCGGCGGGAGGTTTTACGGCAGTGGCTTCTTTTCCCAACACCCATCCGGCGATAGATTCCAAGTCGGAAGTCCTGTATGTAAAAAACAAAACCGCCGGCAGTGCGGTGGCGTTTCATCCCATCGGCGCCGTTTCACAGGAATGCGAAGGCAAGGACCTGGCAGAACTGATGGATATGTATCATGCCGGCGCCATTGCCTTCAGCGACGGCAGAAAACCCGTGCAGGATGCCGGATTGCTGCTTCGGGCCATGCAATATGCCCGTGCGTTCAACGGATTGATCATCAACGAACCGCTACACAAATCCATCGCCGCCGGCGGACAAATGCATGAGGGCATTACCAGCACC
Source organism: uncultured Bacteroidota bacterium (assembly GCA_937861115.1). GTDB lineage: Bacteria > Bacteroidota > Bacteroidia > Chitinophagales > Saprospiraceae > M3007. The sequence continues at coordinate 9,851 of CALMBD010000236.1, read as the reverse complement.
TCGCTTGGCATGAAGGGCATTCCCGCACTGGCGGAAGAGGTGATGGTCCAGCGCGATCTGAGCCTGCTCGAATATGCAGAGAGCAGGCTGCACATTCACCTGCTTTCCACGGCAAAAAGCGTGGCCATGGTGCGAGCCGCCAAAAAAGCCGGACTGCCCGTTACGGCCTCCGTTGCCATTGCCAATCTTTGTTTCACCGATGAAAAACTGCTTGATTTCAACAGCCACTGGAAGGTGCTGCCGCCGTTGCGCAGCAGCGCCGATACCCAGGCGTTGCTCGCCGGCGTGACCGACGGCACCATTGATGTGATCGCCACCAACCACAGTCCCTGGGACGAAGAAGCCAAAAATCTGGAATTTCCCTACGCGGAATTTGGTATGACAGGCCTCGAAACGGCCTTTGCCTTGTGCCGGACCTTTCTGCACAAAAAACTGCCCCTCAACACGCTGGTTGAAAAAATGGCCCTCGCACCCCGCCGTGTTTTGGGTTTGCCGGTACCGGAGATCAGGCCCGGCGCCCGCGCCGATCTCAGCGTATTCGATCCCGATCAGGAATGGACGTTTGGCGAGAAAAACATCCGCTCCCGGTCGCACAACACGCCGTTCACCGGCTGGCAATTTAAGGGGAAAGTGCTGGGCATCGTCAACAACGGGCAGGTAGTCAGGAATACTTAATCTCACTGCACGCGCCGGCCTTTCCATTCGAACCTGCGGAAAAACAGACTCGCCAGCCCGATCACGGCTATGTAAGCGGTGTGCATCAAAAAGCAGGGGGCAAACCAGCGCAACAGATCCCGGCGCTCAAAAAACCGGCACATTTCCCGCAGAAACAAATAATCCGAGGCGGCTTTGACTGCCAGTTGCAGCGCCAGTATTTTCAGGAAAAATATATCTCCGGCAACCAGCCCTGCAATGGCCAACAGGCCGTTGATCAGGATGCTCCAGCAAAACAGGAAGACCAGCAACAACACCAGGCGCACCGGCCATTCGGTCAGGGCGGCGTTTTTGGTGCCCCAGCGCAACCTTTGTTGCCAGAAAGTGCGCCAATCGGGCCGGGCCTCCGTCCGGACCGCTGCCGCCCGGTTTTTCAGGAAAAAAATACTTCCCGGTCGGTAGCGCGCGATTTTTTGTACCAGAAACATGTCGTCGCCCGAAGCGAACTGCACATTCCCGCTGTAACCGTCAACGGCGTCGAACAGCGACTTGTCGAACGCCAGATTGGCGCCGTTGGCCATGCGCTGGAACCCCATCTTGATTCCGGCGCCGGTGATGCCCATCATGCCCAGAAAATCGAGCGACTGGAACCGCTGCAGGAGGTTGTGTTCCCGGTGAAAAACAACAGGGGCCGCGAGCAGGATGGGGGAAACGGGATCTGCTTCCCCGACCCCGCGCTCTTTTTCAAAACGCGCAGCTATTGTCAGGAGCCAATCCGGAGGCGCGATACAATCCGCATCCGTGGTCACTATGATATCGCCCTGCGCCTGCGATATACCTGTGCTGATGGCTTGCTTTTTATTCGCCGTTTGCCGCGCCTCTTCCGGCAAAATCTCGTCCAGACGCAATACCCGAACCCTTTCACCTGCCGCCGCTACGGTCTCATCTTCCGAAAAATCGTCGACCACGATGACTTCCAGCAAATCAGGAGGGTAAGAGCCGTCGATGATCGACCCGGTGCACGCTCCGATATGTTTTGCTTCATTCCGGCACGGAATGATCACGCTAATTCGTTTACGGGGAATAAAATGCTTCGGGAGGCGCCATTCCGGCAGTGCACGCCAGCCCAACAGGTAGGCCAGCATGGCAGCGGCGTAGGCGAATGATAGGAAAATAGCTGCGCTTGCTAGGATCATGCTTCCGAAAGATGCGAACATGGTTCTTTTGAGCCGGTGTTTTTGACACAAAATATTTTTTCCGGGAAAGCATTATTACTTTTGTCGAAACAAACCGCACCCCTCGCACGTATGAATGAGCCGCAACATCTGATCTCCATAAAGGCAGCGCTACAGGAAAAGCGCATGCCGCGCTACAAAAGTATCATCCGCTGGACCTGGCGATTGCTCATCGGTGTAATCCTTGCCGTTGTGGTGCTGTTTTTGTCGATGAACTTCACGGCGATCCCGTCGTTTCGGGAGCTCGAGGACCCCAGTTCTGCGCTGGCCAGCGAGGTGCTGGCCAACAACAACGAGGTGTTGGGGCGCTATTTCACCGAAAACCGGGTGCCTGTGGCGTACGAAGACCTTAGCCCGCACCTGGTCAACGCGCTCGTGGCCACTGAAGACGAACGTTTCTGGGAGCATTGCGGCATCGATGCCCGCGCTGTGGGGCGGGTGGTTTTTCGCACCATTCTCCTGCGCGACCAAAGTGCCGGGGGCGGTTCCACTATCACCCAGCAGCTGGCGAAAATGTTGTATTCTGACCGCAATTTTCAGGGGATGAACAAAGTGGAGAAGCTGTTTGCCCTGATTTACAGGAAACTGCGGGAATGGATCACGGCGGTCAAACTGGAACGGAGTTACACCAAGGAGGAGATACTCGCCATGTACCTCAACCAGTTCAACTTTATCAACAACGCCTACGGCATCCACGCCGCTTCGGAGGTATATTTTGGAAAACCCCAGTCGGAACTCAAGATTGAAGAAGCCGCCATGCTGATCGGCATGTTGCAAAATCCTTCTTATTTCAACCCTGTACGCTTTCCCGAACGCGCCATGCGCCGGCGCTGGATCGTGTTGTACCAGATGCGCAACAACGGCATGTTGACAGAGGCGCAGTTCGACGAACTGAAAGTCAAGCCCCTCGATATGAGCCGCTTCAAGCGCGTCAACTTTACCGACGACAAGGCGCCCTATCTGTGCTCGGAACTCAAAAAAGACCTGGATAAAATACTCGACGCACCGGAATGCCGCCGCTCCGACGGCTCCAAATACAATATTTACAAAGACGGGTTGCGTATTTACACGACCATCGACCCCGTGTTTCAACAGCACGCCGAAGCGGCCATGCAGGAGCACATGAAAAAACTGCAAAGCCGCTTCTTCCAGGTCTGGCGCAACAGCAATCCCTGGACCTACCGGGGCCGGGGCGCAACCGCCGAAGAGATCGAGAACAGGCGGGATGCGCTGATGGCGCTTATTCGCGACGGCGACCGCTACCAGGCGATACGGCCGAAATACCTGGATGCCGTGAGCGACCGTGTTCAGAAACGATATGAATTTGAACTGCGCGATGCCGACATCGAGCGCATGCTCTCCGAAGACAAGAAACCGGGTTCTATCGGAAAAATGGTGGCAGCCGGTATCGCTACCGTTGAACAGGCCGCCGCTTACCGGAGCATTATGTCCGGACCGGAGTGGCCGGAAATCAAAAACCAGTACCGCGCCCTTCAGGTAGCCATCAAAAAAGTGTACGACACCAAAACACGGATGAAGGTGTTCACCTGGGACAACCCGCGTCTGGAAAAAGACACTGTCATGACGCTGCTCGACAGCGTGCGCTACCACCGCATGTTCCTGCAAACGGGCATCCTGGCCATGGACCCGACGACGAGCGAAATCAAAGCCTGGGTCGGCGGGATCAACTACAAATACTTTCAGTTCGATCACATCCGTACCGAACGGCAGGTGGGCTCTACATTCAAACCTTTTGTGTACGCCACTGCTATTTCCCAGCAAAGTATCAGTCCCTGTTTCTCCGTATACGACCAGCCGGTGACCATACCGGCGCGATACCAGAACTTTACCAATATTACAGACTGGACGCCCAAAAACTCCAACAACACCTATACCGGTCTGCGGATGACACTGAAGGAGGCGCTGAAAAACTCCGTCAACTCCATCAGCACCTACCTGATGAAACAAATGGGCGATACCGAGCCTGTGCGCGGCCTTTGCAACAGCATGGGGATCGACTCGTCGGCGCGGCGCCCCGACGGGCAGTACCACATACCCAAACAGCCCTCTATTTGCCTCGGCGCTGCCGACCTTACTGTGATGGAAATGACGGGAGCATACGCCACGTTTGCCAATAAGGGGATGTATGGACTGCCATTTGTGATCAAACGAATTGAAGATAAAAACGGCCGGACCATCTACCGTTCCCTGCCCGAAGAGCATGCCGCCCTTCCGCCGAATGCCAACTACGTCATGGTGGAAATGCTGAAATACAATGTCAGCGGCGCGCCGGGTATCAATACGCTGAAAAGCGAGGTCGGCGGGAAAACGGGAACAACGACCAATCAATCCGACGGCTGGTTTATGGGTATCACCCCCCGCCTTGTGGTGGGCACCTGGGTTGGCGGCGACGACCGCTGGATACGTTTTTTGCAGTTGGCCGACGGCCAGGGCGCCCGTATGGCGCGCCCCATCTTCGCCGGGTTCATCAACCGGCTGGAAAAGGATCCAAAATCGGGTTACGACTTCAACGCGCGGTTTGTGCGGCCTCCCGGCGACCTCGGCATCGAGACCAACTGCGCCAATTACGAGCAGGGCGATGCAGCTCCTACGGAAGACGAGGAAGATTTCTTCCCCGATATCTACAACGACGAATTGCCGGACGACGGCACCCTTCCAAACAAGAAGAAAAAGCCGGACGATACCTTTGGCGATCAACTGGACGGCGGGTAACAGGGTTTGTTTATATAGAGTGGCCAGGTGGTGGCACACGGTTTTTCTTATGCATAAGGTAAACCCGAACGCTCTGCCAGGATTAGCCAACGGTACGGTTTCTGGTGGCAGGGCAGCAGATTGTATTTCCTATTCGTTAAATTTGTCAGGTAAACCACTCCTTATAACAAACTAAAAACTCCTCATGATGAACCACCCTGACAAATTTTTGCTGTTTGCGCTCACAGCGCTTGTATTCTTTTCCTGTACTTCCGAACCGCTTGACAAGACAGACACAGAAGACGGTATACCGGTCAATACCATATCTTACGCAGATGTCAATGCCGAAATCACCTCATTTTCCACTACCACACTTGTGCTGAATAGCGCGACAAACGCATCGCTGGTATTCAGTATCACGGCACTTTCCGGCTCCGATCTGGCGACAAATGTATCCGTAACGAACTGTGAAATACTGGACAACCAAGGTTTCGGGTATCCCGACGCTCTGAAAAAGGGCGACAAAATATCCGCATCGGACAAATGGCGAAACAAACAGTCCGTGCTGGGCAATACCGTCTCGCATGGCGGTAAATTTGAAGGGGCAGGAAACCGCTACCTCGGTTTTCGATTCGGCAATGCCTCGGGAAACTTTATCTACGGTTGGGTACAGTTGAACTGTAGTGGCGGCAACGGCAAACTACAGGTCATCGATTTCGCTTATAACAAGACGCCGGATCAGTCCATACAGGCCGGACAGAAAGACTCCAACGTGACCATTCAGGCCAACGCAGGCCCGCCGGCAACCATAACCGGCCCCCAGGATGTTATCGGTACATACCGGGAAACACAGGACCCTGCTGCCTCCTATTGCAATATTATTATAACGGCGAGTGCCGACCCTGCTTTTGACTTTGAAGTCCAGTTTTTCCCGTTCATGTGGCCCTGGCCAAAATTGCCCGGCAAGATCGCAGACGGCAAACTGATCATACCCGTGAAAACATGGGAAGGCAATATTCCTTCGCCGGGCGGCGAAGACCGGTTGTATGCCGGTCAATTGTCAGGAGAAGGAGAGGCATTCCAACAGCAAGGGCTTTACATTGTGTGGCAGATCGACTACAACAAGACCGGTTTCATGAGTGAAGCCTTCAAGGGGGAATTTGCCATGTACAAGTGCGACTGACGGGCCCGCATTTCCATCTTATTAACCGGATTTATCTGCACTTTTTACATCTTTGTGTAGCTTATCTAAACCCGGTTCGATTTGGCCTTTACAAGACAGACACTACAGTTGATCACTGCTTTGCCGGTGAGGGTATGCCGCTGTAAAATGCCGAAAGGTTGTATCGCAGGCAAAGGCGTATGGTTTACCCTTTGGCTGCTCCATGCCGTTTTTATACTCCCGGCCCAGCCGGAAGGTGTGGCGCTCAAAAGGATCACTACCGACGACGGGTTGTCGCATAATTTCGTGGCCAGTATTGTAAGGGATACCCAGGGTTTTATGTGGTTTGGCACGTCCGACGGACTGACCCGATACGACGGTGCGCGTTGCGTAGTTTACCGCCCGGTCGCCGGCGACAGCAATTCGTTGATTTCCAACCAGATTCAGGGATTATCACTCGACCCTTTAGGGCGGATGTGGGTCTCGACCTTAAAAGGGCTGTGTCTCTGGGATTACGAAAACCGATATTTCCACCGCATACCGATCAAAATACCGGGACACAACAAACCGGTTTCGGTTTCGCATTTTCATTTCGATCAAAAGGGATATGCCTGGGGGACGGGAGATACCTTCCTGCTGCGTATCAACTGGCGTACGATGCAGATCGATCGTTTCAATCTCCCTATGGGGGCGAACGGCGGCACATTTGTAGATTCCAGGGGACGCATCTGGGTGAATGTAGGGGGGAGTCTGTTTCAGTTTTTTCCCGAAACCCGGCGATATGAATTTCAATTTGGCAAAACGGACCCTGATCCTGCAAAAAGAGTTATTGCAGGGTTTTTATATGAAGACGAGCACGGGCGGCTGTGGTGTTCGAGCTGGGGCAAAGGCTTGTTCCGGCTGAATGAAGACACCGGAAAATTTGAGGATTTTCCCGACGGGCCCGCCATCACCACCGTTTTTTTATTCGACCGGCATCCGCTTGCCGGACCCATCGTATGGGCAGGTGGCGGGGTCAATGGTTTGTACTGGCACCTGATGCTGGAAAACAGGGATATTCATTTCCCGCCACGCGCCAAAGAACCGTTTTCTCACAACAACACACTCACGCGTGTTATTTTCAAGGATACGCTTACAGACATCATATGGATCGGTACTGACGGCGGGGTGGAGAAGTATGATCCCAACGACCTGAAATTTACCCGCATATTTTTTCCGGATACTATCGCCCCCGATCAGTTCAGCGCCATATCAGGTATTGTAAAGGACCCCAAACACGCCGACCGCTACTGGATTTCCATCTGGGGAAAAGGTTTTGTGGAATGGAATCGCCGCGAAAACCACTTCAGGCACTTCATGGAACAGAAGGGCAAGGAAGCCAATAAGGGACCCCTTAACAATGAAGTATTCGATATAGAGGTCGACCGGCATGGCAAAATTTGGCTGGCGGAATTGGGATGTGTGCAGGAATTCGACCCTGAAACGAGGCGGTACCGTACGTTCAAGCCCCATTTCCCAACACCCGGCGTCAACCACAAAGTACTGGAAATACTCGTGGGCAAAGACGGACATATCTGGTTTGGCAGCAACTATGAAGGCCTGTACCGGCTTGATCCCGTTTCCGGAAAAAGTACATACATACCCCTTGACGGCAGGAAAAACTATATACGCGCTTTGTCAGAAGACCCGTCGGGGCGGCTACTGGTTGGTCTGGCCGACGGGTTTATCCGGTACGACCAGGCGAGCGGGCACTTCGATCATTTATTGCCGACAGACACGATCAACTACCCCTGTAACGATTTCATTTTTGACCGGCAAAACCGCCTTTGGGTGGCCACGCATGAAGGCCTGTTTCGCCTCGACGACGAGGGCAAAGTGGCGTTTGTCCTGAATACGGCCAATGGTCTTCAGAACAAACTGGTGTATGGCGTTGAAATGGACCGGGAAGACCGCTTTTGGCTGGCCACAGGCAACGGCCTTTGTCGCTATTACCCGCCTACCGGAAGGGTGGATATATACCAGCGCCCGGATGGCCTGTTCGACAACGATATATCCGGGACACTCCGGATGCTGCCCAATGGAGAGCTGTTTGTCGGGTTCCAGGATGCGTTCAACCTGGCGAATACTTCGCGACTGCCGATGAATCCATACCCGCCGCGCCTGGCTCTTGCCGATGTTTTTGTATCGAATAAACCGATCCCCTGGCGCCTGGGCGAACCGATCATACTGCGCCCCGGCGACAACGTGGTGGCTTTCGACATCGCAGCGCTCAACTACAACCAGCCCGGAAAAACCGTACTGCTGTACAAACTCGAAGGCTTCGACAAGGAATGGGTCGAAACCCGGCAAAACATTATTACCTACACCAATCTCGACGGAGGCGATTACACCCTGCTCGTACATGCGCGCAACGGCGACGGCTTCCTGAGCCGGCAACCGGTGCGGATGGCCATTCATGTGGTTCCGCCCTTTCAGAAAACAGCCTGGTTTCGACTGATGATCCTGCTTCTGGCAGGGAGTGTGATCGGTCTGCTGGTCTATTTCCGGCAAGAGCAGCGCAGGCGCCTGGAGGTGATCCGGCGGCGTATCGCGCGCGACCTGCACGACGACATGGGCAGCACCCTCAGCAGTATTCGTTTTTTCAGTGAAGTGGCACAAAACCAACTCGACGACCAGCAGGATGCGGTAAAAGGCCTCTTGCAGCGTATCGGGCAGAGTGCCGCATCACTGTCGGACGCGATGCAGGACATCGTATGGGCAATCAATTACCGGCACGACAACCTGGCAGACCTCGTATCGCGCATGCGCGAGTTCGGGCTCAGGATCGGCGAAGCGCGCAATATCCGCTTTGTGGCGGATATGCCTGAGGACTTCCAGCACCGCAACCTGCGCCCCGACCAGCGCCGCAACATCTACCTCATATTCAAAGAGGCGGTAAACAATGCGGCCAAATACGCAGACTGTACCGAGATCCATGTACAGCTGCAATGGAGCCGCAACAAGATATTTCTGGAAATCCGGGACGACGGGAAAGGATTTGACCCCGTTACCGTACAGCACGGCAACGGCCTGGCCAATATGCGGCAGCGTGCCGCTGATATCGGGGGCAAACTTGACCTTCAAACGGCTCCCGGCAAGGGCGTGCGTGTCTTGTTATCGGTCGGTTTGTAACAAAGTCACACTTTTATGCGATTGCAGGGCCAATAGGCCAAGGCTAACTTTGTGCACCACAACTATGCACACGATAAACAGATTTTCCTAATCTTGAATGCTCATCAGTAACCACCGGATCGAACATGGGAGACGCCGTAAAAGTATTGCTCTACGAAGATAACCGCGACTTGCGGGAGGGTATAGCCTTCCTGCTCCAGGCAACACCCGGACTGGTGCTGGGCAGCGCATTTCCGCATGTAAACAATATCAAGACCGATCTGCATGTACATGAACCCGATGTGGTGCTGCTCGATATCAACATGCCGGGTATGTCGGGACTGGAGGCCCTCCCCATCATCAAATCGATGTACCCCAAAACCCAGGTGGTTATGCTGACGGTGTTCGACGATGACGAACGCATTTTCCAGGCCGTTCGGAGCGGCGCAAGCGGTTATCTGCTCAAAAACACACCGCCTGCAGAGATTATTCAGGCGGTGTTCGACGTGCACAAAGGCGGCTCACCGATGACTTCCAGCGTGGCGCGCAGGGTATTGCAGTTTTTCCAGCAACCGCCCAAAACGCATCCCGCCGACCACCTGCTTTCTGCCCGCGAGCAGGATATTCTCAAGGGACTGATGAAAGGTTTTAGTTACAAACTGATCGCCGACGACCTTCATATCAGCATCGATACCGTACGGACGCATATCCGGAATGTGTACGACAAACTTCAGGTCAACTCCAAAACGGAAGCGATTCTCAAGGCCATGAAAGAAGGCTGGGTGGATGGAGAAGGTTAAATGACTGGATGGTTAAATTGTTGCATTGCTTGAATTGTTGCATTGCTATAGTGCAATAATTCAGGATAAATGCATTTTTTTCCGTCCACGGTCCACGGTCCACGGTCCACGGTCCACGGTCCACGGTCCACGGTCCAC
>CALMBD010000235.1 GCA_937861115.1 uncultured Bacteroidota bacterium | reverse complement strand
CTCGCGACATTCAGCTTGGAAGGCTGACACTCTACCAACTGAGTTACCACCGCAAGTTGAATGATAAATGTTGAAAACATAAGAGCAATGCTATTCATCATTCATCATCCAGCATTCATCATTCGATAGTGGGGGTGGTGGGATTCGAACCTACTCAGCGGTAAAGCACCAGATTTACAGTCTGGCCCGGCTCTCCAACTCCGGGGCACCCCCTTGGTGCGTGTGAAAGGCGACGAGCGTGCGCACAGCAAAAAGAACTTGCCCGCACCCTGTTTACTTCTTTCACGTATTATGAGCCACTGGAGGGACTCGAACCCCCGACCAGCTGATTACAAATCAGCTGCTCTACCAACTGAGCTACAGTGGCATAATTCGTTGCCTCCAAGGCTTTGATTACGATTTCAAACAACGTCTTTTCCAGGAAGATTTACCCCCCTCTCGAAAAGCGTGTGCAAAGGTAAGGCGCTGCACCGAAACGAAAAAACAATTTTTGAAAAAAACCGGAAAATTTAGCGAGAACTTTGTCCCACGCCTCAAAACGTCTCTGAAAGCCCCGCAAACCGTTGTAACGCAACGCATTTTACCCGACATCATGAGCATATCCGACACCACCTTCGATTATTGTTTGGCGCATACGACTGTCGACGACCCGCTGCTGGCGGAGTTGGAACGCGAAACGCACCTGCGTACCCTCAACCCGCAGATGCTGTCCGGACCATACCAGGGCGCCCTGCTCCGGTTTATCAGCCTGATGATCCGTCCGGAAAAAATACTGGAGGTAGGCACGTTTACCGGCTATGCTTCCATTTGCCTGGCTTCGGGCCTGGGCGACGGCGGACTGCTGCACACCATCGAGATCAACGACGAACTCGGCTGGATCATCCGGGCATACATCGGCAAGGCAGGCCTGGATAAAAAAATTTGCCTTCACCTGGGCGACGCTACAACCATTATACCGGCGCTCGAAGAGGTATTCGACCTCGTTTTTCTCGACGCCGGCAAACTCGACTATCCCCTCCATTACGAAATGGCGCTGGCCAAAACCCGAACAGGCGGTTTTCTCATGGTCGATAATGTGCTCTGGGACGGCAAAGTGGCCGGCGCCCACCAAAAGGATGAAACGGCACTGGCGCTTCGGGCGTTTAACGACTTCGTCCACGGCGACCCGCGCGTGGAAAATATCCTCCTGCCACTTCGCGACGGACTGATGCTGATCCGAAAGTTGTAATTCCGGCCGTTCAGGCCATTTTCTCCACACCCGTCCAGTCATTCGGTATGCCGTTCCTGATAAAGCCGTCGATCTTGCCCAGGAAGAGCAATGCCGTAAAGTCGTCGGGATTCTGTTGCACGACTTTTCGCAATGCCCTCGACGCCGCATCGAATTCGCCGGCGAGGTAGTGCCGTATGCCTTCGGAAAACAAATCCAGTGTCGCGCGTTTTTTTGCCAGCAGCGGCTCCGGATCGGCATCGAAGCATTCATAAATGCCGACGGCGCGTTGCTTGCCTTTCACCTGTACTTCTCCCAGGTAACGCAGGCTGAAGGGTGAGATATCGTGTATCTGGTGAACGGTGTTTTCACTCAATAGAATTTTGACACTATAATACTTGGTAAGGTTCTCAATACGCGATGCCGTATTTACAGCGTCGGAGATCGTCGCCGCATCAAGCCGCTTTTCGTCGCCGGTGATGCCAAGGATCAGCGGACCGGTGTGCAGCCCCATACCCACCTTGATTGGTTTCCAGTGTTTCAGCGTCCGTTCGGTGTTGTAGTTGCTGATCACTTGTTGCATCAAAATGGCGGCATGCAGTGCATCTTCGGGTTTTTGGGGAAATATGGCCATGATGCCGTCGCCAAGATACTGGTTGATAAAACCTTCATGCTGTCGGATGGCAGGCCCCATGCGACTGTTGAAAGCGTTGACGAACCGGAAGTTGTCTTCCGGCGTCATTTGTTCGGAAAGTGCGGTGTAATCGCGTATGTCGGTAAAAAAGACCGTCACATCGCGTTGCGTCTGGTCGCCGAGCGCCACTTCCGTGATGCGTTCGTGGCCGAGTGCCCGGATAAACTCGCCCGGAACGAACCGTTCGGCCACCGAATAGATGCGCAACAGATCGATCTGGGTTTTGACCCGCGCCAGCAGTTCTTCCTTGCTGAAAGGCTTGGCGATATAGTCGTTGGCGCCCAGGCTGAGCCCCTGTACGAGGTCGGCAACCTGGTTTTTGGCGGTGACCATGATCACGGGCAACTCTGAAGGCAGGTATTTTTCCCGGATTCGCCTGCACACTTCATACCCATTCATCCGGGGCATCATGACATCCAGCAGCACCAGGTTGATATCGCTCCGCGAAGCA
>CALMBD010000234.1 GCA_937861115.1 uncultured Bacteroidota bacterium | reverse complement strand
GTTCCACCGTTCCTTTGTCATGTTGAAAACACCTGTCCGATATACGGCGGGTAAATGCGAACGTTGCCTACCGCAGGTCGGACGGTTGATTACATCATGACAAGGCATGATCGGACGGTCGATCACATCATGACAAAAGAGGGGCTCAGATACCTCGCCGAGGTCAAAAATGAAAAGTGACAAACCCCTTTACAAAAAACGGCGTACCGGGCGTAAAATGGATCTCTCTGACAGGTTCGCTTTCAAAAGGCAAACGCGATTCCGTTTCAAATTGCGCCTCTTTCCAGGCTGAATTCAGGAGATTCTGGGCCGAAACCCCGAGTTCCCAATTGCGGTTTTTCCAGCCTGCCACAGCGTCGAGCAAGAAGTAGCCCGTTGCCGTCAGGCTGTTGTCTTCATTCGCAGCCCGGTCGCCGAGCAGACGGCAGCGAAGGCTCGCGAACATCCCCCGGCCCTTGTCCCAACTGATGCCGCCGGTGCCGGTCCACTGCGGGGCAAGCGGTATGTATCGGGCGCCCTCGGGTTCTTCGACCGACCGGGCGTGCGACCAGGTGACATCTGCATCGGCAAACAGGTATCGGAGAACCTGAAAACGGGCCGAAATATCGAGGCCCAAACGGCGGGTTTTGCCGCCGGGCTCCACCACGCCCTCGTCGCCTACATATACAAACTCCTGATCCAGTGCGAGATACCATCCGGCTATATTGACGAGCAGGGCAGGGGAGGGTTTGAAAATAGCGCCCAGGTCGACACCGAGTGCTTTGGGCAGTATTTTCCTGCCTTCCTGCGGCACGACCACCCGCGCATCGTTGGAATGAAAGCCGTAGCCGCTGTTGAGGTACAAACGGAGGGTTTTGTTGAGGTCGTAGTACAGGTTCAGTTTCGGACTGAAAACAGATGCCGAAACCTGTCCAGGCTCGAACAGGGAGTCGAGTTTGTTTTCATAGGAAAAGCGGAAGAGGTCGAATCGCGCTCCGGCGTTCAGCGTCAGGCGCGGCGCTATTCCCCAGGAGGCGGACCCGTACACGCCCGCATTGGTTTCGTTTACATCGCCCAACGCAATGGGGTATTGCGTAGTCCGGCGCTGTTGGGTGCGCGAGAGTTCTACATCGTTCACGTCGTCGTTGCGCAGGAACAGCCCCGCCTCGGTAGAGAGTCGTTTGCCGGCAAGCAGCCCTTCCCGTTGAATGGCGCCGTTGTAGCCAAAAATGCGGCGGTGTTCTTTCTGGCGGATCTCGTCGCCTTTTTCGGGTTCGTTCAGGAAGAAGGTGAAGTTGGAATACAACTCGAAGGCATAATCGGTGTAGTAGACCTGGTTTTTAAACAAGGCGTTGCCTTTGAGATTCTTTACGTGTTCGAAATTGAAGTTGTAGCGACTGGTAATGCCGCCCTCGTTGTCGTCGATTGCGCCGAAAGGTCCGATCAGCCCGCTATTGACGGCGCGTTCGGGCACCTGCCCCGAGGCGTTCCAAGAACTTTGAAATGCCGACGCGGAAAAACTGACGCGCTGTTCATCGTCAATCAGGGCGCTGTATTTCCCGAACAGGTTCAGGCGCCGAAAGTTCTGCGGGCTGTCGAAATAGCCGTCGGAGAAAAAGGTCTCGGTAGCGATATAGGCATGCTGGTTGCGGCGGGCGGCGTTCTTGCCGAGCAGGTTGAAGCCTCCCACGGCCCTTGCCGTGGAGAACTGCCCGCCTTCCACTTTTACAAAACTGTTGTCCAGGGCATCCGAGGTTTTGAAACGCACCAGTCCGGCAGTCGTAAAATCGCCTGCATCGGCGTAATAAGGCCCTTTTTTGAACTCTACATTGCCGATGATCTCCGGTATGACAAAATGAAGGTCGGCGTAACCCTGCCCGTGGGCATGGCTGACCATGTTGACCGGCAATCCGTCTACGGTCAGGTTAATGTCGGTGCCGTGGTCGATATCGAAACCACGCAGGAACATCTGCTCGGCCTTGCCGCCGCCGGCGTGCTGGGCGATAAACAGCCCCGGCACGAGCCGAAGCACCTCCTGCGAGGTGGTGATGGGACGTGTGCGGATGTCGAGGGCACTGATGCTTTGAAAAGGCTGTGCGACGGCGGTAGTGATCTCCACATCGTGCAGACTGACCGGACTTGGGTTCATTTCAATCCGCAGGGTGGTAGTCTCTGAATCGCGGACATTTATGTCGCCCGTAATGCTGGTTTCAAAGCCGATATAAGTGGCGGTGAGGGTATAATTGCCCGAAGCGAGGTTGCTGAAACTAAAGAACCCAAGCGTGTTGGTTGCCGTGTAAAAGCCACCGGGTTCTAGTCGTACCGTGACGCCGACAAGTTCCGTTCCGGCGCCGTTTTCGGTAATCCGGCCACTGATGGAGCCGTTGTGGGCATACAGGCTGAAAGTACAGGTGAGAAAGCCCAGCAGGGCGATAAGTCGCGGGTAAGGTTTGTTCTTCATTCCGGAAAACATTGAGCAGTGTTTGTTTAAAAATTGCCTGTGGCAAATTCAAAACAGATATACGTGCCGTTATTGCTTCCGGTTTTTGCGCGGTTGATTTAAAAACAAACGGCATCCGGAATGGTTGCCGGGTACCTGGTAAATCAGGTAATACTTGATGGGGTTCCCGCAGAAAAAAGCCGCTGATTTTCACAGATCGATAATATTCTGCGCATTTCTGCGAGGTTTTTCAGCGAAAATCTGCGGGAACCCCATCAAATTTGATTCCCTACCAGGACTCAGAGCACTACAAATTTCCGTGTTGCCGTTTTACCGGCTGTTTTAACGACGGCGATATAACTGCCGGCCCTCAGGTCGCCGACGTTCACTTCATTTCGGGCTTCCAGTGTGCTGACGGTGATCAGTTGTTTGCCCTGCATATCCAGGATCGTCAATTTTCCTCCGGTGCTTTCGAGCAGATCGACATGGAGTATCTTTTCAACAAGGGTCGGGTAAACAGATACTGCCGCCGTTTTTCCGGGCTCGTTTACAGGTGTAAGTATCTGAAAAACAACTTTTTTTGTCGCTATTAATACGTTGTCGCCCGTTTTGTTGCCGTTTCCGTTGGCACAGAGGCTTACAAAATAGAATCTGGCACTATCGCTTGTAGGCTGAGCCGGGGCTTTCCAGGTGAAGTTCCAGGAAGTGCTGCCGTTGCTCAGTGTTTTCGGCGACGACTGTCTGGCGTATTTTCGACCACCGCTGCCGCTGCCGATCGAAACGCCGGCGGTTGCGACGAGTGAGCCGCACATGGCGTTGCTGCCGTCGAGGCAGGTCAGTTCAAATCCGGCACGTACGGCATTCGACGTATTGGTCAGGGTAGCGATGTAACTCTGTCCGGAAATAACCGTGTCCGGAATACCGCTGAGGCTTACGCTTCCAATGAAGCCGCCACCGCTATGGCAGGTTGATTCGGCACAGGTTGTTTCGCCGGGAGCGCCGGTGCGACCTGTGGGAGGGTTATTGGGTTCGCGCCTGGCGTTGGTAAGAAAAAACCATGCGGCGGCAAGAAGAAGGAGGGCAGGCAATAATCTGAATTTCATGTTAATAAGTAAATGTTGAAAAGCGCCCCCCGGATGCTGTGATCCGGGAAGCGCTCGCATGATTGGTGTAATAGAACTTTTGGCAGAAGTATGATTGAAAACTAATGTCGTATAATCGATCAGTTGCCTCCGTGCGGACCGCCGTGGTGTCCGCCATGGTGCGGGCCGCCGTGATGCGGACCATTCGGTACGTCCAGCGAATCGTGGGGAATATGCCCGGTGCTATCGAGATGATGATGGGTCAACGAGTCAAGATGGTGGTGCAGCAGGCTGTCCAGGTGATTATGCCATATAGAATCCTGGTGGTGCCAGTCCAGCGAATCAAGATGCAGGGAATCAAGGTGAATTGAATCGCAGTGATGCGGGCCGCCGCCGCGGTCTGTGCTGGCGAGCCCGAGATCGCTTTGAGTGGCAGCATCAAGGATTGCCGGTTCTTTCTGGCAGGAGTAAACCACCAAAAGCAATACGAGGATCGGGAAAAGGAAATTTTTCATTGAAAGCAGATTTGAATTTTTTTGGCATCGCTGAATTGCCATGCTGCTGTACAGCACGGGCTTTGCCGCAGGGTGGTTGCGTCGGTATCAAATTTCGCTTTCAATTTGCTACTTCGCGACAGTTTTGAGTCATCTTCCGATCAGTTGATCCTGTACTGAAGTCCAGCCTTGAACATCAGAATGTCGAAATTCGGGTCGGCGCCGCCAAGATTTTTGGAATAGTCGGTCCACAGCCCGAATACCCAACGCGGGGCTTCATACTCCAGCCCGGCGCCCAGGCGCCACACGTTGCTCAGGTGTCGGGCTTCCCTTTTTTGTACGAAAAACTCCGGATCATTACCGGGGCCGGGGCCTCCCTGATGCTGGTCGTCGAACTTGAAGCTGATCAGTTCGGGCGAAACACGTACCCACGTATGGGCCAGACGAACGGAAGGGCGAAACCTCGACCGCAGGGGCAGCCTGTACTGGACGCCCAGGGCAAAATGCTGTTGCCGTTGCGTACTTTCCACGCGAATGAGTTTTTTAGGCGGTTGTCCGCCATGCTGTGGCGGCATGGGTGGGTCATGCTGGTGTCCGTGCACATGCGGGCGGTATTCTTCTGTCACTACATCGAAACGAAGCCAGTCGGCCGAAGCGGTCAGCCATACATCTTTTACAACGGCATAACCGATATTAAGTCCCTGGCCTGTGATCATCGACACGCCTTTCTCACGGGGCTGTGCAAAACCGATCATGGCATCCAGCCCTGCCTTGAAACGGGAAGGTTCCTGCACCGGTTTGATCAGATTTGAGGCAACAGCGGAGGCGCCGGGCATCGCAACAGTCGTAAGTGTTGCGATGGCTGCCGGCTGTTTGCCCGTGCTAACCGGAACAGGATCAATTCCCGGCAGAAGCGACAGGTCGGCCATTTTTTCAACATCCGCTTGATCCGTGCTCTCAGGGTTTTGTATAGGTGACGGTTCCATCCCGGCTATTCCGGGAATCGATTGCGGCAACTGCTTTTCCGGTTTTATGCCCGCCTGATTGCTTCGGGCGAGGTCGCTTGTGCCCGATTTTTCCGAATCAGGACGCGTGTTGCTGTTGTGTGTATGGCTGGATTCAGTGATATTTTCTTTTATATAGTTAGTGTTGTTTTGCTGCAGTATGGCGTCCGGTTCGGTAGCGGGATGGCCTTCCTGGTTTGTTTTGGAGCCCGGGGCCCGTTCGGCGCCTGCTGGTATCGGCGCCACTTCGGTCAGGGCCTCCTGCAAGGTGCTGATTTGTTGCTGAAGCGCAGTGTTTTTTTCCCGAAGGAGGTACACATTTCCAATCGCCCAGGCCGTGATAAGCAGCGACACCGCAGCAGCAGCCTGCCAGTATCGCAACCGGGGCCGGGAAATGCGCTGCATACCGGCGTCGTATGCGTCGAGTCGCCCGGAGAGCGTCTTCCAGTTTTTGCCCTTTCGGGGAAAATCTGCTTCCTCGTTGAGCCTGTCGGCAAAAAATTTGTCAAAATCACTCATATCCTTCCCGAATAGTTAAGGTCGTTGGCCAATATTGTTTTCAAATGTTGCCTTGCGCGGGCAAGGTTGGATTTGGAGGTGCCTGTACTGATTCCCAGCGTGGCAGCAATTTCTTCATGAGAAAACCCGTCCACCACAAACAGGTTGAATACTGTCCTGTAAGCAGTCGGCAACCGGTCGGTCATGCCCAGGATTTGCTCACGGGTCATGTCTTCCACAATTCCGTTTTCGGATTCTGTCTCATGCCCGGGCAACAATTCGGTCACCTTCATATCCTGCAAACCTGCACGCAAGCGGTCTATGGCGGTATTGATGACTACCCGGCGCAGCCAGAAGCGGAAAGGCTGGTTTCCGGCGTAGAGATGTATTTTGGTAAAAGCCTTGAAAAAGGCATCGTTCACGACCTCTTCGGCATTTTCCGTGTCGCCGGTGTACCTGCGCGCTATGGTCATGGCATAATTGTAGAACAGGGCAAACAGCTGGTGCTGACTTGCCCGATGGTTCTTGCGGCAACCTTCCAGGATTTGATCTAGATTCACGTCGTGTTCTTCCATATACTACACGTTGGCCGCGGTGATCGGGTTGCGTCTGCCGGAAAAAAGATGCAGCCAAGAAAAAAAACGTCCTGCACAGGAGTTCTGGCAGGACGTTCTGAAGTAGATATTGGCCGGTAATTGGGCAGGTTTCAGGTATTCAGGCTCATTTTGAGTTTCTTTTCCACTTCTTCTACGGTGTCCTTGAAGATCAGGTCGGTATCCATCATGTCCTGAACAGCCTTGCAGGAATAGATGACCGTGCTGTGGTCGCGTCCGCCGAATTGTTCGCCGATGGATTTCAGTGATTTGTTGGTCAGTTTTTTCGCCAGGTACATGGAGAGTTGCCGGGCGATGACGATATTTCTTTTGCGCGTCTCGTGGTGGAGTTTGTCAACGGGCACATTGAAGTGCTCGGCCACAAGTTGCTGGATAAATTCCACCGTTATTTCTTTATTGATGGTGGTCACGAAATTGCGGATCACCTCTTTTGCCAGTTCCATGTCCACATCGCGACGGATGAGCGTGGCCTGGGCCAGCAGGGAGATCATAACACCTTCCAGTTCGCGGATGTTGTTTTTAATGTTATAGCAAATGAACTCCAGTACATCGCTTGGGATATCCACGCCTTCGTCTTCCATTTTTGCCTCGAGTATCGCCATGCGTGTTTCGAGGTCGGGCGCCTGAATGTCGGCGCTCAGCCCCCACTTGAAGCGGGAGATCAGCCGGTCTTCCATGCCTTCCAGGTCTTTCGGCGCCCGGTCGGAAGTGAGTACGATCTGTTTGCCGCCCTGGTGCAACTGGTTGAAAATATGGAAGAATATCTCCTGGGTTTTTTGTTTGCCCGACAGGAACTGGATATCGTCGATGATAAGTACGTCAATCATTTGGTAGAAATTGACGAAGTCATTGACGGAGTTGTTCTTGATGGCCTGTATGATCTGGTTGGTGAATTTTTCTGCAGAGACGTACAGGACGGCCTTCGACTCATGCATGCGCACCACATCGTTGCCGATAGCCTGCGCAAGGTGGGTCTTTCCCAAACCGACGTCGCCGAATATCACCAGCGGGTTGAAGGCGGTGCCGCCGGGTTTTTTGGCGATGGCCAAACCGGCATTGCGCGCAAGGCGATTGCAGTCCCCTTCGATAAAACTCTCAAAGGTATATTCCTGATTGAGTTGCGGATCAATCTTGATGCGCTTGATCCCCGGTATAATGAAAGGATTCTTGATCATCTCTGCATCAAAAACGCCGGGCACCGGTTCGTTGTCCTTGTCTGCCGAAGGTTTGCTGCTGATCCGCTGCTGCGACATAAGTGCCGGGTCCTGCACGTTGCCGTTTTCAGGGATATGGTAAACCAGACGCCCGCGGTCGCCAAGTTCCTGACGAATGCTTTTTTTCAGGAGCTGTACAAAGTTTTCTTCAAGCCACTCAAAAAAGAATTTGTTGGGCACCTGAATCGTGAGGACTTCATTGTCCAGCCGAACCGGCTTGATCGGTTCAAACCACGTTTTGTAACTCTGTGGGCTTACGTTTTTCTTGATGATACGCAGACAATCGTCCCATACCATCCGGCAGTCTCTCGTCATACCTGATGTAGCATTTGGAAGTTGGGAAAGTCCCAAAACAATTTAATCGAAGTGTGTCTGTTCAGTCGAGCAGGGAGACAAAGATTGGCATTTTCTCGCGTAACCCCGAAAGAGATTTCGGTTTTTTCGACAAAAAATTTTTGTCGTTTCAAAATGAGTGTTGTGGTGACCTGATGGGGGCGTTTTTTCGTCCGAAGGCGGCGACCGGCCCAAAACAGGCCTGGGGCTGTATTTGTCAAAAAGCGCTTATCGCCGCGCTTTTTTGGATATTATTCAATAAAAGTAGAAGTTTATTCTGAAATATCTAAAAAAATACGCATTTAATTTAGTGGTCGTAGGGGCTCTTTTTGCAGGTGCGGAGATGGAGCATTGGCGGGAAAACAGGACGGAAACGACTGAGGCTCAACGGATAGCAGGCGCTTTTTGGCGCCGGTAAAGCGACGCTCCGATTGGCATTGAGACGACCCGGGGAACCCGGAAAAATTTGGGCGATTCAGCAGGATTCAATTTTGTAAATGTATTGTTATTAAATTGCCGAAATACCCCAATCCCGTCGTTTTCAAGGCGTTGTAAATATCAGGTATTGGAATGGTTCAGAACATCTGCCCCGCTTCGGTACGGATGGCTACGATGGCCTTCTCCAGGGTGCTGGCGCCCTCCCTTTCTTCAAGTACCTTGAACAGCGCGTTCACCAATTCCTGGCTGTCAGCCTTCGGGTCAAGGTCTGCACCCGTCTCGCTGACGATGGTGAGTGTTTCATTTTTGGCGAAGGAGATAATTTTCCACAAGGTATCCGATACATACAGTTGCTGCGAAGTGTTGTGGTCGAACTCCTGACTGATGGCCAGCATCAACGCGCCGCGCAGTTCATTGACCGTCATGCCCGGCATCCGGATCCGGAGCAGCGTGCTGGAAATGGAGGCGCGGTCGCAAAGCAGGACCAGCCGTTCAAGTGCCTGCAGGCGGAGGGGGAGCGTGATCTTCAGCGATTCGCTGCGCTGGGCTGCGAGTTCGTACCGAAGCCTGTCGTCCAGGTACAGTTTCAGCAGGTAATATGCCGTAACAAACACAATCAAAGCCGGGATTGTGTATTTCAGGAGTTCAAAAAACAATTCCATAATATAATCGGGTGCCGTTTTTTCATACGGGGCGGCAAAGGTAATCAGCCTGCGCTAAACATTTTTGGCTGTTCATTCGTTTTCACACCGTACTTTTGCATCTTCAATCATGCAATCCTCTTTTATGGAAACTTTACTCGAATCACCGATCACGTCATCCACGCCTATTCAGATCACCGATGGCGCCATTCAACAGCTCAATGCAATCCGGACGCAGGAAAATATTCCTTCCGACTATTGCCTGCGTGTTGGCGTCAAGGGCGGCGGCTGCTCCGGGTTTTCTTACGTGCTGGGTTTTGATCTTCAAAAGGACGATGATGATACTTTTGAAATCAACGACCTGAAAATCGTTATGAATAAAGCCCATGCCATTTACCTGCTCGGCATGGAGATCGATTTTGTTACGGGCCTTGAAAACCGCGGGTTTACCTTTAATAACCCGAATGCCTCCTCCACCTGTGGCTGCGGCACCTCGTTCTCGGCCTGACCTCCGGTAACTCATATAAAAAAGCCCTCTTTTTAGGATTTTCTAAAAGGAGGGCTTTTTATTGGGTTTTCATCAGGGTAAAGCGCAATTACATCTCTCCCAGGTCAACGATCAGGGTCTTCTTGTATCCTTTTTTGGACACCAGTTTCTGCTGCGTCTCTGCTGCCTTTTTGGAGGTGTAAGGGCCTACGATTATTTTGTAAGCGGTTTGTTCATTGGCTTCATCCTTGGAAACGGCCACCATCACCTTGTTGGGCCACTGGCCTTGTAAGGTATTGATGATGGGCAATACATTGTTTGCGTCGAACAGGGTGCTGATCTGGATGCCAAACCCGCTTTTTTCCGATTTTTTGATGTCTACCTTGTACAGTTCCGTCGTAGGGGCCGCTTTTTCGGCGGTACCCGTGCCGGCCGCCTTTTCGGTTTCGGCAGGCTTGGGGTCTTCCTGATTGTAGGTCACCGGTTTTGCAGCGCTTTCACCTTTGTGCGAAACCAGCAATTTGGTATTGCCCGAAGTGGAAAGGGCCGCCTTTTTTGTTCCGGCAGATGTTGCTTCCTCCTGACCCAGCACCTCTACCTTGACCCGCGTTGTACCAACTTTCATCAAATCCAGCGCTTTGGCTGCCGCCCCCGAAACGTCGACAACATATCCCTCGATGAAGGGTCCGCGGTCATTTACCCGGACAACGACAGACTTCTTGTTGTCCATCCGTGTCACCCGGAGCTCGGTGCCGAAAGGCAGGCTTTTGTGTGAACAGGTGAGCGCGTTTTTATCGTATTTTTCGCCATTGGAAGTAGGGCGATCCTGGAAAGAGTCGGCGTAATAGCCGCATTTACCGTACTCCACCCTTGCTTTTTGGGCGAATGAACTCAATGTTGCACCACTGAATATCAGGGTACAAAGGCATGCAAGAGCAAAAAAGGTTTGGCGCATCATGTCTTGAAGTTTAGATGTTATCCACTGTTTATTGTTGACAAAGGTAGTAACGACTGCTTACCGGTCTTTTGTTTCCCAGGCAGGGGAATTCTGGCCAAAATCGCAGAAATCACTGAAAACCAACCCAAAGCAAATCAGTTTTTATGAAAAAAACAAATGCAGCCGATCGGCAACGCGCCGTTTACCTGGCCGGCGCGGCTGGAATCACCCCCCGAATCCCCCTCGATCCGGTCGAACTGGAGCGCCGTGCAGGAGAACAGATGAACCATAAGGCATTTGCCTATGTGGCCGGTGGAGCGGGTCTGGAGCGCACGATGACCGCCAACAGAAACGGCTTCGACAAATGGCAGATCATTCCACGCATGATGCGCAACGTGGATATACGCGACACTTCCGCGACCCTGTTCGGACACCATATTCCCGCACCTTTTTTCCTGGCGCCGGTTGGCGTGCTCGAAATGGCGCATCGCGATGCCGATCTCGCTGTGGCAAAAGCCTCCGCGGCCTGCGGTATTCCGTTTGCCTTTTCCAATCAAGCTTCGACGCCTATGGAACTTTGCGCCGCCGCTATGTGCAGTGTGCCGCACTTTTTTCAATTGTACTGGAGCCGTTCCGACGAACTGGTGGTGAGCCTGTTGCAGCGCGCTGAGTCCTGTGGCTGTTCGGCAATTGTGTTGACGCTCGATACTACCATGCTTGGCTGGCGCCTGCGCGATCTGGATCGGGGTTCGCTGCCATTCCTCCGGGGTATGGGTATTGCCCAGTATACTTCTGACCCTGTTTTTCAGCGCCTGCTTGATGCACCCGACCACACGCCGCGCCCGAATACTCCCGTAACGCCGGCTGCTATCGGCACCCTGATTGCTGCGACAAGGCGGCATCCGGGCAATTTTTGGAAAAACCTTCTTTCCGGTCGCGGGCTCAAGGCTGTTCGAAAGTTTACCCAGATTTACTCCCGACCCAATATCACCTGGGCCGATCTGCCTTTTTTGCGCGAGCATACCAGGTTGCCCATTATCCTGAAAGGTATCCTGCATCCCGACGATGCCAAAAAAGCGCTCGATTACGGGGTCGACGGCATCTATGTGTCCAACCACGGCGGGCGGCAGGTTGACGGCTCTGCCGGCGCTATCGAAATGCTGCCCCGTGTGGTGGAGGCGGTACGCGGGAAGGCGCCGGTGCTGTTCGACAGCGGCGTGCGCGGCGGCGCTGATGCCTTCAAGGCCATTGCGCTGGGCGCCAGTGCTGTGGGCATCGGCCGACCCTACTGCTATGCGCTGGCGCTCGGCGGGCAGGCCGGTGTGGAAGAACTGCTGGAAAACTGGATGGCAGATTTCGAACTTACCATGGCGCTTTCCGGGTGCAAAGACCTCGACGACATTCGCAAGGAAGGCGTCGTTCAGAAGGCATAAACCAGTTTCCCCGAAACGGACCCGCCGCCGGAGGGAGCGCTGAGCCTGTAAAAGTAGGTTCCCTGACCCGGGAATACAGACGCGGGCAACTGAACAGAACCGGAAGATTCTGCCTTGCCAAACCGTTTTTCCCAGATAACCTTGCCCGTGTTGTCGACAATCTCGAGTATGCACCCGCGCTCGCCGATACCGTGGAGGTCTAACCGGACGCCGTCCCGGCCAAACGGGTTGGGCCAGACGTCGACCGCCGGGGACATGCCTGTCGGCGGCCCCGACTCCAGAACCGGCTTCAAGGCGACTCCGGATATCTCGTAGGCCAGTGCCGGGGTAGGCATTCCGCCAATTTGCAGGCATTCGAGCAGGCGCCCCGCCGTTTTGGCCCGGAACACCAGGCGGAAAACTGCAGGTACGGCCTCGCTGTTTTTGAAGGGACTGCTTTTTTTATACACCTCCGGATTTTCAAAACAAACCGTCAATACGCCAGCGGCCGACCTGCTGATGTTGAAATTGTCATTCGACAGCCCGGGCAGGAGCGGCTCCAGCCTTTCAAAGGCGAGTTTTTCCCGGTCGAACTGGAGGGTAAACTGCACGCCTGCCATACCATTCATGCTTCCACTGAATACTGCTGTTACGAGCGCCCCGTCGGTCAGGGCGGCATCATCGGTCAGGATCGGCCAGGTCCCGGTCGTGCGATCGTCCGGAGCGACGGTAAACGCCGGATCAGCCGTCCCGTTTACGTCGCCAACCTTCAAGGCCGTAAAATCCGCTCCGCTCACGGCCGCTGCCTGCAACTGAAGTGTGGCAGATTCCGGGAATGGGTTCAGCAGTGGGTTCCCGGGGTCCTGAAAATTGAAATTTGCCGGAACAAAGCGCCAGGAGGTGTTGCCGGTGAACGCCGTGTCGATACCCAGAATGAGTTTGCGCAGCGTCACCACATCAAAAGTGGTCACGCTCTGGCTCTTGTTGGCGTCGGCCGCAATGATTTTGTAGGGAGAAGGAAGCGCTTCAAGCCCGAGAATATGTTTGGTAATGAGTACGAGATCGAATGTGCTGACGCCGTTGAGCGGCAGGTCGTTTCGATACGGGGTCACGGTAAAGGGTTGGCAACCCGGTAAACCCGGTATGCTGAACTGGCCGTTTCCATCGGTGGTCTGGCCGCTGAGCGATACGTCGGTTACGCCTGCTCCGGTCTCTGTTTTGACAAAGCCGCCCACACTAACGATTGCCTGGTTTTGCTGTACGGATACGGAATCCAGAGGAAACGTCCACACGCCTCGTGCAAAGGTAGCGGCTACGAGTTCTTCCCGTACGGGGTTTAGTTCTAGGTCGAATACGGGTATAAAAGGCATGTTGGCGCCCAGGCGTGCCCAGGCGTTGCCGCCGTTCAGGGTGACATAAACCCCCGCGTCCGTGGCGGCAAACAGGATGCTGTCGGCATGGCCCGGAAGAACCAGCATATCGTTCACCGGAACCTGCGGCAGGTCGCCGGAGATATCCTGCCAGGTTTGCCCGTTGTTGTCGGAACGGTGGATGTGGGGGATATATTCGTTGTCGCGAAATCCCGAGTGGGTTACAAAAATACGGCTGGACGAGGTCGGCGAACCGTGCACAGCCGTGACATACCGGTCCGGCAATCCGGCAGTGATGTTGATCCAGCCTGTATTGGGTTCGCGCCGCCACACGTTGCCGTCGGAGGTGCCGGCAAAGAGTTTGTCCTCCAGCACCGGAGATTCGTTGAGACAGGAAACGGTGTGAAAGCGCGGTTCAAATACAATGCCGTCGGTGAGGTCGCCCGAGATGGATCCCCATGAAGTGCCGTTGGAGGAAAAAAGCACCCTGTACGTCGCGGCGTAAAGTTTTTCAGGGGAGAAGGTGCTCATGAAGAACGGTGCATCCCAGTTGCAGCGGTCGCCCGTGCCGAATGCTGTTTGCCCGAACTGCCACGAATCGCCGCCGGTCTCCGTTTTTTGCACATTGCCGTTCTGGATTTCTACCCAGAATATGTTGGGGTCGGCAGGGTGAAAAACGCTGCGGAACCCGTCTGCGGAATAGACCATGACCCAGTTGTTGAGGCCGGTCCCGTTGCCTTTCTGAATACCGTTGTCCTGTGCGCCGGCCCAGTAGGTATCCGGTTGATGCGGGTTGAAGTTGGTGTGGTAGAACTGTGTGGTCGGCAGGTTCTTGCATTTGGTCCACCCGCCGGCCTGCCCCGAATCGTTGCGATATACCCCGCCGTCGTTTGCCCAGTAGCGCCGACCGGAGGGGGCGAACACGAGGTCGTGGCTGTCGGCATGGCCGCCCGAGGCAATTGACCAGGTATTGCTGCCGGGCAGCTTTCGCCAGAGAATGATGGCGTGGAAAAAAACATCTTCGTCATTGTTCGGGTTCAGGCAGATTTTGCCGAAGTACCAGCCGAAATCGCTGCACTTGTCTTCGAGCGCGTCGATGTTTACAGAGGTCCAGTTGGCGCCGCCATCGGTTGTTTTATACAAACCGCCGGGCGTGGAAAGGGAATCAATGTAGACGGCGTAAACCTTGTCGGGATTTTGTGCCGAGATGGCGAGTCCTGTACGACCCATCACGCCGGTAGGCAGTCCGCCGCCGAGTTGGGTCCAGTTGGCCCCGCCGTTGGTCGTTTTGTACACGCGCGCGTGCGGCCCATACACAATGGATTCCTGGTTGCTGCGGATACGGTCCCAGAAAGAAGCGTAGAGGATCTGCGGATTCGAGGGGTTTATCTCCAGGTCGCTGGCGCCGGCCTGGTCGCTCACGAACAGCACCTGCTGCCAGTTGGCGCCCCCGTCGGTGCTTTTATAGACCCCCCTGTCGTTGTTGCGCACGTATGGATTGCCCATCGTTGCGGCGTATATGATCTGGGAGTTGGTTGGGTCGATCTGGATTTTCGATACAATGCCCTGCTGCTCCAGGCCGACATGTTGCCAGGTTTCGCCGCCGTCGGTGCTCTTGTACACCCCGTTTCCATTAAATACGATGGAGGGTATGTTGGGGTCGCCGGTACCGGCATAGACGATGTCGGGGTTGTTCGGGTCGTATGCAATATGGCCGATCGAGAGTTCGGGATTGTCGTCGAACACGGGGTGCCAGTTGGTGCCGCCGTCTGTTGTTTTGAACATTCCGCCGCCCGAAAAACCGGCCAGCACAGTATTCTCGTCGCCGGGCTTTATGGCCAGGGTATTGACACGACCTGCGACGTTTGCGGGGCCCTGCAGGGTCCAGTTCACCGGATTGCCGCCGCAGCCTGAAATACCCCGGCTTTCTGCGGCCGATGCCGATTGGCGGGCGGTGGCAATCGCTTTTCGCCAGCCCTGCCAGTCGAAATCGCGATCTGGAAAGGAACGCTGAAAAGCGAAGAGATCGTAGGGCTCCGTTTTTTCAGTCAGGGATTCTCTGACCGGATTTACGGCTTTGCCACAGGAGAGCAGGTTCAGGAGCAGAACAAGGAGAAACCAGGGTGTCTGACGCATCGTTTCGGTTTTTGATTAAACAAAGCGCCGCAAAATTACCGATTTCATGTCAGCCTGCTGTGATTACTTTTGCCGGCCAAAGTCCTCCTCGATGATATACCTCCTGCTTTCGGTCGTTTGTTCCGTATTGATCGGCTTCATTTTCAAGATGTTCTACCGCCATGGCATCGACGCTTTCCAGGCGATCGTATTCAATTATTTGGTTTGCCTGACCTGCGGTACCGTACATCTGGACAGGTTTCCCGTGCAGGAAAGTGACCTGGATCGCTCGTGGCTGCCTTACGCCGTGGTACTGGGTTTTGTATTTATCAGCGGGTTCAACGGCGCGGCGCTGACGGTCCGCTATTTCGGGGTAACGGTCAGCCAGATCATGCAGAAAATGTCCATTCTGCTCACGGTACCCTTTGCGATCCTGGTATATAACGAACCGTCCGACCTCTGGAAAGTCGCAGGTTTTCTACTTGCATTATTGTCGATCGTACTGGTAAACCTGCCTTCTGCGAAACAGCCGGGAGCAAAAGTAGCAGGTAAGGCCATACGGATGTTGTGGATACCATTTCTTACCTGGGTACTGGCGGGTGTCATCGAGGTGCTGTTCATCAGGGTGCATAAAGAGCAGTTTATTGATGTCGGCGACCCCTCCTTTATCAGTACCGTGTTCGGCACGGCGGGGCTCATCGGGATAACGCTGGTTGGCGGCGGACTGCTGACGAAACGCCTTGTTTTTTCCTGGCGCAATGTGCTGGCCGGGGTGGCGCTCGGCATACCGAACTACGGCAGTATGCTGTTTATGTTACTCGCCCTGGGCAGTGGCCTGGACGGTTCCTTTGTTTTTCCGGTGGCAAACGTCGGCATCATCATCGTCACAACCATTGGGGCGGTTCAGCTGTTTCAGGAGCAACTTTCAACGGTCAACTGGCTGGGCATAGGACTGGCTATTGCGGCCATTTTTTTAATTTCGTTCTGATGGAGAAAAATCCGGTACGCCAAGACGAAGCCTTTCTGTTTCACCCGCAGTATGTCATGTTGTCCATTCTGCTGTTCGGTTTGTCGGCCTTGTTCCTGGCCCTGACGGCCTCCTATGTTTACACGCGGGTTACAATGGATGTACCGCCGGTGAAAGTGCCTGTTTTGTTCGTCTTCAATACCCTTGTGTTGTTGGGCAGCAGTTATACGATGGTGCGGGCCCGGCGTTGTTACCTGAACGATGATACGCAGGGGTATCAGACCAATCTTAAATATACCATCTGGCTCTCGGTCATCTTTATGCTGCTGCAGGGTGTCGCATGGTGGTGGCTGTTTCACCAGAATATCGGATTGAACAGTTCTACCACGACAGGTTATCTGTACCTGATCTCTTTTGTACACCTGGCCCACGTGATTGCAGGCCTGCCGTTTCTTATATTGTTTTATCGTGCTGCAAAACAGCGCATGGTGGATCCGGTGACGGTGCTGGTCTATTTTTCAGATCCGGAGAAACGACTCAAACTTCGCCTGCTTACCGTTTACTGGCATTTTCTCGACGGGCTCTGGATATACCTCGTCTTGTTTTTGGGGATCAACTACCTGATTTAAAGCGTTTTAAGTAAAAAAAGAAAACCCGCTCCTGCATTCAGAAAGCGGGTTTTTTCATTAAAGCCATAAAGTAACTTGTTATACGCTGCTTGTCAGTTAAGGTTACCGGAGTACCTGAAATTTTTTCACCACGTTGCCCGAAGTTGTGCGGGCGGATGCGACATAAAAGCCCGGCGGTAGTGCAGAGATGTCGATCTCCATATGCTCGGGCATTACGTCGGCGGAATAGTAAACCTGCCTGCCAGTTGCGTCGTGGATGCTGATGGCTTCCATCGTATCGTCGCCGTTGAGGTGGATGCTGATCCGTTCGTTCGCCGGTGAGGGGTATACAAAAAAGTCTGCCGAGGTGGTTTCCACACGTGGCTGTTGTGCTGATCGCAGGGGGATCTCGATGGCATAATCCTCGCCTTCGGTGATATTTCCGTTGCCCCACATAACGGTTGGGCCGTCCATGTTCACCCGGAGTGCGTGTTTGTCGGCAGGTTTGCCGCCAATCACGACGTCGATAATGATAAAATCAAACTTGCCGACGACCCCGTAACCGCTTGCAGAAGTTCCTCCGGTACGCGTAAAGGCGGTTTCCAGTCGCCCGTCGCGCGGGTTTTTGTCCATCCACAGCGAAGGAGCGTTCAGGTTCAGCCAACTGTTGTCGTAATAAGTCATCTGCAGCGCGGAGTCTTTGACCAGCGGGCTGAGCGATACATCGAACGTAAAGCCGTACACATCTGTGACGGGTTGTGTGATGCTCCCGAGCGAAACTTCCACTTCCACCAGATCGCCCACACCCGGATTGGGGGTCAGGACGTGCATGGAGAAAGGAAGGCTGTTTTTTGCAACGGGAGGGATGGATGGGATCAGGTTGTGTGCCTGATCGTAAAACAGGCTGATGGCCAGCGTATCATCAACGGTGATACTGCCGCTGCCATCGGTATCGGCGTGTTTGACGTCGATCTGGCTGCTGGTATACGGGTTGTTCCAGTCGTCGGAGTATTGCCCGTACCACTCGAGGGTGGCGTCGGGCCTGACAAACCCGTCATAGCCGATATAGTAACCCAGGGGAAGCAGGTCTTTGTTGTTGACGATGCCGTCGTTGTTGATATCGCCGGCCCAGACACAATCGCCGACGCAATAGGGGCCGTCGGTAGAGAAAATATCCACAACGTTCATGACAACCTTGACGCTTTTGCAGTGTCCGTTGGCCGTCACGCAGTATGAAATCTCAAATTCATCCGTGCCCACAAAACCATTTTCCGGCGTGTACAACAGCAGGTTATAGCCGGAAACGCTTTGTCCGTTGATGTTTTGGGTGCTGAAACCGGGAAAAAAGGAGCAGTATCCGTTGTCCGGAGCATCCAGGATAGAAAAGTCGAATCCGATAAAGGGTATCTGGTAGTTGATCACAAACGGCGTTTCAGCCGGGGTCGTAAGATCGAATGTGGCAGCGGCGGGATTCAAATCGCCCACGATAACGTGTACACTTGCCATTTCCAGGTTGGCGATCTGGCTGTTGCCGATGCGGTAAAAGAAGGTGGCGACACCTGAAAAACCGGGTGTTGGCGTGAAGGTCACGTTGCCGTTGCCAAGCGTGTTGGAAAGGGTTCCCGGGAATCCTGCCGGGGTCACCCAGCTTTTTACCAGCAGGTTGCCGATATCGTTGGCCCGGACATTGAAACTTATCGGCTGGTCGACGGGTGTAAACACGTAGTCGTCCATTGCCATGGTATTTTGCGTCGGGGTGTTTAAAACCTCCAGTATTACAGTTTTGTAAGCAGTTGGGCCATAGGCGGTATTGG
The DNA here is from genome assembly GCA_937861115.1 of uncultured Bacteroidota bacterium. GTDB lineage: Bacteria > Bacteroidota > Bacteroidia > Chitinophagales > Saprospiraceae > M3007. The sequence goes on along the minus strand of CALMBD010000234.1, from coordinate 2,985 downwards.
AAAGTACAAATTGATCGGAACCGGTATAGTTTATGTTAGGGGTATAACTGAATGACTGGCCGTTTTGCACGACCACACTGCCGTTTACCGGCGACTGGAACAAGGTATAGCCATCGTAGGTCAGCGGGATCACCAGTTTGGTGTTCTTTGCGGTGGCTACACGGATGGTGTCGTTCGGCGGAATGGCGTTGTTGTTGACCCCGATACTGATATGAGAGGTTTTGCAGGAGTTCAGCGCATCACAAAGAACGTAGTTGACATGTGCGACACCTGAAAACCCTGCGGCCGGGGTGAATACGACTTCGTTGTTGGCATTAATACTTGCCGTACCGTTGTTGACCAGGGGAAGCGAGGTTACGCTGAGCGGCAAATTGCTGCCCGTGTCGTTAGCCAGTACATCGATTGCAACAGGGATGCCGGCGGTAGTCACGGCATAATCGGGCCGGCCGGTTACGATGGAAGGATAAACAGAGACGCGGAAAGCGCGGTAGACCAGATAAGGGTATCCACCGACGTAGTTTAATTGTAAGGCAAAAGTATCGACACCCGTAAATCCCGGGTCGGGCTGGTAATTAATGCGATAGATGTATGGGTTGCCTGCTCCTCCGGATTGTAAAATGGTAATGGTCACGTCGCCGTGTTTGGCCAGCGGATTGACCTTGCTGACGGCGAGGTTTACGCCTGATATAGTATCTGCCACTGCCAGGTCTTTGGCGGTGAAAAGGTTCTTATATGCGTTGTTTTGTGCTGCAAGATAGACTCCGTTAACACACAAAAATAGGGAGGCAAACAACAACACCCGGATTCGAGGTTGAAGTAAATGTACATTCATGGCTGCGGTATTAAATCAAAAAACGACCAAAAATAGAAGTTTTCCGCCGAACCAAATCCTCACTTAATCAAAAAAATATCTTTGTCTGGGTACCATTTATTTCTTTTGCGGGAGTCAATCCTGTAAATGCCTTTTAATCAGGAGTTTAAAAATGACCGGTCCGCTGTTGTCGCAAAATATTCGTGATAATTATTTTTAACATGTTCGTTGTATCCGCCTGCCGCGCGCCGCGCGAAACGCCGGTACAAACGGAAAAGGCAACAGCCCCCAACCATTAAATACATGCCGAAGAAAAAAGTCATATCCAGCCAGGAACCGTATACCAACAAGGTGTTTCAAACCCTCTGGTTTCTGGATGCGGGAGAGCAGAAGCGCTTGTTAAAGTACCTCCATTCGCCTTATTTTAATCAAAGTAAAACCCTTATTGCACTCTGTGAAGTGCTGCTTCGCCACGTGGAAGCGGGGAAGCAGGGGTTCGACCGGGAATCCGTCTGGCGCAAAATATTTCCGCGCGAACCATACGACGACGTCAATTTCCGGAAATACTGCTCCGATCTGCTTAAACAGGTAGAAGGCTTTATGGCACAGGAATCTATCGAGAGCGACAAGGCCCGTAAATCGATCGATCTGCTCGATTTTGTAGCCAGGAGAAAGGTAGAGCCGCTATTCAACAGCGTGATCCGGCAATCCAGACTGGAACTTGGCCAGTTGCCGTATCATCCCCTGGATTATTACATGAAGGCATACGCCATTGAGCGGCACTATTATGCCCTGATGGATTTTGACGTGAAAGTGAACGTTCGGGCAAACATTGAAGAAATATCCTACAACCTCGATATCTTTTACTGGATCGAAAAACTCAAGTTGTATAGTTCGGTGCTGAGCCAGAAGCGGACAGGCAATTTTAATTATGAACTCAATTTAACCGACGAAATCCTCACTTTCCTGCAGACCTTCCCGATTGAAGACGTGCCGGAACTGGCCATTTATTACTATTCGTTTTTGACCCTGCAGGACGAGGAAAATGTGGAACACTACTACAACCTGCGCAGGATGCTGGATAAATTTGGCGCAACCATGCCCAAAAAGGAGGCGATGGAACTATACGACTCCGCGCTCCACTATTGTACCGGCAAGTTGAACAGGGGCAACCGGGTGTTTCTCCAGGAGTATTTTGATCTTTTTGAAGACGCCATCCACAAGGATATTTTTCTGCAGAAGGGGGAACTGGCACAGTGGCGTTATAACAATATTATCGGCGTGGCGCTGCGACTGGGCAAACTGGACTGGGCGGAAAAGTTTGTGGAAAATTACAAATCATATCTCAATCAAAACACCCGGGAAAACACCTATACGTTTAACCTGGCGCGTGTGTACCGCTACCAGAAAAAGTTCAACAAGGTGCTGGTTTTGTTGCAAAGCGTTGACTATGAGGATATTATTTATAATCTGATCAGCAAGGCCATGCTGGTGATCACCTATTACGAACTGGATGAGGTGGATACGCTGGATTCCTTCCTGGAGTCGTTCCGGGTTTTCCTGAACCGCAATAAAAACGTGCCGTACCGAAAAAATCACCTGAACCTTATCAAGTATACCCGGCGACTGACCAGACTTGCACCGGGTGATAAAGCCGCCATTCAAAAACTGAGGGAGGAGATCAACCTTGAAAAGGCCGTAACGGTCAACCACGAGTGGCTGCTCGAAAAACTGGATGAACTGGGCTGACGACGCGTTGCAATTTTTTATGCAGACGTGCGTTCTTTTGACTGTCTTTAAATAGTCTATCCCACTCGTATGTTTCTGAAAATCAATTGTTTGTTTGTTTTATTGACCTTGCTGCATACTGCTGCGTTACAGGCCCAGCCCTTGACGGTGAAGGCCGGAAAAATATCCCCCGAGGCGCTCGAACGCCTGCATACGGGCGAAGACACGCTGGCACTGCTTTCCTATGCGGTGGTAAACGATTCGATTGAGCAGGAACGGTTCGCCGCCTGCCGGACGCTGATCACGGCGCTGGTGCGCACGCTGAAAGTGGAAAACTCCTTTTCTTATCAATTTGAACGCCTGAAGAGTATCTCGATCCTGGCGCCCCCGGACAGCAGTTTTCGCATCTTCACCTGGCAGTTGTTTGTCAATGACTCCACTTACCG
>CALMBD010000233.1 GCA_937861115.1 uncultured Bacteroidota bacterium | reverse complement strand
ACATTTCAGGCCCTGCATCGATCTGCACCGGCAACAGCGCGACGCTGAGCGTTGCGGGTGGTTTCACCCAGGTCAACTGGTCGACGGGGGCGACCACGCAAAACATAACCGTTGTTCAGGCAGGAAACTACGGTGTGACCGTGACCGATGCCAACGGCTGCACGGCGACTGACGAGCACCCGTTGGTCGTGAATAGTTCACTTGCACCGGTGATTACTGCCGATGCGCCGGCTTGCGCCGCAACAGTCGGACTTGATGCCGGAGCAGGCTATACCAACTATGCCTGGTCGACAGGCGCAGCCACACAAATCATTACCGCCGGCGTCGATGGCGACTACTCCGTGACGGTCTCTGATGCCAGTGGCTGTACCGGTGTGGCTTCCACTACGGTCAGCATACCCCCGCCGCCCACGGTCGCCGTATCAGGACCCGCTTCAACATGCCCCGGGCAAAACGCCACGCTAGGTGCAACGGCGGGTTTTGCGGCCTACGCCTGGTCGAACGGACAAACCACCTCCGGCATTTCCGTATCCCAACCGGGTATCTACAGCGTCACGGCTACGGATGCCAATGGCTGTTCTGCCGTGGCGAGCCAGAATTTGGCCAATTTCCCGGCTCCTGTGGCGAACATTTCAGGCCCTGCATCGATCTGCACCGGCAACAGCGCGACGCTGAGCGTTGCGGGTGGTTTCACCCAGGTCAACTGGTCGACGGGGGCGACCACGCAAAACATAACCGTTGTTCAGGCAGGAAACTACGGTGTGACCGTGACCGATGCCAACGGCTGCACGGCGACTGACGAGCACCCGTTGGTCGTGAATAGTTCACTTGCACCGGTGATTACTGCCGATGCGCCGGCTTGCGCCGCAACAGTCGGACTTGATGCCGGAGCAGGCTATACCAACTATGCCTGGTCGACAGGCGCAGCCACACAAATCATTACCGCCGGCGTCGATGGCGACTACTCCGTGACGGTCTCTGATGCCAGTGGCTGTACCGGTGTGGCTTCCACTACGGTCAGCATACCCCCGCCGCCCACGGTCGCCGTATCAGGACCCGCTTCAACATGCCCCGGGCAAAACGCCACGCTAGGTGCAACGGCGGGTTTTGCGGCCTACGCCTGGTCGAACGGACAAACCACCTCCGGCATTTCCGTATCCCAACCGGGTATCTACAGCGTCACGGCTACGGATGCCAATGGCTGTTCTGCCGTGGCGAGCCAGAATTTGGCCAATTTCCCGGCTCCTGTGGCGAACATTTCAGGCCCTGCATCGATCTGCACCGGCAACAGCGCGACGCTGAGCGTTGCGGGTGGTTTCACCCAGGTCAACTGGTCGACGGGGGCGACCACGCAAAACATAACCGTTGTTCAGGCAGGAAACTACGGTGTGACCGTGACCGATGCAAACGGTTGCACGGCGAGCAGCGCACTCCTTTTGTCAGCACAACAACCGGATCTGACTTATGTGGAAAAACTATCCTGTTTTGTCCAGGATACAGGAACAGCACAGGTAATGTTCAGCAACCAATGGGGCTGCGACAGTCTGGTTATGACCCACACTGCACTGGCGCCTGCACCAGGTGCATTGGCAGAAGCAAGCTCCGATTACAACGGTGTCGCGGTTTCGTGCAACAGTGCAGTAGACGGCGCCGCAGTAGTCAGCGCTACAGGGGGAACGGCGCCATATTCCTACAACTGGAGCACCAACGCCACGAGTCAATCGATCCAGCAATTGCCTGCGGGAAATTTCGTGGTAACGGTGACGGATGCCAACGGTTGTTCAGCCGTCGCACAAGTAACGCTTGCAGCGCCGCCTCCGCTTGCAGTCGGCATGACTGAAGTAGCCGTGGAGTGCTTTACGCCGGGCCAGATCAGGGTGGAGGTGATACAAGGCGGAACAGCCCCCTACACAGTTACGGCCCTCGGGCAGCAATTTGCCGGCGACGGCATAGATCCAGTTGTGATCGGGCAGGTCGAACCAGGTTCCTACACCGTCGTTATTTCCGATGCCAACGGTTGTGCCGCTTCAGAAACCGTTGTGCTGGCTCCACCGAGCGGTGTGTTACAGACATATTCGGAGTCCTATGATGTAAACCGTGGCGATATCGTACAGTTGCAGGCGCCTGCAGGATATCCGGCATTTTCCATCGTCTGGTCGCCGGCGGATGGGTTGTCGTGTGCAGATTGCCCGGCCCCCTGGTTCGTGGCAGATGAGGATGCTGTGTACAACGTGGAATTGAACGGTTACGGCGCCTGCCGCGTCACGGGCGAATATTCGATCACCCTGCGTTCAGAGTCGGTTAAAACGCCTTACTACGTCCCAAACGTCATCCGACCCGGTTCTTATGAGAACGGTGTGTTTACCGTTTTCTCCGGTGCTGATTTGGTTAATATCAAACTGCTTCGGGTTTACACCCGCTGGGGGGAACTGGTCAGCGAGATACGCGATTTTCCGCCGAACGGCCCCACAGGCTGGGAAGGCGATTTTCAGGGAAAACCTGTGAATCCGGGCGTATTCGTGTATTACGCAGAACTGGAATTCGCAGATGGCGGGACGGAACAGGTAAAAGGCGATGTGACAGTGTTGCGGTGAAGCATATTTCCCAAAAGAAGGGTATCATGATTTTATAGAACACGGGTCGCGGGCAAGCTCATACAGATGACTTGCCCGCATTTTGCGGGAGCTGCGATTCGTTCGATAGTTTAAAATCCCGTTTCAGCGTCCAAATTTTACAGTACAGCCAGACTCATATGGAAGAGCACGATGAAGTATTGAACTTGCGTCGCGTTATCAATAATAACCTATACCCGCCTATGAAGACATCTTTTTTACCCACTGTTTTTGCATTTGTTTATTACACCTTCTCCTGCATTCCCGCCTTGACGGGCCAGTGCCCCGCAGGAGACGTAACGCTCGCCACGCAGGCTGCCGTGAATAACTTTGTTGCCAATTTCCCAAACTGCACTGCAATCAACGGATTGCTAAGGATTGGCGGTGGGCCCGGGAATTCCAATATCAATAACTTATCGGGCTTACAAAACCTCGAATCGGTCGCAGATGAACTGATTATTTCATTCAATCCTGCGCTGACCAGTCTCAACGGCCTGCATCATATTACCGCCATCGGAGAAGGCATAGAAATCAGTTCCAACAATTCGCTGACCAGTCTCAACGGCCTGCAGGGTCTGCAAACACTTGCCGGAGACCTTATTGTGGAAAGCAATACACAACTGGTCAGCCTTACCGGATTGAATAATATCGAATTTGTAGGCGGAGGTGTTGACATCAATTTTAATCCGGCGCTAACCAGCCTGAACGGACTGCAGGGATTGACAACTATTGCCAATGATCTGATCGTGACAAACAATATTGCACTCGGCAGCCTGAACGGTCTGGACAACCTGGAGTCGGTAGCGGAGGCTATTGAAATATCGCTAAACCCCGCACTGATCAACCTTAACGGTCTGGAAAACCTGACTGTTCTGGCCGGCGACTTGCTGATCATCGACAACGCCGGGTTACAAACACTGAACGGACTGCAAAACCTGAGTTCCATCGGCGGCGAACTGGCTATCGAACTGAACCCTGTACTTACCAACCTAAGTGCTCTGAGTAGCCTCACCTACATCGGTCCGGGAGGGTTGGGCATAGGCGAAAATGGCATGCTGACCAATCTGAACGGCCTGCAAAACCTCACGGTTGTAGAGGGAGACCTGGGACTAGAAATCAATCCATTACTGACGGACATTACAGGTCTTGCCGGTATCACAACAGTAGGCGGCGGACTGGAAATAGAACTCAATCCATTGCTATCCAGCCTGAACGGACTGCAAAATATCACAACAATCGGGCTGGATCTGGCCATTTCTACCAATGCTGCGCTGACCAGTCTGGAGGGACTGAATGGCGTTGTGACTATTGGAGGCAGCGCAGAGATCGAGTTGAATCCGGTTCTGACCAGCCTTGTCGGATTGAATAACCTTACCTCAGTAGGTGTCGACTTCGACATATTTGCCAACGATGCACTTGTTAATCTGAGCGGTTTGAATAGCCTTTCAAACATCGGTGGAAGCCTGGGTATTGAATCAAACCCGGCATTGACCAGCCTGAACGGCCTGAATGCCTTGACTGCAACAGGCGGAGACCTGCTGATCCTGCTCAACAATTCCCTTGTAAACCTGACCGGACTGAACAGCCTGACTGTCATAAACGGAAGCGCCGAAATTGAATCCAATCCTGCGTTGACCAGCTTGACCGGGTTAAACAACCTGGGTCTTGTAGGGGCTGATCTGAACATCTTCAACAACACCGCGCTTACCAGCCTGAACGGGCTGAACAGCCTGACTGCTGTAAACGGCAGCGCAGCCATTGAGGCTAATCCTGTGCTGTCAGGCATTACCGGATTAATCAGCCTCACTACTGTCGGCGGTGATTTCGACATTTTCAACAATGCCTCCCTGGCCAGCCTGATCGGCCTGAACAACCTTGCTACAGTTGGCGGTAGTTTTGAAATTGAACAAAATCCGGCGATCGTAAACTTGTTGGGACTGAACGGGCTCACTTCGGTTGGCGGTGATCTGTCGATTGCCGCAAACGCAAGCCTCACGAGTCTTCAGGGTTTGACCAGTCTCACTTTTGTAGGAGTCAGAATCGACATCGAACTGAATCCTGCCCTTGATGATATCGCCATTGCCCTGCCCGGTTTTGCCGGCGCGGGGCCGGCCCTGGATCGCAACATCCAGCAGTACGAACTTCGAATTGAATCAAATGCTTCGCTGAGTTCACTTGCCGGTTTGATCGACCTCGGCGCCGTCAACAACCTGGTCATTTCAGGAAATACAATGCTGTCAGGCTGTGCAACCCAAGACATTTGCGATTATCTGAATGCAGGTGGTGCTGCCTCCGTTTTCGGCAACCAGGCAGGATGTAATTCCGTCCAGGATATAGATATCGCATGCGCCGCCCTGCTACCCGTGGAACTCATCAGTTTTGAAGCCCGCAGCGCAGGCGCAGGTACCGTGTTGAACTGGGTGACGGAAAGTGAAAAAAACAACGACTACTTTGGAGTGGAACACAGCATCAACGGTCTGGATTTCAGGGAACTGGCCAGAGTAGACGGGCATGGAACCACTTTTGAAAAACAGTACTACGAGTTTATACATGACCAGCCGGCAGCAGGAGCCAACTATTACCGGCTAAAACAGGTAGACTACAACGGTCAGGCCGAATATACCCACATTATCCGGGTATCTTTAAAAGGGACAGACCTGACGGTTTTCCCCAATCCAAGCGCCGGCGCTATCACGTTGCTTACCGGAAATGAAGAAATCCTGTCCGTGAAAGTGACCGACACGGCAGGAAAACGATTGATAACGCAGAACATCTCAGCGGGTACGTCACTCGACGTTTCAGCACTGTTGCCGGGTGTCTACCTGCTGGATGTTTTGCTTGAAAATGGCCGGCAGCACAGGGTCAAGATCATCAGACAATTCTGATTGCGGGGGCAGCAATTTGCCGGCGAAATTCCATATTTTTTTCCACAGGCAACAATTACCATGATTCTGCCGTATTTCCCGGAAAGATTATTCTAAAAGTTTTCATTTGGTTTTTTGGGGTTTTAGTGGGCCGGATGTAACGTCCGGCCTGCTTCTTTTTTACCGCATGCAACCGCTTTGACGGCTGTATCTTTAAAAAAATCAAAACCCGGCCTACCTTTACGGCATGAAGCGCGTCTTTGTCTGGATATTGGTACTTCAATTCATTACCGGCCACAACCTCCTGGCCGAGTTAGTGCGGACGCCTTCCCTCCTGGAGCATTACCGGACCCACCGGCAGGAAACCCCCGACCTTTCCTTTGCAACATTTATCTGGCTGCACTACTGCAACCCCCAACACGAACAATCGGACAGCCGCCACGCCGGCCTGCCCCTGCATTGTGAACATGGCATCGCGGCAGAATCGGTTGTTCCCATGCCCCTGGTAGTCGAGATTTTCCCCGATCAGACCATACCCGCACGGGAAGGCCTGCCGATACTTGAAGAGCGTATTCCGCACAACGACTATTCGTTTGGCCTCTTCCGTCCGCCCATAGCATAGTTCCGTTTTCCTTTTCCCTGCTCAAAACCGCCGCGTGCTCCGCTGCGGCTTTCGCTTATTGGCCATGCTGTTGTGCAAACCGCACTGTTCGATTTCATTTCGACAGCAATACACCGCCCGACCGATGGCCCTTCAACAACGAACTATGTTTCAAAAGATCATATCACTTTCCCTTCAGAACAAACCTATTGTAGGACTTCTGATGCTGGCGCTTATCCTGGCCGGTTTGTGGTCGTTCAGCCGACTGCCGATCGATGCCATGCCCGACATCACGAACAATCAGGCACAAGTACTCACCATATGCCCTACCCTGGCCACCCAGGAAGTGGAGCAATACGTCACCGCACCGATCGAGCACGCCGTGCGCAACCTGCCGGGAGTGGTCGAGCTGCGCTCGATTTCCAGATTCGGGCTGAGTGTCATCACCGTCGTATTTCGGGAAGACATGGACCTGTACCGCGCGCGCACCCTGCTCAATGAAAAGATTCAAACCCTTTCCGACCTGATCCCGCAGGGCGCCGGAAGGCCCGAACTGGCGCCGATTTCGACGGGTCTGGGTGAAATTCTGCACTACCGCATCGAACCCAAACCCGGCTACGAAGGCCGGTACTCACCGATGGAACTGCGCAACATACAGGACTGGATCGTCAAAAAACAACTGGCGGGGGTTCCGGGCGTGGTGGAAATAAACAGTTTCGGCGGTTACCTTCAACAATACGAAGTGGCCGTCGCGCCGGAACGCCTGCGCGCTGCAGGTACCGGTATCGGCGAACTGTTTGCTGCGCTGCAACATGCCAACGAAAACACCGGCGGGGCCTATATTGAAAAAAACGCTTCGGCCTATTTCATCCGCAGCGAAGGCTTGGCCCACTCGCTCGACGACATCCGGCAAATCGTCATCCACAATAAAAACGGGCTTCCGCTGAAGATCGGCGACGTAGCGGAGGTGCGCCTTGGTCATGCCCTGCGGTATGGCGCCGTTTCGCACAACGGCGAAGGAGAGATCGTGCTGGGTATCGTGATGATGCTGCGCGGCGAAAATGCCGCGAGCGTGATTCGCAGTGTGAAAGCCCGTCTCGCCGAAATAGAACCGGGGCTGCCGGAAGGCATCCGGGTCACGACTTTCCTCGACCGCGAAAATTTTGTGAACCGGACCGTCAGCACCGTCCGGAACAACCTCCTCGAAGGCGCCCTGATCGTGGTATTTGTACTGGTGCTGCTTGTCGGCAACCTCAGGGCCGGGCTGATTATCGCTTCCGTCATCCCGCTTTCCATGCTTTTTGCCATCACCATCATGCAAATGACGGGACTGACGGCCAATCTCATGTCACTCGGGGCGATCGACTTCGGACTGATCGTCGACGGGGCCGTCATTATCGTGGAAGCGACCCTGCACTACCTGCACCATATCGCCCTGAAGCAGAAAACAGGCAGCGAAGCATACCTGCAACTGTCGCGTGAAGACATGGACCGGGGCGTCGAGGTTTCAGCGCAACGGATCATCCGGTCTTCGATTTTCGGGGTGTTCATCATTCTGATCGTTTACCTGCCCATCCTGTCGCTCGAAGGTATCGAAGGCAAGATGTTCAAGCCCATGGCGCTCACCGTTTCCTATGCATTGATCGGGGCATTATTGCTTTCACTGACCTATGTACCCGTTGCCTCTGCACTGTTCCTGAGCCGGAAGATCAACCTGAAGCCTTCTTTTGCAGACCGGCTCATCAGCAGCATCCGGGACCGCTATCTGCCGGTGCTGAAACTTGCCCTGCAACTGCCGCGGCTGGTGCCCGCCGTTACCCTGGGGTTGTTTGCGGTGGCCCTGCTCGTATTTATGCGGCTGGGCGGCGAGTTTTTGCCCGTCCTCGACGAGGGCGATATCATGATGCACGGCTTCTGCAAGCCGGGCACCTCGCTGACCCAAACCATCGCCAGCCACGACCTGGCCCAAAAGGTGATCCTGGAAAATTTTCCGGACGAGGTGGAACAGGTCATCAGCAAGATCGGCACGGCTGAAATACCCACCGACCCAATGGCCCCGGAGACCGCCGACAATATCATTCTGCTGAAAGACAGGAAGTTGTGGGAAAAAACCGACTCCAAAGAAACACTGGTTGGCATGATCTCCGAAAAAGTGCGCGAAGTGCCCGGTATGGCGTACGAATTTACCCAACCCATTAAGATGCGCTTCGACGAGATGATGACAGGGGTGCGGTCCGACATCGCCATAAAGGTATTCGGCAGCAATATGGATACCCTTGCCGCAGTAGCCGACCAGGTCAGTCGCCTGATCCGCGATGTACCGGGTGTCACCGACCTTAAAGTGGAACAGGTTGAGGGCTTGCCACAGATCGGCGTGGTGTATGATTACGGGCGCCTGGCACGTTATGGCCTCCAGGTCAGGGATGTAAACGACGCCCTGCGCACTGCATTTGCCGGATCGGTGGCCGGGACCATTTTTGACCAGGGCCGACGCTTCGACCTGGTGCTCCGGCTGGATACCGCCAGCCGACGCAGCATGGCCGACGTGCAGAACCTGCCCATCGCAAGCGCCGGAGGTCAACTTATCCCTCTTGGCGAACTGGCAAGGGTGGAATACCGGATCGGCGCGGCGCAGATCAGCCGCGACAATGCGCAGCGCAGGATTGTCATCGGCGCCAACGTGCGCGGCCGCGATGTCGAGAGCGCCATCGGCGACATTCAGCAGATACTGTCCGACGGGCTAAAACTGCCGTCGGGCTACATGGTCACCTACGGCGGGCAGTTTGAAAACCTTCAGGCCGCAAAAGCCCGGCTTTCCATTGCTGTACCGGTGGCCCTGGGGCTCATTTTTGCCCTGTTGTATTTTGCCTTCAATTCCTTCAAGGAAAGCCTGCTCATTTTCACCGCCATACCGATGTCGGCCATCGGTGGCGTATTCGCGCTTTGGTTGCGCGGCATGCCTTTTTCCATTTCTGCCGGAATCGGTTTTATCGCGCTGTTCGGTGTGGCGGTACTCAACGGTATCGTTCTGATCGCCTATTTCAACGAACTGGAAAAGGAAGGCAAAGACAATGTTTATGAACGCATCCTGCTCGGCGCATCAATCCGCCTGCGTCCGGTGCTGATGACGGCTGCCGTTGCCTCGCTGGGGTTCCTCCCCATGGCTATTTCGAGCGGCGCAGGGGCCGAGGTACAGCGCCCGCTCGCAACGGTGGTGATCGGCGGACTCATCACCAGCACCTTATTGACGCTGATCGTGCTGCCTGTACTATATGCCATGTTTTTTGGCAAAACACCGCGCACACCGAGGCCGAAGCTGGCCATCCTGCTCCTGCTGATAAGCCCGGTCGTGCTGTCGGCACAAAAAACCATCACCGAGCCGGAGGCCCTACAGATCGTGCGCGAACAACACCCCTCCGTGCAGGCGGGCAATGCCGCGATTCAAAGTGCCCGGCTGCTGCGCGACGGCGCCGCACGAAATTGGGAGTCTGCCGAATTGTACCACAATACAGCCGCCGACCCTGACCTGGGTATGTTCGGCACCTCTACCTTCGGTATTACCCAGGCTTTCCCGTCCGGAAAACAGACCCGCGCCACCCGCAATTATTATGAGCGCCAGATGCTGGTTCACGAAGCCGAAAAGGACCTGGTGCAACACCAACTGAGCCGGGAAGTGCGCGATATTTTCCAGCATTTGAGTTATCTCGATGAAAAACGCAGGCAACTCGCGTCGCTGGACAGTTTGTACCGCCAAGCCGCAAGCATCGCGGAAAGCAGGTTCCGCGCCGGCGATATTGCGCAGGACGACTGGCTGTCGGCCCGCGACCAGTCGGCGCGTATCCGGCTCGAACTGGAAACCATTGGCCATGAAACCGCCTTCGACCAACAGGTACTCGGGCAACTGCTGGGAATGAACGAGCCGCTGGTGCCCGTCGTTACGCCTTTTCGGCGCGGCGTCTTCAGCCTTGCCGACACCTCGCGTATCCGGGAAGGCACCTTTGCAAAACTGGATGAAAGCAAAGTCGCTTTGTCAGACGCCGCCATCGGGGTTGAACAGTCGCGCCGGAAACCCGTATTCATCGGAGGCTTGAACGTGCAATATCTGGCCAACGGAAAACTGTTTCCCGGATATTCGCTCGGCATGAGAATACCGCTGGTGCAAAAAAATCTCCGCGCGCGCAGCGATGCCGCCGGACTGCAGGCCGAAGCGACCCGCGCCCATTACGAGGCGACTATCAGGACCCAGCAAATGGAACTGGCGCACCTGCTCCATGAGGTGGAGAAATATGAAATACTGCTCGATTACTACGAAAAAGACGGGAAAGAACTCGCTGCCGGGCTGAAACGCTCTGCGTTCCTGCGCTATGCGGCAGGAGAAACGGAATACACCGAATTCGTGCAGGCCAGCGACCGGGCCATGCGAATCGAGATGGACTATCTCGATTTCCTGCACATGCTGAACCGCACCTTCCTGGAAATTGAAGCCCTGCTCCCCTGATTTTTACAAAACACTCAACATCAACACCATGCGATATATATTTTTGCTGACAACCGCCCTTTCTCTTTTCTCCTGCAACAACCAGCCGGCCGCACCCGGCCCGGGTGAACAACCTGAATCTGCAACGCCGCATCAGGACGGCCCGATCCACCTCAGCGCGGCACAGATAAAACGCGCAGGAGTGCGTTGGGGCGCACCCGAGCAGCGCAGTTTCAGCACCGAACTGTCCCTGACCGGCGAATTGCGCATCCATCCCGAACACCGCGCCCTGGTCAGCGCCTTTTCTGACGGCATCCTTTCAGGCCTCCATATCACCCTGAACAAATCGGTTCGCAAGGGCGAGCGCATCGCTACCCTGCGCAAGTATGACCTGGTAGATATCCAGCAGCAATTTCTGGAAAACCGCGACCGGATGGCTTTTTTACAGGCCGAGTACGAGCGCTACCAAACGCTGAAAAACGAAAATGCCACGGCACTCAAAAATTTCCAGAAAGCAGATGCCGACCTCCGCGCCGCTACGACGGCAAAGCAGTTGCTCGCCGCCAAACTCAGGCTTTACGGCATCGATAGCGAACGCCTTACCGCCGACAATATCCGGACGGAACTGACCATCACCGCTCCGGTCGATGGTATTGTAACGGCCATCCATTCCAGCCCGGGAAGCGCTTTGCAGGCTGGGGCATCTATCTGCGAAATAGCGGATTTCTCGGCCTTGCATGCCGATCTCTTTGTTTTTGAAAAAGATATGCTGAAGGTAAAACCCGGACAAAAGGTCAAACTTACCTTTCCCGGGTCGCCCGGCGTTGCACTGGATGCCGTGGTATCGGGGATAGATCGTGTCGTCGATCCCGAAAAAAATGCCTTGCGCATACACGCCCGCATACCGGATACAAAGGGGCTCAGCCTGTCGGATGGCGCCTATTGCGAAGCGCAACTCCAGGTTGATGCCCTGGCGATGATGCCTGCGTTGCCACAGGAGTCGTTCGTCCGGGAAGGGCTGGAGGAATATATCCTGCTGCTGGAATCCGAGGCGGACGGCATCGCAGCCTTTCGCGCGGTTCAGGTAAAAACCCTGGGCACGCAGGATGGCTTCACGGCATTTATTCCCAAAACGGAACTGCCGAAGGGCGCCGTTACGGTACGCAGCGGGGCATACTATGTGTGGTCGCAGGGGAAAGTCGAGGAATTCAGCGAGGAGGAGTAGCGCTGAGGGACCTCAGTTTGTCGCGCAGGAATCCGCTCAGCATTTCCAGTCCGCCGCCGAAGTCGCTGTTGTTGTTCACCACAATATCGGCCTCTTCCTTGTAGGGCAGGATGTATTTCTCAAAGGAGGGCAATACATGGTGCTGATATTTGTACAGCACATCGCTGAGCGGATAGCCGCGCTCTTCCTGGTCGCGCAGAATACGACGAATGACCTTCAGGTTTTCCTTGGCATTAATGAATATCTTCAGGTCGAGCAGGGGGGTGATCTTTTTGAAATGCAACACAAAAAGCCCTTCGATGACGATAATCGGGGCGGGACGGAAAGTCAGGATTTTGGGTTCAGCATCCGGGTTATTGAACGCGTATTCCAGGATAGTGACGGTCTCGCCCGAGAGCAAAGACCGGATATCGTTGCGGAATTTTTTCTTGTCGAACGACCTGGGCAGGTCGAAATTGTACTCTTCATTCGGGTCTTTATGCTGCTGTTCGCGGGGCAAATAATAGTCGTCCTGCGAAATAATACAGAGTTCCTGTTCGGTAAACTGCTTGCGCAACTGGCGGATAAAACTGGTTTTTCCGCTGCCGCTGCCGCCGCTGATGCCAATAACGTAAGGTTTCATGTTGTGCGTTGTGAGTAATGAATGCCGGTAGTCTGTTGTGTTTTTCAGGCCGCAGTGGTCAATCTGCCCACGGCGCACAAAGCCTCCGTTTCTGTACGGCGAAAATAGGCTTTCGGGCAAAATTTCTGCATACCAATAGCACTGCGTACTTTTCGGCGACATTATCTGAAACCTTAAACTTTCTGTATGGATTTTCTCGTCAATATAATGCGTGGTTTGCTGGGGCTTGTTTTTTTACTGGGCACTTGTTATCTGTTGAGTCGAAACCGCAAAGCCATCAACTGGCGGCTGGTCGGTTCCGGTATCGGGCTGCAAATACTCTTCGCCATACTGGTGCTCAAAGCGCCCGGTGTCAGCTGGGCATTCGATCAGTTCGCAAGCATTTTCACGTACATCATACAATGGTCGGAAAATGGCGCCAGGTTTCTGTTTGGCGACCTGGCGACCGGCGACAAGGGATTTGGATACATATTCGCATTCCGGGTATTGCCTACCGTGATGTTCTACTCGGCCCTATCGGCTGTTCTGTTTTATTTCGGCATTCTGCAGCGCATTGTCTACGGCATCGCCTGGGTACTGACGCGCAGTATGGGCCTCAGCGGACCGGAAAGCCTGGCCTCTGCAGCCAATGTTTTTATCGGCCAAACGGAAGCGCCGCTGATCATCCGGCCTTACCTGGCCAATATGTCGCGTTCGGAAATGCTGTGCCTGATGACGGGCGGTATGGCCACCATCGCCGGGGGCGTTTTTGCCGCTTATGTGGGTTTTCTGGGCGGAAGTGACCCGGAAAAGCAACTGCTTTTTGCCCGGCACCTGCTCGCCGCGTCGATCATGTCGGCGCCGGCAGCGATAGTCTGCGCCAAAATCCTGATGCCGGAAACGGAGAAACAGGACCTGGAAAAACTGACGCACACCGATACCCATGTGGGCGACAACCTGCTCGATGCCATCGCAGCAGGCACCACCGACGGACTCAAACTCGCGGTGAATGTGGGCGCCATGCTGATCGTGTTCACCTCGCTTGTGTTTATGCTCAACTGGATTCTCGAACATACCGTGGGTTCGTGGACCGGCCTGAACGGCTATATACAAACCGCTACCGAAGGCCGTTTCACGGGACTGACCTTTACTTACCTGTTGGGGCAAATGTTTTCCCCGCTGGCCTGGTTGCTTGGCGTATCCTGGAAAGACTGCGCGTTGGTAGGCCAGTTGTTGGGCATGAAAACCATGATCAACGAGTTTGTTGCATATGGCGCCCTGGGCGATATCCAGAAAACTATTGCTATGGACCCCAAATCGGTCATTATTGCCTTGTACGCCTTGTGCGGGTTTTCCAACTTTGCTTCTATCGGCATTCAGATCGGCGGCATCGGCACTCTTGCCCCCAACCAGCGCAAAACCCTGACCGAACTCGGATACTGGTCGCTGATCGGCGGCTCTGCTGCCTGTTTCATGACGGCAACCATCGCGGGAATGTTGTTATAACCAGGAGCCGTTTTATAATGATGAATGATGAATAGTGAATGATGACGAATGACGAAATGGCAAACACACCGCTCCGCCTGCTGTTTCAGCAGCATGTCGCACAAACCTCGCCCGCGCCGCTGGGTCTGGAAATTGAGCGCGCAGAGGGGTGCTGGCTTTTCGACAGGGATGGAAAGAAATACCTGGACCTGATCGCCGGGATAGGCCCGAGTGTGCTGGGGCACCGCCATCCGAAGGTTCAGGCGGCCGTCGAAGCACAACTGGACCGGTACTGGCATACCCTCGTATATGGCGAATTTGTCCTGACACCGCAGGTGAGGTACGCTCAACTGCTGGCCGAAAACCTGCCCGGTCTGGACTCGGTCTACTTCGTCAATTCGGGCGCGGAAGCCGCCGAGGGCGCCATGAAACTCGCCAAGCGCTTTACCGGCCGGCCGGACTTTATTGCATGCCGGAATGCCTACCACGGCAGCACGCAGGGCGCCGCCAGCCTGATGTCGCCCACTGATTTCACCCTTGCCTTTCAACCTTTGCTGCCCGGCATCCGGCACATTGATTTTAACAGCGACCATGATCTGGATCTGATAACCCGCCATACTGCGGCAGTTGTGGTAGAAACGGTACAGGGCGAGGCCGGACTGATCCCTCCCCGCCCCGAGTGGCTGCAGGCACTGCGACAGCGCTGCAACGAAACGGGCGCTCTGTTGATCCTCGATGAAATACAGGCCGGCATGGGGCGCACAGGCCAACTGTTTGCCTTTAGCCGCTACGGCATCGTGCCCGATATTTTACTGCTGGCCAAGGGATTTGGCGGCGGCATGCCGCTGGGCGCGTTCATCGCGCGGCGCGAGGTGATGCAGGCACTGACGCACGATCCGGTGCTCGGACACATCACTACATTCGGAGGCCATCCGGTATGCGCGGCAGCAGGGCTTGCCACCCTGGAAACATTGCTTTCTACTGACCTGATGGAAAATACAGGCGCCAAAGAGGCGCTTTTTCGGCAGCTCCTGATACATCCGGCCATCCGGGAAGTGCGCAGTGCAGGTCTTTGGCTTGCCGTAGACCTTGGGGATGCCGCCAGAGTACAGTCGGTGATTGCGCATTGTATTAGCCGCGGACTCATCACCGACTGGTTTTTGTTCAACGACCGGAGCCTGCGTATCGCTCCGCCGCTAATTATTTCCGAATCTGAAATACGGTGGGCATGTCAGGTGATACTGGAAGCCCTCTGATCTTATTTTTTCATCCATTTTGTCGGTACTGCCAGCACCGGGATATCGGAGTGGTTGACGGTATCTTCCGTTGTGCTGCCGAACAGAAGGTGCGATAACCCTTTCCGCTGGTGTGTTGCCATAACGATCATGTCGGCCTCGTACTGATCGGCCACGGAAAGAATGGAAGATTCTTCAAAATAGGACTGGCCTGTCATGATGACGTCAGGCTTGGAAAGTCCGGCTTCTTCTGCCAGTTGTTTTTTCCGCAGTTCAGCCGAGCCGTCGGTCGCATATCCCTGGGGATTGTTCAGGTACAGTACCTTGACGCGGAAGTCAAAAAGTTTTTGCCATTCAGCAAGGTAGTTGAACACCGGCTGCTGGTCGTCTTTCAGCGTGGAGGGCAACAGCACTGTTTTCAGGGAAAACTCCTGAACGCTTTCAGGGATAGCCAGTATCGGGCAGGGAGATGTCCTGATAACCTTCTCCGTATTGGAGCCGATGAAAAATTCGGTTGCTCCGGAAGCGCCCTTGGTACCCATAACCACGAGGTCAACGCCATCCGACTCGGCCGCTATGCGCACGCAGGAGTACAGAAACCCGTCTCCGATTCGGGTCACTGTCTTGATATCTTTGTATGCCGGGTTGTTGTGCAGTTCTTTCTGCATTTGTTTGAGTAAATATTCTGCAGATTCGTCATACACCTCGTCGCGGGCAAAATCTGTTGGAGAAGCGAATTCCGAAAGCGGCATGGCAAAAGCGGCTTCCACATTTACATGAAGCAACTCAAGGGTAGCACCGGTAACCCGGGCAATCTCGGCCGCCACATGTAACGCGTTTTTGGAATTAGCAGAAAAGTCGACCGGAACCAATATTTTTTTCATGGCTTGCAATGGTTTTTGATTCAATGGTACAAATGTCCCCTGCTACAGACGGGCTAACGATGATCTCCGTCAGGGTAGGTGTTGATTTAAAACGGACACTTTCACAGGAACATTAAGCAGGTCATTGCTTCAAAACGGCATTGCCTATCGCGCACTCCAGGCAGCGTTTGGCATCGCACCAGCGCGTTTTTAATTGAATCAGCGACTGGGTATGGTAGGCATTTCGGGCGCGAATACCCAATTCCGCCCAGCCGTCTATAATGGTATTGGCCTCGGCCGGAATCTCTTCCAGCAGGCCCAGTGCCCGTTTCTGATACGTTTCCAGCATTTTTGTTTTTCCATAATGAAACAGAAACGGTGCGATGGTATTGACGATCAACAAATGCACGAAATCCCGGCCGGCGGTTTTGGCTCTTTTTACGGAAGGCTTGTCAAACTGAAAATGGGTCAGCCAATAGGCATGCGGCTGCACCTCGAAAAGATTTTCCAGTTCGCGCAGGTTGCGGGCTTCGAGAACACCTGAAAACAAATGCACCGACTGGTTTACCAGCGCGCAGAATTGTGCCAGCCGCACCGTGGGGAAATTGGCCGGGCGCAGGCGCAAAAACTTCCATTGTCCGGATGCGAGGGGTACGAGGCTGTATTTGTGTTGTAAAAACCGGTATTCAGCCGCCAGCCCGTTTGGATAGTCGTCGCTGAATGGCCCTTCCAGCATTCCGGCCTGTCCGAAGATCAGCGCCTCGACCTGTTTGGGATTGTTCTTGTGTTTTGCCAAAAGCAGCAGCGGCAGCGACCGGGCCAGCGCTTCAAACGGTTCGGCATTGACTTTCAGCCCGAAACTGCGCGCCAGCAGGCGGTAGAAGGCCGTTTCCCAATGGTTTTCGGTAGTTGCAAGCATTTCGGCAATGGCGCCGGTTTTTTGCTCCAGACGCTCTACCAGCAGCCGGTCGAGCCAGTTGAGCCGAATGATCTCCGGCACGGCGGGCAGAAAACCCTGGCAGGGTATCCAGGCGCGCTCGTGTTCGAGACGCTGATAGGTTTCCAGCACCCTGGGCGGTATGCGCCCTTTTAATTCCAGACATGGAATGGGTTCGCCGCCATTGCCGCGCAGCACAGGCTGGTCCTCTTCCAGCACAACGTGCAACACCACATTGTCGTACGAAGGATCGTCGGAATGCCGGTGTGCCAGCCACTCGGAGGCGCGGAGGTGTATTTCCACATTGCCGGCCCAAAGCGTGCCTGCGATGCGCAGCCGCGCATTGAAGAAATCGGGGCCGGCATGGGTATTCCATTCTCCGGGATGCAGTATTTCGATGGGAAGGCCGGTGGTGGTGCAGAGGTTTTGGGCATCGAAGCGGCGCCAGCGCCACAGGAAGTGGAGGAAGGATTCGCGCATAGGGGGCAGGTTGAAAGGTTATATATCGTTTCGGGTTTCGGGGTCAAATTCGCATAGACAAAGATAGAAATTATTTAATGTTGGGCAATATGGGTTGTCGAATTCCACATCCAGACCTATAAGGTTTTTAAAAACCCTTATAGGTCTCGTTCACCATATTCAGCCGTTATTCTGACGCTAAATTGTTCAGGTTTATCTGCGCCTGCTTGTGCCCGGGATTAAAGGAAAGTGCCAATTCATAATCCTTTCTGGCCTCGTCCGGCCTGCCCAGTTTTTCCTTGGTCCATCCGCGGGAGTTATGGGCGTCTGCGTACTCCGGACTGAGACGTATCGCCTGGTTAAAATCTTTTATGGCGGATTCAAACTGGCCCGAATCATTTTTTGCCACGCCGCGGTTATAGTAAGCCGAAACATTTTCGGGATTGATACGGATGGCCTGGTCAAAGTCTTGAATGGCCTCATGGAACTGCCGGAGAAACCCTTTAGCAATGCCGCGACTGTTGTAGGCATCTGCATATTCCGGATCAAGAGCAATGGCCCGGTCGAGGTCGGCTATGGCTTCCTCATATTGACCGGACATACCCCTTGATATACCCCGATTGCAATAGGCCTTTGCATAATCGGGGCTCAATTTAACGGCCTTGTCAAAATCCTTGATCGCTTCGGCATACATGCCCAGGCCCCTGTAGGCAAAGCCTCGGTTGTTATAAGCATCCGCATATTTTGGATTAATTTTTATAGCCTGGGTAAAATCCTTGATGGCCTCCTGAAATTTGGCCAGTTTATTTTTTACGTGCCCCCGATTGGAGTAGGCCTGTGCATATTTCGGGTTTAGTTTAATGGCTTTTCCATAGTCGTCCAATGCTTCCTGATATTGTCCGTAATTTGATTTGGCCAGCCCTCTGTTGTGATAGGCAAGAGCGTTGCCGGGTTCTATCCGGATCGCCCGGTCATAGTCTTTTACGGCCTCTTCAAACTGATTCAGGCAAAATTTCGCAACACCCCGGTTAAGAAAGGCAAGGGCATTGTCCGGGTCGATCAGCAAGGCCTGGTTAAAGTCCTTCAGGGCATCCTTGTTTTGGTTCAGGTTATTTTTCGCCACGCCACGGTTGATGTAGGCCTCCGTAAATTCCGGATTAAGGCGAATTGCATAGTCAAAGTCTTCTATTGCATCTCTGTATTGTCCTGATTTAAGTTTTGCCATGCCCCGGTTTTGATAGGGAGAAGCATATTGGGGGTTAATGGATATCGCTTTTTCAAAATCCTCGATGGCGGCTTCATGCAGCCCCAGCGTACCTTTTGCACTTCCCCGGTTATTGTACGGCACAGCATTACCCGGATCAAGTTCAATTGCCCTGGTATAAAGTTTTATCTGTTTTTGGGGATCACTTTCTTTCAGTCCATTGTCGATGATTTGCTGAACGGCTGCTTTTTTTTGGGCCACCTTCTCCTGAACTATCCCCTTTAGCCCTTCATAAATCGAAGTCATCGCCTCTTTTTTATCCTGCCACTGGTTAATGGCCTTACCATCTGCCGGCAACGCCTGAAAATCCTTAAAACGCGGTTGATGCCTCCACGGACAGGCGTCGGCGATAACCGGCACAATAAGTACTTCGCCGCGGTCGTAGCGTTTGAAGGCTTCCACGATCTCTACACGGTGGATGTAGTCAGAATTAAAAAAGTCAAAACTGATGATCGGGAGAATGACATCTGCCGTCTGTAGCCGGCTCCTGATCTCTTTGTCCCATTCGTCGCCCGGTTTGATATCGCTGTCGTGCCAGGGTTCGACGAGTCCCTGGTTCTGCAGCATCTTCAGTGATTTCAAGAGGTCGTCTTTATAGACTTTGTCTTCCCTGGCGTAAATGATAAAAATCTTCAGTGGCGTGCTCATGCTTCATATATGGATTGTGTACCGGTAAATGTATGAAAATACCCGGTGAGCGACCAAGGCTGTCAGGCGCCGGCATGTAATCCGCGTTGCCCCAGTATCTTTACCGCGTTATGACCGATCATTACCGCACCATTTCCGCTGCTTCCACCGGCGAATTCAAAGACAGGGGCAGCAAATTTATCGCCTACGCATGGCCCGTGCGCAGTGAGGAGGAGGCCATGGCGCACCTGGAGGCACTGCGGAAGGAGCACTTCAAGGCGCGGCACCATTGTTTTGCCTGGCGACTCGGCGCCGACGGCGCACGCTTTCGCGCCAACGACGACGGCGAGCCGTCCGGCACCGCGGGTCGGCCCATCCTCGGGCAGATCGACTCCTTCGGGCTTACAGAGGTATTTGTCGTGGTGGTGCGCTATTTCGGCGGCACCCTGCTCGGCACCTCCGGCCTGATCAATGCCTACCGCGAAGCCACCGCCGAAGCGTTGCGCGCGGCCGAAGTGGTGGAAAAGATTGTGAAAGACACTTTCACCCTCGATTTTGACTACGCCCTGATGCCAGATATCATGAACGCCGTCAAAAAACTCGACCTGGACGTGTCCCGGCAGGATTTCAGCGATCGCGGACTGATGGAGATCAATATCCGCCAAAGCGAAGTGGCGGATGCTTTGCTGAAAATGAAAGCGCTGATATGGAAGGTCTCGACCGAGGAGGCGGCAACGCTGGACTGGCCGGCCGGGCTTTCCGTCGAACAAGTGTAACCCGGAATTCCTGCTTCGGTTGCCAAATTGCAGGACCTGCAGAATTGATATGCATAATAGCCGGACTTCCAAGTCCGGAGTACATTTGCACATGCGCAACAAGGCTCTTTTCCCGATCGACGATCTCCGGTTCTGGAAACAACAATTGCTCCACTGGGCAGCAGGGCATGAGTTGGCAGCGTACTACGACAGCAACCGGCAAGGTTTTCCACCCGCAGCAACCCACACACAATATCATTGGGAGTGCCTCGCCGCAGCCGGCGCGGTGAATACTCTCGAAGCGCAGGCAGGCAACGCATTTGCACAACTCGAACATTTTCAGCAAAACCTCCACAACGACTGGAACTTCGGCTTTTTCGGCTACGACCTGAAAAATGAAACGGAGCGACTCTCCTCCGATCGTTTCGACGGGATCGGGCTACCCGATCTTGGCTTTTTTCAACCCCGAACGGTTGCAGGCATACGCGGACAACACCTTGAAATACAAACCCTTGAGCCGGATGTGGAACAGGTTTTTCGGGAAATAGAAAATGCCCATCGGATAGGTATGACCGCCGAAGGGAAAGGTCCGGAATTGCAGGAGCGGATGAGCAAACAGGTTTACCTTGAAAAAGTCGGGCACATCCGCCGGCATATCGCAGAGGGCGATGTGTATGAAATGAACCTGTGCCAGGAGTTCTTTGCCGAAGATGCCCGCCTCGATCCGGTCGCCGTATTTGAACGCCTCAACGGAATCGGCAAGGCGCCGTTTTCTTCATTCATGCGCTGGCGCGACCGCTACCTGTTATCGGCCAGTCCGGAGCGTTTTTTAAAAAAAGAAGGGCAAAAAGTCATCTCGCAGCCCATAAAAGGCACCCGGCGCCGCGGTTCGACACCCGGCGAAGATGATCTGATCCGTGAGGAACTGGCCGCCAGCGAAAAAGACCGCGCCGAAAATGTGATGATCGTCGATCTGGTGCGCAACGACCTGGCGCGCAACTGCCTGCCCGGTTCGGTCCGGGTAGCAGAACTTTTCGGAATATACTCCTTTGAAACGGTGCACCAGATGGTCTCGACCATCAGCGGAGAAATGCCCCCTTCGGGCTCCGCTTTAGCCGTCCTGCGCGATGCTTTTCCGCCCGGGAGCATGACGGGCGCACCCAAGGTAATGGCCATGGAGCTCATCGAACAGTACGAAAATACCCGTCGCGGACTCTATTCGGGAGCAGTGGGTTACTTCGATCCGGGTGGCGACTTCGACTTCAATGTGGTGATCCGGAGTATCCTGTACAACGCCGCCGACCGATACGTTTCCGTACAGGTCGGCGGCGCCATCGTATATGATTCCGTGCCGGAGCAGGAGTACGAGGAATGCCTGTTGAAAGCGGAGGCCATGCGGCGGGCTCTGCGGTAGCGCCGTGGCATTTTGCGCATTTTGGGTGTTTTGGGTA
>CALMBD010000232.1 GCA_937861115.1 uncultured Bacteroidota bacterium | reverse complement strand
CAGTGGTTTAAAACCTATAACTTTGATCGACCATACTCCTGCCTGAAGTACCAAACGCCATCAGCCTTTGAAAACCTAAGTACTGTGACAAGAGGAGGGCAGGACAGAGCAGAATTTTACCATACCTTTGATGTGTTGATATCCCGGACCAAATCCAGCCGGCCCGACAAAACTAACCGCCAGGCCCATGAAGCGCACACTTATCTTTTGGCAGATTGCAGGTACGGCCCTTTTCCTCTCCGGCTGCTGCAAACCCATCGCAATTCCGGACTGCAACCGGCACATCGTGGGTCAGTTTATAGAGCAAAAAGCGGATTATATCCTGCCTAATCCGGCCGGCCCCACGGTGTCTTATGCCGGCGGCTTTTTCGCCTACCAGTTTTTCAACTCCGATAACAATGCCTACCAGGCATCCATCGAGGTAGTCGGCAATTGCGACCGCGGCTCCATTTATCTCGGCTGGATGGACGTGACCGCCAAAATGAATCCCAAATGGTATCATTATTCCTACACCAATTGCGACGGGAAAATATCTTTCCGCTTTGAGCCGGAGGCCATCAATGCCTCGCCGCCCTATCCGTACTACATGAGCTTCCGGCGCGGCAACAGCAAGGTACGACCGCGACCTACCGGCGCCTGGAGCGAATACGACGATTACGACGCATGGTATATTCCACACTGGTCGCCCATCCTTGACGGCAATGACCAGCTCATCGCCGATATTCACAGCTATTACAACGAAGGCACGGCGGCCGACGTGACGGCTTTGCTCAATAAAGCCAAGCCGGCCAATGGCGAAGACCTGGAAGATCGTACACTGACCGGTTGGGAAACCACGCCCATGCGCGGTGTGGTAACCAGGGCTTCGCACCCCTATGGCGACCTCGATATCGACCATCTGAAAGGCTGCAAAGAGACCTATGGCGGTATTCCGGAAGAAATTAAATATCCCGAAAAAGGCGCCGACTGGGATATGTACATCCAGCCGGATCCCGATATGGGCTACCTGGCGACCGACGTAAAACCCAATGAAGTCGGTTGCGAAATCGAGGACTGGACGCTTTTCGACGATGCGCGTTATTTTCGTCCGAAGGCTGGCGATTATTTGCAAACCGCCGGCAGATGGGTTACCGATTGCGGCCACCCCATTTTTTATGATTTGCAAAACGGTTTTTTTACCGAAATACATCCTCCCGAATACCTCGTTTCCAGCCGGTTCATTAACGGTACAACCCATGCCCGTATCCTGGGCACCGGCGCGTTCAAAGACGCACAGCAGTCCTTCTTTATCTGGCCCGGTCCGCGACCCAGTCCCTACCACAAGCTTAAATGGAGGGTAGATAATGTACATCGGCAAAATATGCAGATGAACATCAGCGCCGTGCCGGCGCGGAATCCCAACCATCTTGTCGGCACCCTCACCCGCACCGACGGCGATGGCCTCAAACTCGACGATGCGGGTGTGGTGTACCAGCGCTGCAACGTCCTTTACCACGGTCAGGTGTTCGTTTGGTGGGAATTCGAAAGCCCTGTCGATAAAGCCATCGCCCGCGACCTTGGCATTCGTATCACCGGCGTCGACCCTAACCGTTTGCATCCTGAAAAGATGGTCCGGCTCATCGACAGTGGCGGCGCCATGGAGGTGCCGGGCGAAGCCGATGAACTACCGCACGAAATGTACGCAGTAGTGCGTTACCGCCCGTCCGAGCCAGATAGCCTGACGGGCGACTGGAAAGAGGCCGTGATCCAGAACGGACACTTCGTTTTAAACCTTCGGGCGGGACAAAGCTACCATATCGCGCCGGTCAGCCCGTTTGGCGTATTTCACCCGCGGGAGCTGACCTTTAAACTCGATGAGTCCCGGATAAACGATCCCGAGCCCATACGCCTGCATTTTGTGCCCCACGACGTAAACGCCGGCCCACGTTACAGTCTGATGGAATTGGGTCGGGAGCATACAGGCGATAACCCGGCGCTGAACGGATTATTGGGAAAAATCATCGCCGAACCTGAGCCCGGCGGCATACGCGGGTTGTTACTTCTGAACCAGCCGGTCGATCCTGCCGGACAGGCACTACCGCCCGAAGCGGTCCGACTGAGCGTTGCGACCCTGGGCGACAGTGTTGCGTTGCGCGACGTGGCAGCACAGTTGCTGGGCAATACCGGCAGCCAGGATTCATTGCTGTATTTCGAGGGAAAATTCATGCCTGCCCCGGCCGGCACCGCCGTACGCCTGCGTTTTTTTCGCGGCACCGACACGACCGGCTATTGGCTTCAATATGAGATGCAGGCCGTTTTGGAAAGCGATGGCAGAATGGACTTAGCCTACCAGCCGGTATATGGTTATTTCGGCGGCCGGATTGCCGTTTGGCTGGAAGGTCAGGAGGAAGGAACGGCCCGCTACGGATTTGTGTCGCCCTGGGTGGAAAGTCTGGCGACAGATCATCCTAACTCCGGTCCGGGCGATGCCCTTCGTTTTGAGTCGGCCGAGGCACCGGAGATGGAAAACGAGGCAGCGGAATTTCAAACCTATCACCGGTTGTTGCACAATTCCACCAACCCCCACCTGTTCAAAGCGACGGTGCGGCGCACCAGTGAGGTAAAAGGACGTCATTGAGGTAACTGATCTTTTGCGACACACTTGCTCGCGCCGGGCTGTGCCCGGTGTTCACTATCTCTGAGGCTTTGCCTCTACTATTTCGAAAATAACCTGAAAAACAACCCGCCAGATACCATTTGAAAGCCAGGGCAAAACCCCACGGATAAGACACGCCGGGCACAGCCCGACGCGAGCGGAGAAAAATTTGACACATCTCTCTATTTCCGGACTAAAAAAACATGCCGCCTGTCACGCCACCGGCTGAAACGCTTCCGCTTTCCAGCTCGCCATATTCTCGTAGTTCTGCCAGCGCAGATCCACCACCTCCTGGGCCAGTTGCATCAGGTATTCCGCTTCTTCCGGGTTGGTGCGTTGCAAATCCCTGTAGCGCAATTCATTGTAGGCATAATCTTTCAGCGTAATCGTCGGTCGCGGCGCATCGAGTACAAAGGGATTTTTATCCGCTTTGCGCAGGGCCGGGTTGTACCGGATCAGCGGCCAATAGCCCGAAGCGACAGCAAGGTCCTGCTGGTCCAGCCCTTTTTCCATGTCGATGCCGTGCGCAATGCAGTGGCTGTACGCCAGGATAAGCGAAGGCCCCGGATAAGCTTCGGCTTCCCGCATGGCCAGCAGGGTTTGTTGCGGATTGGCGCCCATGGCGATTTGCGCGACGTACACGTTGCCGTATGAAATGGCCTGCATGGCGAGGTCTTTTTTGCCCACCCGTTTGCCTGCAGCGGCAAACTTGGCGGTGGCTGCCGTGGGCGTCGCTTTCGACATCTGGCCGCCGGTATTGGAATAAACTTCCGTGTCCAGCACCAGCACATTGATGTCTTTCCCGCTGGCCAAAGCGTGGTCCAGTCCGCCCGAACCGATGTCGTAGGCCCAGCCATCGCCGCCCACCAGCCAAATACTGCGCCGCACGAGGTGTTCGACGATAGACAGCAGGTGCGTTGCATCCGGATGGGCGATCAGCACGAGATGGTCTTTCAATTGTTCCACCCGAAGGCGCTGGGCGGCAATTTCGGATTCCGTTTCTTGCGGAGCGTTCAAAATACCCTCCACCAGCGTGGTATCGACGATGCCATTCAGCTTTTTCAGCAGTTCACGCGCCATTTCAACTTGTTTATCCACGGAGATCCGCATACCCAAACCAAATTCGGCATTGTCCTCAAACAGGGAATTGGACCATGCGGGACCCCTGCCGTCCTTGTTGGTTGACCAGGGCGTCGTGGGTAAATTGCCGCCGTAGATAGAGGAACATCCCGTCGCGTTGGCCACGATCAGGCGGTCGCCGAACAACTGGGACAAAATGCGCAGATAGGGCGTTTCGCCGCAGCCGGCGCAGGCTCCGGAGAATTCGAACAAAGGTTCGAGGAATTGCGTCCCGCGGACCAGCGAAAAATCGATTTTCGTGCGATCGTTGAAGGGCAGGGTTTCGAAGAAACGGATGCTGTTTTGCGTCTGTTCGAGAACGGGCATTTTTTCCGCCATGTTGATGGCCTTCCTGTCTTTGTCGGCCGGGTGAATCACCGGACAGGCTTCGACGCAAAGGTTACAGCCCGTGCAGTCTTCCACGTATACCTGCAGGGTGTACCGCGTTTCCGGGAATCCGCGGGCATTGATGGTTGCCGACGGAAACGCCTCGGGTGCATTTTTCAAATAATCTTCATGGTAAAACTTGGAGCGAATGACGCTGTGCGGGCATACGAAACTGCAGTTGCCGCACTGGATGCACACGTCCGGCTCCCATACCGGCACCAGGTCGGCGATGTTGCGTTTTTCCCATTTGGTGGTGCCGCTCGGATAGGTGCCGTCGGCCGGGATGGCGCTCACGGGCAATTGATCACCCCGGCCATCCATCATCATCGCTGTGATATCGCGCACGAATGCAGGCGCCCCGGCCGGCACGGTCGGGTCCATTTCGCTCTGGCGGCTCAGGCGGGGTTTTGCGGTCACTTCGTGGAGGTGTTCCAGGGTGGCGTCTACGGCCACGAAGTTCTGGCGAACCACGTCTTCGCCTTTTTTGCCATAGGTCTTTTTAATGGCCTTTTTGATCTGTTCGATGGCTTCCGTTTTAGGCAAAACGCCCGACAAAGCAAAAAAACAGACCTGCATGATGGTATTGATCCGGCTGCCCATGCCCACCTCGGCAGCGACTTTCGTGGCGTCGATGACGTACAAGCGGATATTTTTTTTCAAAATAGCCGATTGCACAGGACCGGGTAATTCCGCCCATATCTCGTCTTTCCCGTAGGGACTGTTCAGCAAAAAAGTGCTGCCGGGCTTGGCAAAGCCGAGCATGTCGACTTTTTGTACGAAATTGAATTTATGGCAGGCGATAAAATCGGCTTCGCGGATGAGGTACGGCGCGTGGATCGGATTTTTACCAAAACGAAGGTGCGACACGGTTTGTGAGCCCGATTTTTTGGAATCGTACACGAAATAGCCCTGGGCCTCCAGGTTGGTGTTTTCGCCGATGATCTTGATGCTGTTCTTGTTGGCGCCCACCGTGCCGTCGGAGCCGAGGGCAAAAAACAGGGCCTGGGTCATGGTGGGGTCTTTCAGTTCAAATTCCGTGTACGCCAGGCTGGTATTCGAAACGTCGTCGTTGATACCGATGGTAAAATGGTTTTTCGGGTGTTTCTTTTTCAGTTCGTCAAAAATACCCCGCACCATGCCGGGGGTGAATTCCTTGCTCGACAAGCCGTAGCGGCCGCCGGTCACCTGTGGCATGCTTTTGATCACGCCCTCGTTCATGGCTTCCACCAAAGCCGTCACCACATCCTGGTAAAGTGGTTCGCCGCCAGCGCCGGGCTCCTTGCAGCGGTCCAGCACCGCAAGTTTTTTGACGGTTTTGGGCAATGCGCCGACGAGGTGTTTCATGGAAAACGGCCGGTACAAATGCACCTGAACCACCCCCACTTTTTCACCTTTTTCCATCAGGTACCGGGCGGTTTCGGTGGCGGTCTGGGCGCCCGAGCCCATGAGCAGGATCACCCGGTCGGCATCCGGCGCGCCGGCGTATTCAAAAAGCCGGTAGGTCCGGCCGGTCAGTTTGGCAAAACGATCCATCTCCGCCTGGACGATGCCGGGGGTTTTGGCGTAATACGGATTTACCGTTTCGCGACCCTGGAAATAGACATCGGGGTTCTGTGCCGTGCCCCGCACCACGGGGTGATCGGGGTTGAGCCCGCGGCGGCGGTGTTCCATGACCGCCCGGTCGTCCACCATGGCTTTGATCTGCTCATCGGGAATCAGCGCGATTTTGCCGACTTCGTGGGAGGTGCGGAAACCGTCGAAGAAATGGATGAACGGGAGCCGGGACTTCAGCGTGGCGGCCTGGGCGATGAGCGCCATGTCGTGCGCTTCCTGCACCGAGGCGGATGAGAGCATTGCAAAGCCTGTTGTCCGGGCAGCCATCACGTCGCTGTGGTCGCCGAAGATCGACAGGGCCTGCGCGGCCAGGGAGCGGGCGGCCACGTGAAAAACGGCGCTGGTGAGTTCGCCCGCGATCTTGTACATATTGGGGAGCATCAGCATCAGCCCTTGCGAGGCGGTGAACGTGGTGGTGAGCGCACCAGTTTGCAGGGCGCCGTGCACGGTGCCCGCAGCGCCGCCTTCGCTCTGCATTTCGATCACCTCGGGCACGTGGCCCCAAATATTTTTGACCTTTTTTGCCGACCATTCATCGGCCAGTTCTGCCATCGCCGAGGACGGCGTGATGGGATAAATGGCGCAGACTTCATTGACGCGGTAAGCGATGTAGGCAGTCGCTTCGTTGCCGTCGATGGTCACTTTTATGGTGGATTTTGACATGATAGTGGTGATTGACTGAGTGTTATGCGCTTCTGCAGTGCAGGCTTTTATTGGTTTTGCGGGTGTTCAACTCCTTCCCCTTGGCCTCACCAGGGGGTGAGACCAAAGGGGCCAGGCGTCATATTTGACCCTCCGCCTCCATCTCGATCGCATGGCACGGACACTGCTCGTAACACACCGCGCAGCCCGTACACAGGTCGTAATCGAAACGGTAGCGGTTTCCTTTGCCGAGTTTGATGACGGCCCCTTCGGGACAGGCCCCGTAGCAGCCGTCGCATTCGAAACAATTGCCGCAGGACAGGCAGCGCTGGGCCTCGTAGCGCGCTTCCCGTTCCGACAAGCCTCCGACGACCTCGCGGAAATCGCGCACACGGACAACTTCGTCCACCTGTGCCTGGTCGCGTTTGGGGGCCCAGGTCTGGTACCACACGTGGAGGCGCTCGTACCCGACGACGGGGTGTTTCCCGGCAGGCCGGTAGGATTTTCCGGTCAAAAAGGCGTCGATGAATCGCGCCGCTTTTTTGCCATGACCGACGGCTACGGTAACCGTGCGTTCGCTGGGCACCATGTCGCCGCCGGCGAAAATGCCCTGCGCGCCGGTCATCATATCAGGTCCGACTTTCACGCGGCCGTCGGCGTCGAATTCGATGCCGGGAACATTTTTCAAAAACGCCGTGTCCGTTTCCTGGCCCAGGGCGAGGATGAGCGAATCGGCTTCGAGGGTTTCGAATTCGCCGGTGCCTACGGGCCTGCCTTCCTCGTTCACCCGCATGATCTCTACCTTGATGGCCGTGTTGTCGATCTCTTTGATGCTGCGCAGCCAGTTGATTTTTACGCCTTCGGCCAGGGCTTCGTCGGCCTCGAATTCGTGGGCCGGCATGTGCGCCCGGTCGCGGCGGTAGATGATAAGCGGCTCGTAGCCGAGGCGTTTGGCCACCCGCGCGGCGTCCATAGCCGTGTTGCCGCCGCCGTAAATAGCCACCCGGCGACCCAGTTTGGGCGCCTGTCCCTGTTCCGTTTCTTTCAAAAAACTGACGGCGTCGAGGATTTGTCCGGCGTCGCGGGAGGGGATATCGACCTTTTTGGACAGGTGCGCGCCGATGGCGATGAACGCCGCGTCGAAACCGCCTTCTTCTTTTTCCCGAACGATATCGGCCACTTTGTGGTTGAAGCGGACGCTGATGCCCGGCATGTTTTCGATACGCCGGATCTCGGTGTCGAGGATGTTGCGGGGAAGCCGGTAAGGTGGAATGCCGAAGTGCATCATGCCGCCGAGCATGGGCCCCGCTTCGCGGATCTCCACTTCGTGGCCCGCGCGGCGCAGGTGATAAGCCGCCGAGATGCCGCTGGGGCCGCCGCCCACGACGAGCACTTTTTTGCCGCTGGTCGCCTGGTCGAATTTGACCTGCCAGCCTTCTTCCAGGGCTTTGTCGCCCAGAAAACGCTCCACGGCATGGATACTCACAGACGTGTCGATCTCCGCCCGGTTACAATGATCTTCGCAGGGGTGGTAGCACACCCGGCCGTGCACGGCGGGCAAAGGGTTGTCCTGCACGAGTTGTTGCCACGCCTCTTCGTAGCGGCCTTCCTGGGCCAGCGACAGCCAGGCCTGGATGTTCTCCCCGGCCGGGCAGGCGTGGTTGCAGGGTGGAAGAAAATCGGTGTAAACGGGTATCTGGGTTCTTAACGCACCCGTACCTTCACTGTGGGAATGGAGATCAGAGGGGCTGGTGAGGTCTTTCTTTTGAGACGACATGGTCAGCATTTTTTTGAACTACACGATGCTTCGAAGCCCGGTTTTACCGGGCGAAGAATACCCGAAAGTCCTGCTGATTGAGGTATTAGGGGATGATGGGGGTCATGAAAAGAGGTGATCGTGCGCAATGGGAAGGGGCAAGCCGGGTGCTGTATGCAGGATAGGGAAAGATTGGCAGCTGCCTTAGAGCGTGTTCGGGAATTTATTTCTGGCCTCCAGGTGGCAAATTTTATTTTATACTGCGTTAAATTTTTCGCCGGATTGCCCGCATACGGCTGCAAAATTTGCCTTATCTAAAATAAAATCTGCTCACTTTCGCCGCAGAATAAATTCCCGAACACGCTCTAAGTGCTGCCGGCGAGTTTTCCTAAACGTCGCACCCGCGTCAGCACAACCGTTAACTGTAACTAAATGAAAACAATACAAAACTCAAACAGATGACAATAAAATTGAACATAATTACATTTTTCACCGCATTGTTTTTATTGACATCTTGTAAAGGACAGACCACTAAACAACAGGTTAAAACAGACAACATTGTAAAAGGCGATACGGTAACAGAACTTGGAAGCAGCATAATGGTTGTTTATCAAGATAAAAAGAATGTATATTGGTTTGGGAGTTGGGAAACAGGAATGTATAAATACGATGGAAAGACATTGATTAATTACACAACAAACCACGGTATGCCAAACAATAGAATTGATGAAATAAAAGAAGATGAGTCTGGCAACATATACTTCACCAGTTGTCACCCAACTTCTACTATAGTTAAATTTGACGGAAATTATTTTACGACATTATCGCCAATATTCAGTAATGATTGGCAACTTAAATCCACAGATTTGTGGTTTAGACATGCTTATCAAAATGAAAAAGTATATCGTTATGACGGTAGTACTTTATATGAATTACAATTACCAAAGCCACCAAACCTCCCTAATCCTTTTGAAATCTACAGTATTTATAAAGACAAGAAAGAAAACATTTGGTTTGGTACAAACCCTGTTGGAGTTTGTAGATACGATGGAAAAATATTTGAATGGATTACAGAGGAAGATGTTACAGAATTTCGCAACGAAGGTGCAAATGGAGTGCGTTCAATTACGGAAGACAAAAATGGCGACTTTTGGTTCAATACCGAATATCGTTATAGTGTTTACGACAGCACAACTTTAAAAAGCGATAAATTTTACACAAGACACGAAAGCATAGGTGGTTTAGATGGAAAAAAAGACAGCAATTTGGACGAGTATCTATCAACAGTTAGAGACAAAAATAATAATTTGTGGTTTGTAACCTACCGTAATGGCGTTTGGAAATACGATGGGGCGAAAATTACACACTATGCTGTTCAAGACAACTCAAAAGACATTACGCTTTTCAGCATTTACAAAGACAACAATGATGACCTTTGGCTCGGGACACACGAAAACGGAGCATATAAATTCAATGGTACAGCATTTGAAAAATTTGCAAAATGACGAATGAAAAAAGAGCTACATCTAAATAAAGTGCAAAACGTCAAGCGAGGCTATGCGCCTCACCTGCGTCAGCACAAACCTTAGCGGTCATCGTAACAACGAGATACCCAAGAACAATCAAAATAGAAACATAAAACAATCAATATCTAAAAATAATCAATTTATGACAGCAGACATTTTTAGATCAATCAAATTAGGGAAAGAAGTGTTTCACCCTAAGTTCTATGATGAAAATTCATTTCTAATGGAGTGGACAGTTGAAGCAGGAGGAAAAGTTCCACTGCACGTTCATTATCACATGGACGAACATTTCAAAATAACGAAAGGTGAAATTGCCTTTCAAGTAAATGGTGAAAAAATTACTAAAAAGAGTGGTGATGAATTTTTTGTTCCTAAAGGGACAATTCATTCCGTAACTAATGTATTTAAAGGGCAATCAGAAGTGACTGTAAAGTATTCACCTTGTGCCGACACCCATCGTATGTTTCAAATCCTATCAACTTTGGACAAAGAAAAGCCAGATAGTATGATGAATATGATGAAATACTTTTATCTCGTGCCACGACTGGGACTAAAGGAATTTTCGAGTATTCGCCCCGCATTTCTTATGAGTATTATGAATGGAATGGCAACTATAATAGGCAAGCTATCGGGGTGGGACAAATTGATAACAAAATTCAAATGAAACTCGAAAGTACAACGAACCGCTAACAGCAGCCAAGCGCAATTTGGGCATCCAGGTGAATGAATCATTTTCTTACCCTGGTGCCTTGTTCTCGGGTGACATATTCCGGTAACCAATCCCAAGCTGGCGCCTTAGGCCGCAAACCGTTCACTACCATTATGAAAAACCAAAAAGTGTTCAATTATCCTGAAAAAGTGTTAGAAAAGAAACTTAAACAGTTCGATTTTTGACGAAAAAATTAGGCATGATAAAGCATAAATCAATAAGCCAATTACATGAGTATATGGGGTTTAAAAAACCTACTCATCCTTTGATTACCATTATTGACACGTCGAAATTGACTTATGGAGAAGAACTTGTTGGTGTAAAAATTTCATCTGATCTGTACTGCATCGCTTTAAAAGATAAAAGCTGTGGCTTGAGCTATGGTAGAAATCATTATGACTTTGATGAAGGGGTAATGATGTTTACGGCACCAAACCAGGTTATCACTTTGAACAAAACGCAGGCATTGAACGAAGTACAGGGTTGGATGCTTTACTTTCATCCTGATTTAATCAGAGATACTTCATTGGGAAATAAATTAGACGATTACAATTTTTTCTCTTATTCTGTTTATGAAGCCTTACATCTTTCAGAGCAAGAACAGGATACAGTAAGTACTTGCATCAAAATGATTGAAGAAGAAATTAAGGCGAGGATAGATAATCATAGCCGACAGGTTTTAATATCCAATATTGAATTACTACTTAACTATTGTTCAAGGTTTTATGAACGTCAATTTAATACCCGTTCTGCACATAATAAAGATATTGCTTCAAAAGTAGAGACCTTGTTGAAAGAATATTTCAAGGCAGGTAAAATCAATGATTTGGGTCAGCCCACAATCGCTTATTTGGCGAGTGAATGCAATGTGTCCACAGGGTATCTAAGTGATTTGCTTAAAAAGGAAACAGGGAAAACTGCCAAAGACCATATTAACGAGTTTTTAGTAGAAAAGGCAAAAGATTTATTGATTGGTTCTGACGATTCGATTAGTGGAATAGCCTATACACTCGGATTTAATTATCCGCACTATTTTAGCCGAATGTTCAAAACAATAACGGGTATGACTCCACAGGAATACAGAGCCAATTAGGGTGTGCCTGAGAAATACACACCCTAATCCAATCGAACTTTCCTCAATATGTGTTAGACCATCCTTGTTCTGTGTTAGACTGTCATTCATGAGTCTTTGATATTTGTGTTGTCAAAATTTATAACATAAATTCAAATAATCATGAGTAAAAAAGTTTTAGTCACAGGAGCAGGCGGTGCATTTGGGTCATTGACCTGTAAATCCCTTGCCCAAAAAGGTTATCAAGTAGTCGGAACAATGCGTTCGACCAAAGGTAAAAACGAAGTTATTGCACAAGAACTTCTAAATTCGGGAGTACAACTGGTTGAAATGGATGTGACCAATGAAAAAAGTGTCGATAGCGGTGTTGCAAAAGCCGTGGAAATATTAGGCGGCCTAGACGTTGTTTTTAACAATGCAGGATTAGGAGCAAACGGTATCCAGGAATTGTTTACAGCAGAGGATATGCAGCGTGTTTTTGATGTCAATGTTTTTGGTGTACAACGATTGATGCGAGCCGTACTTCCTCGTTTCAGAAACCAGGGCAAAGGAACCATATTGCATACTTCAAGCTGTATCGGCAGGGTGACTACGCCATTTTTGGGTGTTTATTCTGCTTCAAAATATGCTTTGGAATCCATAGCTGAAGGGTATCGTGCAGAGCTTTCAGGTTTTGGCATAGAATCTTGCATTATCGAGCCAGGAGGCATGCCGACTGCTTTTATGGACGGCATGTTGAGACCAAGTGATGAAACCAGAAATCAGGAATATGGAGACATGGTTCATGCGCCCGATGCTTCTTTAAATGGATATGTTGATTACATAAAGACCAATCCAAAGCAATCCCCACAAGCCGTAGCTGATGCAGTTGTTGCATTATTAGAAATGCCGCACGGGGAAAAACCATTTAGAACTGTTGTTGATTTTATGGGCTTAAAAGAACCTGTTGAAGGTTACAACAAAGCGCTTCAACAAGCGACTCGGGAGATTTATACTGCCAATGGAGTGGATAATTTATTGAATCTTAACAAAGACTAAAATGGGCAAGACGATCTTAATTACAGGTGCAAGTTCAGGTATAGGTAAAGCAACCGCAAAGCTGTTTCAACAAAAAGGGTGGAACGTCATTGCTACCATGAGGAAACCTGAAAAGGAAGCCGAATTAAAAGAACTTGATAATACTTTTATTACCCGTCTAGATGTCCTGGATTTGGATTCTATCCAAAATGCAGTAGCAGCAGGCATAAAAAAATTCGGCAAGATTGATATCCTTGTCAATAACGCAGGCTATGGCGCCTATGGCCCTTTAGAATCATTCCCAAGAGAAAACATACTCCGGCAATTCAATATCAATGTTATCGGATTGCTGGATGTAACAAGAGCCGTACTTCCTCATTTCCGAAAAAATAAAAGTGGTGTAATCGTAAATATTTCTTCTATCGGAGGTAAAATGACCTTTCCTTTGGGTTCACTCTATCATGGGACCAAGTTTGCCGTTGAAGGTATTTCGGAGGCACTCAGTTTTGAAATGGAGCAAATAGGTGTTAAGGTGAAAATTGTAGAGCCGGGAATGATTGCCACTGATTTTGGAGGTCGTTCTTTTGATTTTCAGGCCGGCGAAATTGCCGATTATCAGCCGATTATTGGCGCTTTGATGAAAATATGGCAAGGTGATAGTCTGAATCCATCACCAGCCAGTTTAGTTGCTCAGGTAATTTATCAGGCAGCGACAGATGAAAGTGCAACCCTTCGATACAGAGCAGGAGACGATGCAAATTTTTTATTGGATAATCGCAAGAAAATGGAGGAAGATGCCTTTGTCCATATGATAAAAGAGCAGTATGGATTGCGAAAAAAATTGTAAATTGAAAAATTAAAAACGGTAGCGAACAAAGTATAAAATGTCAATAGCCCCTAAACGGGGCTATTTTATGTATGCTAACCGGGAGAATCTTCATTTTGGGCTCAACTAATAAAAACCGAAGGTTGACTTGCGGTAAAATTCCGGGTTAGTTCTTTACCTTATCCAGTACCTTGTCGAGAAGAATAATAATATCGATGGGGGAAATCAGGGCTTTCAGTTGAAGTGTTGCGCCAAAAAAATCCTGCTGTGCTGCGAGCATTTGCCAGGCCTGATTTGCGTCAACTTTCCCCTGGTTCAAAGTGTCGATATCCAGTATTTTCTTCTGGAATGCAATGACGACAAGTTGGGCGATAAGTCCCTCGGCCCGCTCCAGTTTATCCTGTTCCGTCATGAAGTAACGGTGGAGGAGATCATGGCCTTCATTCAAAAATTGCCAGCATTGAAATTGCTTTTCACTGCGGGGATTGCGTGTTTTTTCGGTCTGCATGTGGCCCCGGCGAGCAGCGGCCACTGAACTGCTCAACCGGGCCAGTTTACTTACATCAGGGAAATTGTGTTTTTTAAATACAGCCTCTGCCTTAAGCAGCCAGACTTCTGCTTCGGCAATGAATTGTGGCGATTTCTGCCGAAACTGATGCGCCAGAACAGCATATTCGGTCAGCAGGTTTTGCAAATCGGCATTTACAGCATAACTTATTATCCGCATGGCCCTTATTCAATTGCCAACACTTTTTTTGTGTTGCCCTCACTGTCCTGTACTGTGATCAACTCAATACCTTCTTCCGTCAGCGAGAGGTTCAGTACAAAAACAGATTGAGGAGGGTGAGCGGTCCGGATGGCCGCAGTTTCAGGGTTTACCATCATCGCCTCGAGTCTGGACGGCCCCGGCTTGATGACCGCATCAAATTGCAGTAAATATTGCCGCCTGATATCGTTCATCGCCTGGTCAAAATGCGTGTTAAAGTCCGGCAGTTTGCGCAGGGTTCTCAAATTTACGGCATACAAAAAGGTTTCCTCCGTAAACTGTTCAAAAGAGTTTCTCCCTTCCTGGTAATCCTTGGTTTGCGAAATAGCGTCCATACCCAACTGGATGCGGGCCGTGATATTTTTCGATTCCTCTTTTGAAAACCGCACGTCGAAGTACTTGAAACAGGTAGCCGTAAGTATCCTGTTCAATTCAGTTACGTTATCCCGACCGGCCAGGACATTAAAATCCGTGGCCTGCCCGACCTTCAACGATTCCACGACAAGCGGCACGTTGAGGTCTACTCGCGCAAGGCGAACACGCGGGACGGTTAAATTTTTCAGTAACTCGTTTTCGGAATACACCTTTGCCAGCTCGATGGAAGCCAGATCGGATGTCAACCGCGCACGTGCAATTTCCGTCATCAGGAAGCCCAAATAATCACTCAATGCGACCATGACCTATGAAGCAGGTATGACTGGCGTGGACACTACCGCTTGTTCCAGGATGCCAAGAATGGTTTCCAATCCGCCCGGCATCTCATCCTGAACGGCACGAACGTGGACTGCCATGTCGTATGTTCTTTCCACACTGGTGCCGGCAGAGGTCGACCGTTTGTACGACGCCGATATATTCAGTTTTGCAGAGCCGCTTCCCCATTTCTGCTGGACTTCAAGAGAACCCCCGAGTTCGAGTTGATCGGAAACGTTGTAAGTTTCCATGGAATTGATCTTCACGTTAAAATCGAGGCTGAATTCTTCTACCCGGAGATAAGGTATCGGCAACATGCTCAGGATAGGTACACGGAGTTCCATTTCCTGATAAACAGCCGGTGTCGGATCTTCCTGTCCAACTGTAGCCGTAACAGTGGCGGCGGTTGCGCCTGCGCCCGTCGGGGCAGGAGAGAATGTTGGGGTGACGGTAGCCCCTGTATATCCGGCGCCGGAATCTGTAATGAGCACGCCGGTTATTACCCCTCCTGAAACCATAACGGTACCTGTGGCAACCCGTGCACCGGTGCCGGTAGGTGTCGGGAAGGATACGGTAGTGGCATCCGCATATCCGACCCCGCCGTTAGTTATGGTAACCGCAGTCACTTCGCCTTTATTCCCGGGCCTGTAGGGATACACTTCTTTGGGATAGTTGAACGAAACGTTTACCACCTTGCCGTCGGCGTCAAAACCAACGGACTTAATGTAGTTAACAGTGCTCAGTGCTGCCTGCGCCTGTGCTTCAACGACGGCAATCAGCGGTCCACCGATAATGTTTTTGAAATCAAGACTGGAGATTTCGTTTCCAAGATTTGGCATAATTGAGTTTTTATAGATTTAAAAAAAGAGTAGCCATACAGGCACTTACCACAAATATGTACTACATAGTATTATACCTGCAAAATCATTTATTGAAAAACAGGCCTTTTGCCGTTTTATTTTAGGTATTGACACCTGCAAGACATTTTTATAGCCTCTTTCCGGCAATGCAGGTTTCCTTCTGCGGATGCACATTACCGGATGTTGCACATACAATACAATACCTGGCCGAGTGTGACATCAGCGCGATAAATAAAATAAAATTGTAGTGACGGGGTGACTTTTTGAGTCACCCCGTCACTACGGTGGGATCAAGGCAACAGCCTCCCGCTACCCCTCAAAAACCCAACTTCTCCTCCACTTCCTTGCTCAATTGCGGGAGTCGCCGCCGTTCGATCAGGTAGCCGGTCAGCCCTGCTATTTCCTTGAAAATGTAGTGTTTGTCCAAAGCGCCCTTGAGGTAATCGCGACCGCTGGATCCTCCGGTGCCGGTCCGTACCCCGATCATGCGCGTCACCATATTGACATGGCGGTAGCGCCAGGTCGACAGCTGTTCGTCGATCTCCAGCAGGTTGTTGAGCAACTGAAACGGCAACTGGAGCATGGGATAGCCCCGGTAAAGCATGATAAACAGCGCCGAGCGGCAGGCAGCGGCACTCAGGCGGCGACCGGGTGACTTTTCCGTTTCGAAGAACATCTTCTCAAAATGGGCCTTGTTGCCCTTCTCCCCTTCCACCAGACTGTTGGCGTAAACAATCGAATAATCGCTCCAGAACGGATGTTTGCCTTCCGTGACCGGAAAAAGCGGGCGATAGTTTTCCCAGCTTTCCTTCAGATCGAAAAAAGGCATCCGGCCCAGCCATTCATCCACCAGGTCGAGCAGGGAGGGCTTTTTCTCGACATCTTTGATCAATGCCACGTGCTCCGGGCGCAGTTGCGAAATGTAGTATTCCTGTCCGAAACGCTCCGGAAACTGCAGACCCAGTTTGGCCTCCACAATTTTGAACTGCCAACTCTGGAAACCCGAGGCAGGCCGCAGGAAATCGCGGAAATCCAGGAAATCCATCGGCGTCATGGTCTCCATTATATCGATCTGGTGGACAGCCACTTTCAGTATCGTCGCCACCCGGTTCAGGCGATGGACAATCGTTTGCAAATCGGGCGAATTGTCGTTAATCACCTGTTGGCTCATGATCGCCGCAACCGAATCCACCTCGAACAGGATTTGCTTGAACCAGAGCTCGTATGCCTGGTGAATGATGACGAACAGCATCTCATCGTGCGCATGGGCGCCCAGCAGGTCGCTTTCGAGGGTCTGTGCGTTCAGGATTTTGTCGAGTTGAAGGTAGTCGGAGTAGTGTACGTCTTTAGTTTGCATGGCAGTAGGCAGTTGGCAATAGCGCAGGATTGCAGGTGTTGTGGTGAATCGGGGCAAAAATATCCCGGCCCGGGGAGTGTGGTGAATAATACCGGGTAAATTCTTCCGGAATATGCCTGACCCATGCAGTTCATCCGGGTTTTGGCGCTGTTAAGGGGTTTTCTGAAGAATTTAGACGAACGGCACTTGCGCACTGAACACTGTTCATTAAATTTGCACCGTTTATCAAACTGTCGCTGCCAACTGCAACTATACCAATGGGCATAACATCGAGAAAAGAACGTGAAAAGGAGGAAATGCGCCGGCTCATCCTGGATGCCGCACTTCGTCTTTTCCGGGAAAAAGGCTTTGATGGCGTGAGCATCCGCAACATCGCGGAAGCCATCGAGTACAGTCCCGCCACCATCTACCTGTACTACAAGGACAAAAGCGAGATATTTTTTGCCTTGCAATTTGAAGCTGCCGCGCTCAAACGCGACCACCTGCTTCCCGCAGCCGCATTCGAAGATCCCTGGCAACGGCTGATCGAATTCGGGCGCAGGTACATCGACTTCGGCATGAAGCATCCGGACCTGTACGACCTGCTGTTTATTATCCGAAGTCCGATGGAATCCATTGAAAATCAGGACTGTTGGAAACTTGGCATTGCAACGCATGCCTTTTTTGTGGAAACCGTTCAGGCCTGCGTCGACGCGCGGTACTTCAAAAGCACAGATACAGAAACCATCGCCTATACCCTGTGGTGTCATGCGCACGGACTGGTCTCCCTGTTTATCCGGGAACGGATGCGCATGTACCCTGAAGAGAAGCGCGCCGAACTGGCCATGCGGTCGTTCGACATGATTGTAAAGATGGCGGAGTCGCTATGAACACGGACCTGCAACCGGGTCGCCGGCTCCTTCGTCTATCCAATGCCCCTTATCAGCAACTCATCCTCCCCAAACGACAATTCAACAGTAAGTACTTGCGCTGCGATACCGGGCCGCGTTTTTTTGTACCATGAAACTAAACACTGTTCAGTAAATAAATTGTGTTTGCACAATGAAACCATCAAGAACAATCCTCCCTCTTCTGTTTCTGCTCTGTTTTATGGCAGGAGCGGATGCCCAACAATCGGCCATTCTGGATGAATACATCCGTACCGGCATGACCAACAACCTTGCGCTGCAGCAACAGAACCTCGATCTGAGAAAAGCGCAGGAGGCGATCCGGCAATCCAAATCGCTCTTCTACCCCACCCTGCAGTTCAACGCCAATTACACCCGCGCGACGGGTGGCCGGAACATCGATTTCCCCATCGGCGACCTCATGAATCCGGTGTACGACAACCTGAATCAACTCAACGAGATATTCCTGCCCAACGCGCCGAAATATCCGCAACTGGAAAACGAAACCATCCAGTTTCTGCCCGACGACTTTCAGGAAACGAAACTGAGTTTCAAATACCCGCTCTTCAACTCAGACCTGAAATACAACCGGCAGATCAAGGAACAGGTGTATCAAAGCAAAGCCGCACAGAAGGCCGCTTACGAACACGAACTCCGATACCGGATCACAGAGGCGTACATCCAGTACCTCCAGACCCTGGAAGCCGAAAAAATCTGGCAGAACAGCAGAGGTGTGCTGACCGAATTGCGCCGCTTCAACGAATCGCTGGTAAAAAACAACGTCGCGACAAAGGATATCGTCGCTACTGCCGACTACGAACTCAGCAAGGCCGACAACGAGATATTTAAACTGCAGAGTGCCGGCAATACGGCAAGGGCTTATTTCAATTTCCTGCTAAACAATGACTTGCAAAGCGAGATAACCGTCGACTCCGCTTTGTTGCATACCGCTTCGGGTGATTACCAGCCGGAATACCTCGTGACGCAAGCCATGCAGCACCGCCATGAATTCGAAGTGCTGCGTGCCGGACAAAGCGCGGCAGAGACGGCCGTTAAACTCAACGATGCCAACCGAAAAATTCCCGATTTCTACCTCGGCGGCGAGGCCGGGTTTCAGGGATTTGGCTACAAATTCAACAGCGATCAAACCTATGCCCTCGCACAGATCGGGATGACCTACGACCTCTTCGATGCGGGCATGCGGAAAAGCAAAAGCCAGGAGGCCCGCATCGATGCCGAAAAAATACGGGCCCAGTACACCGAGGTCCAACAACAGATAGCCCTGGAGGTAACACAGGCGTGGAATGAATTCGAGGCGGCGAAAAACACTTTCCAGACCACCAGAACCGGTCTGACTGCGGCCCTGTCTACCTACAAAATCGTGAACAACAAGTACCGTGCAAACCAGGCCTTGCTGATCGAATATCTCGATGCCCAAAACCGCGTTACCGTCGCACAACTCCAGGCCTTGCTGGCCTGGTCGGATGTGCTGCTGAAAGAGGCGGCCCTCAAAAAAGCGGCCGGACTTTGATAATTGATTTGACCAATTTGCTTCCAATTCCCATTACATAAACATCCCACCATGAAAAATATCACGGCAGACAAAATCATTCCTGCTGCACTCGTCATTGCAGCCATTTTCGGCCTTTTTGCCCTGATGGGCGGCTGCGGCCAATCCGCAGTGGCCAACCCTAAATCCGAGTCCGGCATCGTCGACGAACGCATACCGGTGCGTACGGCGCCGGTGGAACAACAAAACGTCGCCCTGCCCATCCATGCCAGCGGCATACTCAGTTCATCGGCGGAACAGCGCCTGTCGTTCAAGATTGGCGGCATCGTGCGGAAAATCTACGTGGATGAAGGCGACGTGGTGCGTCCCGGTCAGTTGCTGGCCGTGCTGGACAAAACAGAAATAGACGCCCAGGTAGCGCAGGCCCAACAGGCGCTGAACAAAGCGGAGCGCGATCTGGGCCGGGTGGAAGGCCTGTACAAGGACAGCAGCGCCACACTGGAACTGCTCCAGAATGCAACAACCGGCCGCGACGTGGCCAGGGAAAGCGCGCGCATCGCACAGTTTAACCAGCAGTACGCCGAAATTCGGGCCACCAGAGGCGGCAAGATCATCAAAAAACTCATCAACGAGGGCGAGATCACTGGTCCGGGTATCCCGGCATTCGTGCTGTTCGAAACGGGCGCCGGCGACTGGGTGGTAAAGATCAGCGTCAGCGACCGGGAATGGGCCCGCCTGAACACAGGTATGCGCGCCAAGGTGGCTATTGACGCCTATCCAAACACCACGTTCGAAGGCAAAGTGACCGACCTGGCGCCGGCTGCCGACCCATCAAACGGTCTTTATCCTGTCGAGATACGTGTCGCCCCCCAGGGAAAACGCTTTGCACCAGGGCTTTTTGCCCAGGCAGACATCACACCCCCGAAGTCCAGAAACTACATCACCGTACCCATCGAGGCCATTGTAGAAGGCGACGGCCGGAGCGCCTTTGTTTTCGCCCCGGATGCCGACGGTAT
Organism: uncultured Bacteroidota bacterium; assembly: GCA_937861115.1. GTDB lineage: Bacteria > Bacteroidota > Bacteroidia > Chitinophagales > Saprospiraceae > M3007. The sequence continues at coordinate 36,050 of CALMBD010000232.1, read as the reverse complement.
ATCCGTCCGGAAGTTACCCGTGGAAGTGGCCTTTATCGAAGGCAACCGCGCCCTGATCGCCAATGGTCTCGAAGGCGTGACGGAAGTGATCACCGACGGTGCGCCGTACCTGAGCGAGAAAAAGAAGATCCGCAAACAATAATGCCATCCCAAACATAAAATACTGAAAAACAATCTCCCAACCTTCGGTGCTGTCGCATGGGTTGCCGTCAATTCCCTGTGTATCACACATGATGGCCATCTACCATCTACCACCCACCGTTTACCGCAATAGCAATGAAAATCGCTGAATTTTCCGTTAAGAACAGCCAGTTTACCTTTATCGTATTTCTGGCTGTCATGGCCCTTGGCATCAGCGCCCTGTTCAATATGCCGCGTGCTGAAGACCCTAAATTTGCCCCTCCCGGCTACAATATCGTCATCGTTTACCCCGGCGCCGGACCTGCAGAAATAGAGAACAAGATCACGGACAAGGTGGAATCCCGTCTGGGCGCGCTGGAAAACATCGACCGTATGCGCTCGCTGTCGTTCAACGGCATCCTGGTCCTGACGATCGAGTTCAAACACGGCGAGGATCCCGATAAAAAATACGAGGAGGTCGTCCGGGAAGTAAACGCCCTGCGCACCGAACTGCCGGAAAACATTTACCGCATTACCATCCAGCGCTTCACTTCCTCCGATGTAGCCATCCTCCAGGGTGGTATCGTCAGCGAAACCGCTTCGTATGTCGATCTGCGGCGCGAGGCCGAACGCCTGGAAGAAAGCCTTGAAAAAATTGCCGGGATCAAGGCCGCCGATACCTGGGGCTTTCCCAAACGCGAGGCCCGGGTAAGCCTTAACCTGCCCAGAATGGCATCGGAGGGTATCCCCGTAAGCCGGGTGATGGGCGCCCTTCAAAGCGAAAACGTATCCATTCCCGGCGGTACGGTAAATATAGGCGAGCGCCAGTTTTTTGTAGAAACCAGCGGAGATTACGAAAATCTCGACGAGATCAGGAACACCGTTGTCAATGCAAACAACGGCAAAATACTGTATATCAAAGATCTGGCAAGTGTGGACTGGGCGTATGAGGAGACCCGGCATATCACCCGCATCAACGGTTCCCGCTGCGTCTGGGTGACGGCACGAATGAAAGACGAGCAGAATATTTTCACAGTGGGCGAGGAAGTGAACCAGGCTGTAAAATCATGGCGTGCCGGACTGCCGCAAAGCATGGACTATGTAAAGGTGTTCGACCAAAACGACTCCGTCCGGAAGCGCCTCACCCGTTTTGCCAAAGATTTTGGCATAGCCATTCTGCTGGTGTTGCTCACCCTGTTGCCGCTTGGATGGCGGGCCGCGCTGGTGGTGATGATATCCATTCCGCTGAGTATTTCCCTGGGTCTATTTGCGCTCGACCAACTCGGCTATTCCCTCAACCAGTTGAGTATCGTAGGGTTGATCATTGCACTGGGCATTCTGGTCGACGACTCGATAGTCGTCGTGGAAAATATAGAGCGATGGCTTCGGGAGGGGCACAGCAGGCGAGAAGCGGCCATACTGGCTACCCGGCAGATCGGGCTGGCCGTACTGGGCTGTACCGCAACACTGGTGCTGGCGTTTTTGCCGCTGGTATTCCTGCCCGAGGCTTCCGGCGATTTTATCCGGAGCCTGCCCATGGCCGTGGTACTCACAGTAATCGCATCCATGGCCGTTTCGCTTACCATTGTGCCCTTCCTCAGCAGCCGCCTGCTCGCCGAGCACCATGATCCCCGTGGAAATATCTTCCTGCGCGGCCTGAAATGGCTCATTTCGGGCACCTATGCCAAACTCCTGCACCTTGCACTCGGCTGGCCTCGCCTGACCATGGTTGTGGCTGCCGCCATATTCTTTGGCGTGCTGAGCCTGGCCGGACGGGCCGGATTTGCCGTATTCCCCGCCTCCGAGCGACCTATGTTCTATATCGACATAGATATGGCAGCCGGCACCAATATCGCCCAGACCGACCGGGTCGTTCAAACGGTCGATTCGGTGTTGAACGAATATGTGGTACCGGAATTCCGCAACCATCACCTGCTACCCGACAGCGTATTTCCGGAATCAAAATATCCCGGTCATGGCGCCAGGGCACAAATTACCTGGTATGCTTCCAACGTAGGTCGCGGCAACCCCAGGATATACTACAACGTCATTCGGGAGGTCGAGGCCGCCGATTACGGCCAGGTTTTCGTGCAATTGCAGGATGAGACCCCGCCGCCGGTAAAAGTGGCCCTGCTCGATGAATTGCGGGACAAGTTCAGAAACATACCCGGTGCAGTCATAAACGTCAAAAACTTCGAACAGGGGCCGCCAATTGAAGCACCCGTCGCGATCCGGGTTTTCGGAGAAAATCTGGACACCCTGCGCAGGCTCGCGGGCAATGTCGAAACGCTCATTGCAGAAACGGAGGGTACGATGTACGTGGACAACCCGATCTCCACCATCAAAACCGACTTGCAGGTGAAGATCAACAAGGACAAGGCCGCGACCATGGGTATTCCGATCGTGGAAATCGATCGAATGGTGCGCCTGGCCATTGCCGGACTTAGCATCGGGAATTTTACAGCCAAGGCAGACGGCGAGGATTACAACCTCAATGTGACCGTACCCAAGGAAGGGACTTATCCCAACCTAAATGTGTTCAACAACCTGTATATCAACAATGTGCTGGGCACGGCAATACCGCTTAGCCAGGTTGCGGAAACACAGTTCAAGCCCTCGCCCAATTATATTCAGCATTACGATAAGGACCGTTTCACGTCGATAACCGCGTCGGTCAAAAGCGGCTACTATGCCACCAAGGTCAACGCTCAGATCAAGGAAAAACTCCGGCAAATGAACTTCCCGGTGGGTTATTCCTACGAGGTGGCCGGTGAGGAAGAAAGTGCGAAGCGTTCGTTCGGCGGACTCGGCACCATAATTATGGTCACGATATTCGGGTTGCTGGCCGTACTGATCCTGGAATTCAAGACATTCAAGAGTACGATCATTGTATTGTCGGTCATACCGCTGGGTATCATCGGCGCCATCCTGATCCTGCTGGCCACCGGCTATCCTTTCTCCTTTACCGTAGTGGTAGGTCTCATCGCCCTGATGGGCATCGAGGTTAAAAATTCGATACTATTGGTAGATTTCACCAATCAGTTGCGAACAGAGGGCCGGTCCCTCGACGATGCCATACAGGAAGCCGGCGAGATCCGTTTTGTACCGATCCTGCTTACATCCCTGACGGCCATCGGCGGCCTGATCCCGATAGCGATCGAGGAAAATCCCCTGTATTCCCCGCTGTCGTATGTATTGATCGGAGGGTTGATCTCTTCTACCCTGCTGTCGCGTATTGTGACGCCGGTGCTGTACAAACTGCTGGCGCCGCGGGTAGTTTAAAGAGCAGAAACTTACTCAACGGAAGGAATCGCCGGAACATCGGGGTACAACACCACTTCGGTCCGGCGGTTCTTTTGCCTGCCTTCGGCGCTGGCATTGGAAGTAACGGGATAATACTCGCCCCTGCCCACAGGAGTAAGTTGGTTGGCATTTACATTAAATTCCCGGATAAGCATCCGCACAGTATTGGTCGCCCGGCGCAGGCTCCAGTCCCAGGTGTCTTCCAGGCTTTTGTCTTTGGGCAAAATATTATCGGTGTGGCAGATTACTTCTGCGTCAAGTTCGGGCATGGAGGCCAGTATCTGGGCGAGCGGCGCCAGCAGGGCTCTCCCGGAGGCGCTGATGTCGATGCCTTTGGAATCGAAAAGCGATTTATCGGGTAGCGACAGGACGACCCTGTCCTTGTCGACCACCACCGTCACATCCTGTTGTTTGGAATAGGTTTGTGCCAGGGCATCGCGCAACCCTTCCAATGCCTTTTTTTGCCCGCCCTGCGCCTTCTGCACCTTTTCCAACAGGTTGTTGCGCTGCAACAACAGGGCATTTTTGGCGGCAAGTTCTTTTTCCAGCGCCATTTTTTCCGATGCAAGTTTGCTCGACGACTCACCCATCTGCTGGGTGCGGTTCGACAGTTCTGCCTGAAGTTCCCTGATCGTTTCTTCCTGGTTTCCGATGAGCCGGTTGAGGTCGCCTACCTGTTTGATCAGATTGGCAGCCTCTGTTTTTCGGTCAAGCAGTTCCTTCACCAGTACTTTTTCCCGGTTTTCGGCGCCCTGGCGGGTGGCGACTTCCGCTTTGTAAATTTTGGGTTTAACACAGGCCTGAGCAGCAAAAAGGAGGAGGACAAAGAGAGCAAATCGGAATTTTAGCATATGGATTGAATTATGTTCCGGATAACGGTAGAAGGCCCAAAGTTCACAGCTTTTGAGAAAATACCGATTACCCGTACGCTCCCACGCGAATAATATTCTTCAGTTAGTAAGATTTTAAGACAAACAGCCGCCAAACTTTACATGATTTTTCCATTAAAGCCTTTTGATTCCCCCAATCTGTCTATATTTGCGCACTTTTTTCAAAGGGTACGCTGGCGCGTGCCGCTTTCACTCGTTTGTAAAATCATTTTTGTATCATTACTCTATCGAAGTATGCAAGGTAAAGGCGTTGTCCGATTTTTTCTCATTGCGCTGACTTTAGTGTGTCTGTACCAGTTTTCGCTCACCATTCCGACCAACAGCATCGAGAGTGACGCGCGGCGATATGCCGATGACTGTTCCAAAAGTCCAACCACCACCTGGCGCAGTTGCTATGCCAGTTATTTGGACTCCATGTCCAGCGAAACGGTATTCAGCATACCGTTCATCAAAAAATTCACGTATGCCGACCTGAAGAAAAGCCAGTTGGCTATGGGTCTTGATCTGAAAGGCGGCATGAGCGTATTGCTCCAGGTTGACTTGCGCGATTTCCTCAAAAGTCTCGCTCAGGGCACAACCGACCCGGCCTTTACGCAGGCGCTGGACAAAGCATCCGAACTGCAAAAGACCCAGCAAGGCGATTATATCACCCTGTTTGCGCAGTCCTGGAAAGAAACAAGCGGCGGCAAACCGCTGGCGACCGTTTTCGCCCGCAACGAATCGCTTAAAAATCAGATCAACTTTACCTCGCCGGACGCCGATGTGATCAGGACGATCCGCACGCTGGCCAACAGCACGGTGGATGAAACGTACAAGCGCCTCAAACAGCGTATCGATAAACTCGGTGTTGTTCAGCCCAACGTAAGCCTCGATGCTTCGCGCGACCTCATCCTGGTAGAATTGCCGGGTATCGACAACCCCGAACGCGCCCGCAACATGCTGCAGCGCTCGGCAAAACTGGAATTCTGGGATACGTACCGCATGACGGACGACAACCTGAACCAGCGCCTGATCGATGCAGACCTTAAGTTGCGCACCCTGCTTTCCGGCGATTCGAGTGCCGTAAAGACCGAGATGCGCAAAGACACCGCATACGTATTCCCCACAGGCGCCGACGGCAACCCCGATACGACGAAACCGAAGGAAATGCGTATCACCGAGGTGCCTGCTACACAGAATCCGCAGCAAGGCCAAAACGGCCCCTTGCTTTCCAACCTGATCATGGGCAGCGGCCCGCTGATCGGTTATGCCGACAAGAATAAAACTCGCATCATCTCCGAATACCTGAACCGGCCCGAGATCAAGCCGCTTTTCCCCGCCGATCTGGAGTTCCTGTGGAGCTTCAAACCGGAAGAAGACAAAGGACAGACCGGAAGCACTACTGTCGGCAAATACCGGCTCTATGCCATCAAAAAAACAGGCAACCAGGATACCGCGCCGCTCGATGGTTCTGTCGTGACGAATGCCAGCGCCCAACCCGATCCGAAAGGTGAAATTGCGGTTAGCCTGGCCATGAACAACGACGGCGCCCGTATTTGGGCCGATATGACCACGAAAGCCGCCAACAACGGCAACCGCGAGATCGCCATCGTGCTCGACGGCGAGGTAGTAAGCGCGCCTTATGTCATCAACCCGATCACGGGTGGCAACTCGTCTATATCGGGCGGCTTCACGATCGATGAAGCAAAAGACCTTGCCAGCATCCTTCAGGTAGGTAAACTGCCTGCCGGTACACATATCGTACAGGAAAGCCAGGTCGGTCCCTCGCTCGGCGCCGACAACATCAACAAGTCGCTGTTTACCATGTTGTTGTCCATCGGTTTGCTGTGTGCGTTTATGATCGCATACTACAACCGCGGCGGCGTGGTGAGCGTGATCGCCCTGCTCGCCAACCTCTTCTTCATTATCGGCGCCCTGGCTTCTATGGGTACCGTACTGACCCTTCCCGGCATCGCCGGTATCGTACTGACGCTGGCAGCAGCCGTCGATGCCAACGTTATTATCTATGAACGTATACGGGAGGAGTTGCGCAATGGACTGGGTATGTCGAAGGCCGTTTCTACGGGCTTCAGCCGCGCCTTGTCTGCCATTATCGATGCCAACGTAACCACCTTGCTGACGGCAATCGTACTGATGTACTTCGGTCTCGGACCCATCAAGGGCTTCGGTACGGTTCTGCTGGTCGGTATCGTCAGTTCGCTGTTCACTGCCGTTCTGGTTGGTCGTATGATGACCGAATGGTGGATGGAACGCGGCGGCGAACTGAGCTACAGTTTCCCGTGGTCGGAGCACTGGCTGGTAGGCGCCAATTACGACTGGATCGGCAGACGCAAATATGCTTACGCTTTTTCATTGGCCCTGACACTCGTTGGAGTAGGTGCATTCTTCACACGCGGTTTCGAACTGGGTGTGGATTTCAAAGGCGGATACTCCTTTAACGTTCAGTTTGACCAGCCGGTAGAACTCGAGCAATTGCGCGGACCGCTTTCCCAGGCTTTCCAGGGCAATCCCATCATCAAGGCCGTTAACACGGAAAACACGTACAATATCACAACATCCTACCTGATCAACGACCAGGGCAGCGATGTCATGGACCGAGTAACCGCCAAACTGCACGAAGGCCTGACGGCTGCGGGGGTCAAGAACGAACTGGCTTCCTTCAAAAACACCGATGGCACGGGTACGCACATCACTTCTTCGAGCCAGGTAGGCCCGACCGTCGCCGACGATATCCGGAATTCATCTTTCAAGGCCGGTTTGTGGGGTCTGGTACTGATTTTCCTTTACCTGCTGATCCGCTTCCGGCGCTGGCAGTTTTCCATGGGCGCCGTTCTGGCTTTGTTCCACGACGTTGTGATCACCCTGGCCTTCTTCTCGCTGTTGCACGGCATTGTTCCGTTCTCCCTGGAGATCGACCAGGCCATCATCGCCTGTATACTTACGGTAATTGGTTACTCCGTAAACGATACGGTTATCGTTTATGACCGTATCCGGGAATTCATGAACACCATTACGGGCAAGAAAAAAGAAGAGGTATTCAATATGGCCATCAACACCACCCTTAGCCGTACGCTTATCACGTCGGGTACGGTTGTGCTGGTTGTATTGCTGCTCTTCATCTTTGGCGGAAGTGCCATCAAAGGCTTTGCTTTCGGCATGCTTATCGGTATCGGCTTCGGTACCTACTCTTCTATCTTTATCGCATCGGCACTTGTCGTTGACATGCTCAAGGACGATGTAGTAAGCGGTAAAATGGTTGAAGCAACAAAAGCCGCTGAAGTGGATACCAAAGCCAAGCCTTCCAAAAAGGCGACGGCGAAATAGTTTTTATTATCCTTTGTTTTATAAAAACGAGCCCGGCGTTGTATGCGTCGGGCTCGTTTTTTATTTGAATTTCGGCATTTCTCATCGATCCATCTATTTTTTCATCAGCCTGATTCAGGCTAAATTCCCCTAATTTTGCCTGAAAGCACCTCCATATGAGAAGATTATATTTCCTGCTCCCGGCCTTGATTTCCCTGGCATCCTGCACATCGCATCAATACCTCCACAAAGCGAATAAAATACTCGCCACATCGCCCATTGTCGATACCCATATTGATTTTCCCTGGAACCTCACTGAAAACGACAAATGGTACAAGCCGGGATATACGGCACTGGCGCTGCAAAACCCGGAAGGTGATTTCGATTTTATGCGCGCTAAAAAAGGCGGACTATACGGCGCCTTCATGTCTATCTACATTCCTTCGCGCTACCAGTTGGAGCCGGGCCGGCCGAAACAGGTGGCCGACTCCCTGATCAACATGATCCACGAAATCGCCCGTAACCATCCGGCGCAATTCGCATTGGCGCTTCATGCAGATGATGTGCTGCGCAATTTTCAAAAGGGAATTGTCTCCCTGCCGATGGGAATGGAAAACGGAGCACCCGTAGAAACCCTGGCTGATGTGGCATATTTTCACAAGAGAGGCATCCGGTATATCACCCTTACCCACGGGAAAGACAACCAGATCAGCGACTCATCATACGACACCACACGCATAAATGGTGGATTGAGCGATTACGGACGCGAGGTGGTACGCGAAATGAACCGCGTAGGCATCATGGTAGACGTGAGCCACCTCTCCGACGATGCTATCCGGGATGTGCTCCAGGTAGCAAAAAAGCCGCTGATCGCCACGCATTCTGCCTGCAGGTATTTCACGCCGGGCTTTGAACGCAACCTTTCCGATACCCTGATAAAAGCCATAGCAAAAACAAACGGCGTGATACAGGTGCCGTTCAGCATGTATTTTCTGGGAAACAACTTCCGGACGGCCTGGACAAAGGCGGATGAGGAGATCAAAAAGCGCAATTGGCCCGAAAACGGCCCGGAGGCTCAAAAGTACATGATGGAACTCGCCAAAAAAGGCGAACCCGTTTATGCCACCGTCCGCGATATAGCCGACCATATCGACCATATCAAAAACCTTGTGGGCATCGACTATGTGGGATTCGGCAGCGATTTCGACGGCGTCGGCATTTCGCTGCCGCTCGATATGGCCGATGTGAGCACGTACCCGAACCTTATTGCCGAATTGCTGCGGCGCGGGTATTCAACAGAAGATATCCGGAAAGTTTGTTACCAAAACGTCATCAGGGTCTGGAAAGCGAATGAATAGGTTCAAATGAGCCTAAACCTTCCAGAGTCGCAAGAACAGCACCTCCAGCGCCAGGAACAACAGCGCAAAAACAACACACCATCGCCAGAGCACAATACCCCGTTCCTGCTCATCGACAACCTGCCCGAAGTTAGCCTCGGCGCTTTCGGTAAGTACCTTCATGTTTTTGGGCAATCCATCGGAGAGCACCTCATCTGTTGTATAGGCCAGATCGCTTTCCTTGCGGTCAAAATTGAAAGCATACTCCGCCAACGTGCTGTCGCCCTGGAGCAGCAGGCGGTACCAGCCGGCATCGCGTACCTGCGTACCCGGTGTAAGCAGGACCTTGGAGCCAAGGATACGCTGCTCGGGAATAAATTCTTCAGTGCCCTGTACGGGCGCCGATGGACTGGCGTCGCCGGTTCCGGCACTTTTTGCCCTGTCGGCTATCCAGCGCAGTTTGTAGATCGTCTCTCCCGAGGCTGATATCTGATGTCGCGCCTCCAGCACCTCATCCTTGCCGATGGTATAAGCGACCTGTCTGCCTTTGGTACCGGCAATGGCCATTTTGAACAGCATGGGTACAAATATTTCCGCATTTCGCACCATGTCGTTCACTTGTTCGCTGAGCGGAGCGGCACAGAAATACAGCGCGCCCTCCCCTTTGGGATACTTGACCAGCATGGCAGAACCGTCGCGGTAAGTCAGGATGTACTCGCCGCGCGACGCCGCAATTTTATAGTTGCCCTGTGTTGCGGGAAGGCGCAGGTTCGCGCTTCTGTTCAGGAACACATCGTTAAAGACAAATTCGTCCGTATTAATCTGGCTGGTCTGCCGTGGCGATGGCTCGAAGGCGCCCAGATTGCCAGCGTCAAAATTCTGCAAAAACGCGTTATAAGAGTTCAGGTCGGCTGCCTGGCCCGGAAAAACGAGGACATTTCCGCCGTTTTGCGCAAACTGTTCCAGTTCATTGGCCAATCCAGATGAAATATTCTGCAGCTCATTCAGCACGATCAACTGGTAATTGCCGAAGCGGGAATAATCCAGCGCCCGCGCATCCGCGTTGTCGAGTTTGAAATAGCCCGCCCCGAGAAATGCATTGTTGAGATACTTATTGGGCTGTGTGCCGTCAATAGACAAAACGTTGATGCGCTCCGCAACGTAAAAGGACAGGAAATAGTCGTCGTCGAACTGCACCGGATAATCGGTAACCGACAACTTTGCTTCATGCCAGCCGGTGTGCAGGATATTGAACCGAACCGTATCAATCCTGCTGCCGCGTGAGGGCACTTGCATGGAGCCGACCGGTTTGGTCTGCCCGTCGTGCCGAAGACTCAACCGCACCTCTTCCGCTACTTCATCGCTGCGGTTGCTGACCTTCACCAGCAAATTGGCCGTTTGGTTCAGTATCTGTACCGGATTTTCGAACCAGGCGCTGTCGATCGAGATGTTTTGTTCCTGAACAGCCCGCATGGGGACCAGGTTTACCTCGATAAGTGAATCCTTGAATGCCGCAACATCGGCGATATTTTGCTGAAAATCGCTGACCACAAAGGCAATCTTGTTTTCCTGCTTGCCCGTATTCAGGCATTGCTGCTGGCGGATAAGCACTTTGGACAGGTTGCGGGATGCCGGGCCGATCCGGATTTCTTCTATGCGATCCAGGGCATCCTCCTTGCTCACCAGCCGCTGGTCGCGCCCCTCAAAATCGTTGGTCAGCACCTGAAACCGGTCTTCCACGCCAAAAGCGCCCACTATATCACGCGCCCGTTGCCGTGCCAGTTCCAAAAGGGGGGCATTTTTGGATAACGCGCCCATACTGAACGAGTTATCCACATAAATACTGATGGCCTTCTCGCCTTTCTTCACCCCGGTAGAAAGCGGAATAAAAGGCTGGGCAAAGGCCAGCACCATCGCGGCAATAGCCAGACAGCGCATCAGCAACACCAGCAAATTGCGCAATTTCTGGCGGTTGCTGGTTTCTTCTTTCACCTCCTTTAAAAACCGGACATTGGTAAAATACACGCGCTTGAAACGCCTGAAGTAAAACAGGTGTATGATGACCGGAATGGCAAGCACGGCAAGCGCGGCAAGAAAGGCGGGAAAGACAAATTGCATAATCTAATCTGGGTTAAAGGGTTTAGGGTTATGGGTTTAAGGGTTGCGGGTTAGGGTTGCGTATTGGTCAGGCAAGAAAATGTGGAGCGAAACATACTGTTCCAAGACGTTTTTTCTCCTGAATTGTTTTTTTGAAGGGGCAAAAATGGGTGTTTTCATCCAAATACTGACGCCAAATTGATAAATGAACCGAAATGATATCAGGATAACCTGAAAACACCCATATCCGTCATTTTTTACTCCGGTTCCCCTTTCCTGCTCCTTCATTTTTGCCACAAGGAAAAAACGCCGGATATTCGCCCGGGCGACCAAGCCCCGGGGCACTTCAAACCCTGAAACCTTTAAACCACGCAAATATGCAAGCCTATCACGATCTCCTGAGACATATCCTGGAAAACGGCACAAAGAAATCAGATCGCACGGGCACAGGCACCATTTCTGTGTTCGGCTACCAGATGCGTTTTGATTTGAGCGCAGGATTTCCGCTGGTGACAACGAAAAAAGTGCATACCAGGAGCATCATACACGAATTGTTGTGGTTCCTGCAAGGCGATACCAATATCCGGTACCTCAAAGACAACGGGGTCAGTATCTGGGATGAATGGGCGGATGCCGATGGCAACCTGGGACCGGTATACGGGAAACAATGGCGTTCCTGGGCCGCACCTGATGGCCGCACCATTGACCAGATCAGTGAAGTAGTGCATACCCTGAAGACAAATCCGGACAGCCGCCGCATCATTGTCTCGGCCTGGAACCCGGCTGATATTCCCGATATGGCGCTGGCGCCCTGCCACTGCCTGTTCCAGTTCTACGTTGCCGACGGCCGGCTCTCCTGCCAACTGTACCAGCGCAGTGCCGATGTGTTTCTCGGTGTGCCTTTTAATATCGCCTCCTACGCGCTGCTCACCCTGATGCTGGCACAGGTGTGCGACCTCCAGCCGGGAGATTTCATCTGGACGGGTGGCGATACACACCTGTATGTCAACCATCTGGAGCAGGTGAACCTTCAGTTGTCGCGCACACCGCGCGCGCTCCCGGAGATGAAACTGAACCCCGCCGTCCGCGATATATTCGGGTTTCACTACGAAGATTTTGAATTGCTGCAATATGACCCGTGGCCGGGTATCAAGGCGCCGGTGGCAGTATGATATTTTCTGCGGTCTGTTGGACTTACAATATTGAGCAACCTAAACGGACAGTCCGAGCGGTATGTCGACAAAACGGGCAAGCCAGTTGTACCAGCGTCCCAGCATGGGCACAAATGTTCCGTTTGCCTCGGCGATTCGCCCTTTTGCCTGCCAGTATGCCGGATTGAAACGCATCCGGGGCAGCAGGCGGTACCACCACCTTACCCTGCCCAGCAGCCTTGTCAAACGCACTTCCGGGTTGTTGCCCGCGTCGATACCCAGGCGTTCGCACAGCGGCCCGGGCAGCCAGCCTGCCGCAAGCAGTCGCGCCAGTCTTTCCGGCGACCGCGGATGACAAATAATCGCCTGCGCTACTTCCCGGCAGGTTTCCGTCGCGCCCAACCGGTCTCCGGCCAGCATACCATCAAAATAGGTCCGGAAGGCCTCCAGATCGGGCGGATAAACCGACTCGGGAATACCAAGCAATTTTGCTGCAATTTTGCTTTCCTCGTAGAACCGCTCCCGCCAATCGGCCGGCAAACCGGATGCCGGCAGCCATTCGTACACACGCAGCGTGGTATCGGTCAGCGTCGCCAACACCCAAAGCAGCAGGTCCGGGTCGTTGGCAGTGTAGACTTGCTTTCCGGTATCGGGAGCCGGGATATCGCCTTTTATGGCCGTATGGATACGCCAGAGCCGCCCGGCAGTTGCTTCTGCCTGTGCTCTGTCGCCGAAATAGATCGTAGCCATGGCCTGAAAGGTGCGGTAGCCCCGGCCAAACGGGTCTTGCTGAAAATTGCTGAACCGGGCGACGCCATCGGCAACGGCAGGATGCGCAATTTGCAGGATGAGCGCTCTGACACCACCCAGGATAAACAACGGCTCGCGGTATAGTTGCCAGGTAACAGTTTCCGGGCCGAAATACCCTGCGGCGTCGGATGAAACAGTATATGTTGCCATTGTCGCGTTACTTAAACGGGTAAAATGAAAAAAGGCCGACCTGAACAGAGCCTGCAATGCGGGTTCTTTTCGGGTCGGCCCCTTAATTTATGCCTTCCAACTCTACAGCCACCCCAGGAACGGCTCTTCCAGTATTTTTTTCAGGTCCACCAGGAAACGCGCGGCATCTGCGCCGTTGATCACGCGGTGGTCCCAGCCGATGGTCATGGGCATCATCAGGCGCGGTTCAAAAGATGAACCGTTCCAGTGCGCCTCCATGGTGGCTGCCGTGATACTCAGAATGGCCACCTGCGGCCAGTTGACGATCGAGAGCATGTTCGTGCCGCCGATCCCGCCGATATTGGAGATGGTGAACGTACCGCCATCCAGGTCGTCGGGTTTGTTTTTCCCTTCCCGCGTGCGGGTACTGATATCCGTAAGGTCGACAGATATCTGGGTGAGCGATTTTTGATCGCAATTCCGGATAACCGGTACGAGCAGCCCTTTGGGCGTATCCACCGCAATGCCGATGTTGAAGAATTTCTTGAAGATGACCTCGTTCGTCGCGTCGTCGAGGCTGGCGTTGAATTGCGGCATCTTGCGCAGCACGGAACACACCGCTTTGGTGATGATGGCCGTGGTGGTCAGGTTGCCGCCGGCGGCTTTTACCGTGTCTTTATGTTGCTGCCGGAGTTGCTCCAGCCGTGTAATGTCCGCCTTTTCGGAAATCCACGCATGCGGAATGGTATTGAATGCGTAGTGCATGTTTTCAGCCGTCAGTACGCCGATGCGACTGAGTGGCTGGCGCTCAACAGCCCCGAATTTTTCAAAATTGGGGAGCGATTTGCGGGGCATAGCGCTACCAGCGCCTGCACTGCCTCCGCCGGTGTCGATCTTGCGTTTGACAAAGTCGACCACATCTTTATAAGATATCCGGCTGGCGCCTTCGGCAGGCCTGACGTCGGACAGGTTGATGCCGAGTTCCTTGGCGCGTTTGCGCGCCAGCGGACTGGCGCGAAGGCCTTCACTACTCACGGTACGCGTTGCGGCGGGTTCGGATGCTGCCGCAGGGGTGGAGGGTTGCGGCGCTGCCGGTGGCGGCGCCGGTGCTGCCGGCGGAGCGGCGGATGATTGGGCGCCATCTGCAGCCGGAGGAGCGGCGGGCGCTGCACCATCCGTTTTCATTTTCAGCACGAGTGTGCCCTCGGTCACCTCGTCGCCTTGTTTTACCAGAATTTCCTCGACGACACCATCCGCATCGATGGGCATCTCCGCGTCGACCTTGTCGGTACCGACGATCAGGACTATTTGTTCTTTCGATACTTTATCGCCCGGCTTGACGAGAATTTCGAGCACTTTGCCGGTTACGCCGTCGCCAAGGGAAGGAAGTTTGAATTCGTAGGCCATTACAATCAGAATTGTTGGGTGGCAAAGATGAAGCAAGTTTGCGGGAATACAAACCTTTTTGCCACACGCCGCTACACCGCGTATTAATTATTGAGCATTACCGGCATTACCAGCATCAGAATTTCCCGGTCGTTATTTTCTTCTTCCACGGGTGTAAGGATGCCGGCACGACTGGGCGTGGAGAATTCCATTTTCACCTCGTCGGATTCCAGCACGCCGAGCATTTCGACAATGAACTTGGCATTGAACGCGATTTTCATTGGTCCGCCCTCGTATGTACAGGCCATCTGCTCGGTCGCTTCATTGGAAAAATCGAGATCCTGTGCGCTGACCGTCAGGCTCTTGTCGCTGATATCGAGTACCACCTGGTTGGTGGTTTTATTCGCGTAGATAGCGATACGTTTGAGTGAATTCTGAAAATCCGCCCTGTTTACCGTCATCAGGTTGGGGTTATCCACGGGAATCACCGCGTTGTAATCCGGATAACGGGCATCGATCAACCGGCACACCAGGTGCATGTCGCCAAATGTAAAAAAGGCATTGGCCTTGTTGAACGAAATGGTAACGGCATCGCTGGGCGGGAGGGCATTTTTGAGCAGGTTCAGCGCCTTTTTAGGTATGATAAAGGTAGTGGAAACATCCCCGGCAAGGTGGTGTGTAGTGAATTTGACCAGTTTGTGCGCATCGGTAGCCACGCAGACCAGTTTATTCTGGTCGATCTGAAAATATACCCCCGTCATAGCCGGCCGTAACTCGTCGGATGAAGTGGCAAAAACCGTATTATTGATGGCATCCAGCAGGTACTGGCTGTTGAGTTTAACCGTTTCCACCGTATCCGGCTCGGGGATATTGGGATAATCAGTACCGTTCTCACCGGCGAGTTTGTACTTGCCGTAGGAAGAGGTGATCTCGATACCCCAGTTTTCTTCGTTGACCGAAAAGGTCACGGGCTGCTGCGGCAGGGCCTTCAGCGTATCGAGCAGGATTTTCGCCGGCACGGCCACGGAAAAATCGTCGTCGGCGAGCACTTCAATGGTGGTGGCGATGCTCGTTTCAAGGTCTGTGGCCGCAATCGTAAGTTTCTTATTTTCAACTCGGAATAAAAAATCTTCCAAAATGGGCAACACCGGGTTGGAACCGATCGCACCTGATGCAATCTGGAGCTGTTTGAGGAGTTCGGAAGAAGATACGCTGAATTTCATCGATAATATGTTTTTGAAAGGTATCGGGTTGAGGGTTACGGAGGTTGCGGGTTATGGGTTGCGGGTTACGGAGGTTACGGGTTGCGGGTTGCAGGTTACAGAGGTTGCGGGTTGCGGGTTATGGGTTACGGAGGTTGCGGGTTGCAATTACATGCGGCAAATGTATGTCCATCCGGCCGCCTTTTTGTGCAAAAAAACTAACATACTGTGGAAAAATTCAGAAAAATCTACCTTCGCATCCCCAACTCAACCCCGAAGCCCTGCTAACCCGAAGCCAATAACAAGAAATTCCGCAACCTCCGTAACCTGCAACCCGTAACCTCCGTAACCAGTAACCTCCGCAACCCGTAACCCCCAACCTCCGTAACCCGCAACCTCCGTAACCCGCAACCTCCGCAACCCGTAACCCCCAACCTCCGTAACCCGCAACCTCCGCAACCCGCAACCCGTAACCTCCATATCCCGCAAAGTACATGTTGAACCGCAAAGTGGCGCCGCCAATTCAGGATATCAGAGGGCTTGCACTCCCCCGTCCGCAGATCATACGACTGGACAATGGCATTCCCGTGTACATACTGGACTATCCGGATCAGGAAATCGTGAAGATTGAGACCGTTTTTCGCGCCGGCAGGCCGGAGGAACACAAGCGTCTGGTGGCCCGTGCTACCTCGCGCATGTTGCGGGAGGGTGCTGCAAATAAAACCAGCGCCGAAATAGCCGAACATATCGATTTTTACGGCGGTTCGCTGAGCGTCCCGACCAACCTCGATACGGCCAATGTGCTGCTGTTTTCCCTGAAGAAATACATAGCGGATATCATTCCTGTGTATGCGGAAGTGCTTCAGCAACCAACATTTCCGGAGACCGAACTGGAAACATTCAAGACCACCAACACACAGGACCTTTTGGTAGAACTGGAAAAAGTGGAAGTGCTGGCCTATCGCAAGGTAACAGCGCTCATTTTCGGTGAAAATCACCCGTACGGCTATAACTCCACCCCGGATGACTATACGGCATTGACACGCGCCGATCTGGTGCAGTTTTTCGACCGGTGGTATGTACCCGACAACTGCCTGATCTTTGCCAGCGGCCGGGTCGACGACGAAGTTGCCGGACTGCTGAACAAACATTTTGGCCAGCGTCAAACAGCAGGAACTGCCGCCGGACAACAGTCCGTTTACCCGCTCCCGGCTGAAGGACCTTCCCGAAAAAGTGTTGTGCGACTCCCCCACCCCGGTTCCCTTCAAACCGCCGTCAAGATCGGACGAAGGACTTTCAACAAGCGCCACCCCGATTTTAACGGGTTATTCGTATTGAATACCATATTCGGCGGCTACTTCGGTTCGCGGCTGATGACCAATATTCGCGAGAAAAAGGGCCTGACCTATAACATATACTCCACTTTGGATGCCTACCTTCACGACGGCTGTTTTTATGTGGCAACCGAGGTCAATGCCGGCTCCGGCGACGCCGCGATCAGGGAAATTTTTTCTGAAATGAAAAAACTCCGCGAAAAGCCCGTCGGCGACGACGAACTGGAAATGGTGCGTAACTACCTGCTGGGCATGCTGCTCAATGGACTGGACGGTCCGCTGAACACTTCCGATGTCGTTCGAAGCCTGATTACGGAAGGGCTTACCGAACTGGAATTCAATGCCATGACAGAAACAATAAGAAGCATAACCGCTGCACAATTGCAGGCACTTGCCGGTCGTTATCTCCGGCCCGATGATTTTTGGGTGGTAACAGTTGGTTAAAACAAAATTTATGGTTTTGTGGTAGCAAAGATTCCCCGAAAACCTGCGTACTTTTGCGTGATTTTTAGATAAGCCCAAGTTTCCTTCACATTCAAACACTCATCACAGTTGAACTTCTTTAAATTTTTCAAGCAGGAATTAGCCGTCGATCTCGGTACTGCCAATACCCTTATAATGGTAGACGATCAGGTAGTTGTGGACGAGCCTTCTATCGTTGCTACAAACCGCCGCACAGGAGAAACCATTGCCGTGGGCCACAGGGCCATGCAGATGCACGAAAAAACCCACGAAAATATAAAAACGGTTCGCCCGCTCAAAGACGGGGTAATTGCTGATTTCCAGGCTGCGGAGGCCATGATCGAAAGCATGATCAAAATGGTGGGCAGGAAAAACAGCTTTTTCAGCCACCTGAAAATGGTGATCTGTATCCCCAGCGGTATCACTGAAGTGGAGAAGCGCGCCGTGTTCGATTCCGCCGACCACGTGGACAGCAAGGAAACCTACCTCATTCACGAGCCTATGGCAGCCGCCCTGGGTATCGGACTGAACATAGAGGAACCTGTGGGCAACATGATCATCGATATCGGCGGAGGCACCACGGAGATTGCCGTTATTGCCCTGTCGGGTATCGTTTGCGATCAGTCCATCCGCATCGCCGGTGATGAACTGACCAATGATATCATGAACTACATGAAGCGCGAGCACAATATCCTGATCGGCGAACGCACCGCCGAGCAGGTAAAAATACACGTGGGCTCTGCGCTGCACGAGTTGGAGAACCCGCCGCCCGATTATGCCGTCAACGGTCGCGACCTGATGACGGGTATTCCCAAGCAGATCAAGATCAGCTACCAGGAGGTTGCCTATGCACTCGACAAGAGTGTCAGCAAAATCGAGGATGCTGTGCTGAAGGCGTTGGAACTGACGCCGCCCGAACTTGCCTCCGATATTTACAAAACCGGGCTTTACCTGACCGGCGGCGGCGCCCTGTTGCGCGGCCTCGACAAACGGCTCGAGCAAAAAACAAAACTGGCGGTACATGTGGCGGAAGATCCGCTTCGCGCCGTAGTGCGCGGTACAGGCATGGCACTCCGCAATTCGCACCAATTCTCCTTCCTGATCGACCGCAAAAGCGTTTAATCAGTGATAAGTGTTAAGTGATAAGTGCTGTTTGGGACAGCACTTATCACTTAACACTTATCACTTATCATTACTTGAGATGGGCAAACTCCTTCAGCTACTTCTACGGAACGGCGGTTTTATGACCTTTGTATTGGTGGAGGTGTTGTGTTTTTACATCATTATCAAGTACAACGAAGACCAAAACGCCATCTTTTCACATACCGCGACTGTCTTTTCGGGCAAGTTGCTGGACAAAAGAAGGCAGGTCGCCGACTATCTCAGTCTTCAGCAACTGGCCGACAGCCTCAGGGCAGAAAACATCAGAATTAACGAGGAACTGGCCAATGCCCGCAACATCCAGGTTCCCTACCGCGATACATTTTTTATCCGCAACCTCGATACATTATTGTTGTCCGATTCGCTCCGCCGGATTTCGGTCAGACCTCAGTTCGAATTCATCTCAGCCCGGGCGGTAGGCAATTCGATAAGCGGCGCCAACAACTGGCTGATCATAAACAAAGGCAGCAACGACGGGATCACCCCCAACATGGGCCTGGTCAGCAAGAACGGCGTTGTCGGGATTATCCGGCACGTGGGTCCCAATTTTTCCATGGCTATGTCTGTGCTGCACCGGCAAATGCGTATTTCCGTCAACCTGCAGCGCCACCATGCGCTGGGATCCCTTATTTGGGAAGGCGGCGACCCTGCTATAATGACCTTGAAGTTTGTTCCCCACCATTTTAAAGTGGAAAAAGGCGATGCAGTGGTTACCAGCGGGTATTCCCAACTGTTTCCCAAAGATATTCTGGTTGGCCACGTGGAGGAAAAGCCGGGATCAGACCCTGAAAACCCCTATTTCTGGATCATTAAAGTCCGGCTCAACCAGGACATGGCATCAGTCAATGATCTCTATGTAGTCAACAACATATTTTACAGCGAACTGGACAGCCTGAATCTGAAAGCGAAAGATGAATAACAGCATTTTCCCGAACATATGGCGTTTCTTTGGCCTGGTTGTACTGCAAGTGCTTCTATTGCAGCAGATTACGCTGTCTATCGGACCTTATTTCAACATATTGCTGTATCCGCTGTTCATCCTCTTCCTGCCGATCCAGTTGCCTGCGCCCTATGTGGTTTTACTGGGAGGGCTCATCGGCATGGTTGTGGATTTCTTTTACGGTACGTTGGGCTTACATGCAAGTGCCGGGGCATTTTCGGGTTTTGCGCGTTCGGTTATCCTGGCAACCTTTGAGCCCAAGGGTGGGTTCACCGGCAAAGAACCCATTGCTTCGCCGGCATATTTCGGCTGGCGGTGGTACCTTCAGGTCGCCGGTTTCTTCTTTGTTGCGCACCTGTTCTGGTACTTCTCCGTCATGGATTTCACCTTCGTATATTTTACCAGAATTACGTTAAAAACACTGGCGGGTTGGGGACTCACGATGATATTTGTTGTACTTTACTCCGCTTTGTTTAATCCAAAGAGTTAAAACCGGCAGATGAATATCTCAGCGCAACGTCAACGTACCATTCAGATCGTATTCCTTGCGAGTGCGGCGCTTCTGGTATTGAAAGTGGCATACCTTCAGCTGATTGATGATTCCTTTCGCAGGCGCGCCGATGCCACCACTATTGACAAGTTAACGGTATATCCGCCGCGCGGACTGGTGTACGACCGCAATGGCAAGCTGATCATCAACAACGAGGCCATGTACGATCTGATGGTGACCTACAACCAGATCGACTTCGACCAGATGAATATTCCCAAGTTTTGTGCGCTGCTCGGGATTACGGAAGAAGAATTTCGGCTGCGCCTGAAAAAGGATTGGAGAAGCGGAAAATTCTCGCGCTCCGTCCCTTTTGTATTTGACAAAAAACTATCCATAGAAAAATACGCCCTGCTGCAGGAAAGCCTGTATGAATTTCCGGGGTTTTTCGTGCAGGTGCGCAATATCAGGGGTTACCCGCACCACGCCGGCGCACATGTACTGGGCTACATCAATGAAGTCGACCCAAGGGATATCGAACGCTCCAAAGGCATCTACCAATCGGGCGATTATATCGGTGCTGCCGGTCTGGAATCGGAATACGAACAATATCTTCGGGGAAAAAAGGGCACCACATCCCTGCTGAAGGACAACCTTGGCCGTATCGTGGGAAAATACATGAACGGCGCTTTCGATACGGCAGCCGTGGCAGGTAGCGATCTGACCTCCTCCATCAACATCGATTTGCAGACCTACGGCGAGTACCTGCTTCAGAACAAGACGGGCAGTATCGTTGCTATCGAGCCTAAAACGGGGCAGATCCTGTGTATGATCAGCGGCCCGACCTACGACCCGAACCTGCTCGCCATGACGCAGGGACGCGGCGCTATCTTCAGTCAATTGCTCACCGATACGCTAAAGCCTTTCTTCGACCGCACGGTTATGGCCAAATATCCGCCCGGTTCGATCTTTAAAACGGTTGTTACGCTGGTCGGCCTGCAGGAGGGCACGCTCAACCCGGAAAGGGGACAGGGCTGCAATGGCGGTTATTTTTATGCCGGACGCCTGTACAAATGCCACCACCACAGCCACGTCGGCAACGTTGTGGATGCCATCGCCTATTCCTGTAACACCTACTATTTCACCGAATTCAGGAATGAAATAGACAAGTTTGGTTTTTCCAACCCGCAGCAGGGCCTGGATGTCTTTGCCGACTACTGCAAACAATTGGGCCTCGGCACCCGGCTCGGCATCGACTATCCCAATGAAAGTCCGGGGAATATCCCGAACTCGGCATATTACGACAAGATTTATCCTAAAAACCTGGGCGGCTGGCGCTCTCCAACCATTATGTCAGTCGGTATCGGGCAGGGCGAAATACAATTGACCACGCTTCAAATGGCGAACCTGGCAGCGTGCATTGCCAACCGGGGCTATTGGTATTCGCCACACCTGGCAAAAGAATTCAGAGACGGTACGCCTATTCCTCCCCGTTTCTATGAAAAACACGAGGTAAAAATTGAGCCGCGATACTTTGATCTTGTCAGGGAAGGCATGGCGGAATGTGTAAACCGCGGTACTGCACGTATCGCACAGGTACCGGGCATTCAGGTTTGCGGCAAAACCGGCACCAGCCAGAACCCGCATGGCGACGACCACTCGGTTTTCTTTGCCTTCGCGCCGAAGGAAAACCCCAAGATCGCCATTGCGGTTTATGTAGAAAATGCCGGCTGGGGCGCCTCTTACGCCGCTCCTATTGCGGGCCTCATGATCGAAAAGCTCCTGAACGATACCATCGCCACTGCGCGAAAACCTGTGGAAGAGCGCATGGCCAATGCCGATCTGATTTCCAAATACCGGAAACCGTCCATCAGGCAGGTGGATGCACGTCCACGACCCGGAAATGCGCCGGATCCGGAGGACATTCCGAGCGACGTGCCCGACATTCAGCCGGCACTGGGCGTGACCACCGGACTGGAACAAGGCAAAAAATAGGCATTCATGGACCCCTCTCCCCCGCTTCAGGCAACAGCACCCGTCAGGCCGCCCCTGCGGGCACTCCTGTTATATGCATTTGGTCAACTGGGCTGGTCGCTGGCAAGTTTTTCTGTCGGCAACCTGTTGGTCTACTTTTATATGCCTCCCGAACAGGGCGAGCCGATCTTTCCGGGTTTTCTGTACCAGGGCGCCGTGGTGGGCGTGCTCACCCTTATCGGTATACTGAGTGCCGGCGGTCGCCTGCTCGACGGCATCATTGATCCTCTGGTGGCGAACTGGAGCGACAACAAAACGGCCTCGATTGGAAAAAGACGGTGGTTTTTGCTCCGGGGCGCCTTGCCCTTTGCCTTGTTCAGCACGCTGGTGTTTTTTCCACCGGAATACGCCGAAAGCGCAAGCAATTTTGTCTGGCTGGCGCTCATGATCGGGTTGTATTATTTTTTCTTCGCATTTTATGTCATACCCCACAACGCCTTGCTGGCTGAACTCGGTCATACGCCAAAAGACCGGATGGTGATCAGTACCATGATCTCGGTTGCATGGGCGCTCGGGTTTGTGGCAGGCAACAGCGTATATGTACTTCAGGGCGTATTTGAACAGGCGGGATATACTCCGGTCAATGCGTTCCAGTATGCCATAGCCTCCCTGAACGGCGCCGCATTGTTGTTTATGTTGCTACCGGCATTGTTTCTGAATGAAAACAGGTACGCCCGCCAGACGGTGAACGACCACAATATCCGGCAGGCATTGCGCATCGTATTCGGAAACCGCAATTTCAGGTGGTTTCTGGCCTCTTTTCTATTGTACTGGCTTGCACTCACTTTTATCCAGTTGGGTATCGGGTTTTACACCACCATTTTGTTGGGCCTGGACAAGAGTTATGCCTTTACCTTTTCCCTGGTGAGTTTTCTGAGCAGTTTCTTGCTCTATTTTCCGGTTAACC
This sequence comes from uncultured Bacteroidota bacterium, assembly GCA_937861115.1. Taxonomy (GTDB): domain Bacteria; phylum Bacteroidota; class Bacteroidia; order Chitinophagales; family Saprospiraceae; genus M3007. The sequence continues at coordinate 12,997 of CALMBD010000232.1, read as the reverse complement.
TGGCCACTCAACGGTTGGGCAAACGAAACGTCATGCTCGCCGCTTATATCCTGTTCGGTGTCATATTCTGCGCACTTGTTTTTGTCAGGTCCGTCCCGTTGCCCGCGACATGGATACTTTACGGACTGGGCATTGCTGCTGCCATCCCGCTGGCAGTGTTCGGCATATTGCCAAACGCCATCGTCGGAGATGAGGTGGAACGGGAAGAGCGCCTGACCGGCGCCCAGTTGTCCGGAATGTTTTTCGGGGTGAGCGCCTTTACCATGAAGGTCGGTATTTCGCTGGCCAACCTGGTATTCCCTTCCCTGTTGCTGTTTGGGAAAAGCACCGATAACCCGCTCGGTATTCAGGCAACTGCTGTTGCGGCACTGCTTTTCTGCCTTTTCGGCTGGCGCGTTTTTAAAAAATATCAGGAGATAAAGGTGTGACGGTTGTCGCCCTACTGCACTACCTCCACTGCGTCTACAATATATTCGGTGTCGCCTTGCCAGAAAAACACCCTGTAACGCTGGCTGTAGTGCAGCCGCACCAGTTTCCCCTCATTTTCTTCCAGTTTTTTGGCTACCTGACCATTTTTTGCCGAAAAATCCCAGTTGGTCATCAGGCCGTTTGGAGAAAGATTCAGCGATCCCTCATAGGTTTTGAATAGTACGCCACGACGGGAAATTTTTACCAGTTGCCCGGAACGGTAGCCGTCGGAGTACGACATCTGGCTGTACGTGAAATAGCCAATACCGCTGGCAATTAAAATAACAACCAGTATCCACACGATTCGACGTATGATACTTTTGGTTTTTTGTTTGATCTGCTCTAATTGGACTGACATGATTTGATTGGTTTAGGTGATGTGGCGGCTTAGACGCCTTTTTTACTGCCCCATATCTGGATATGAAGCCTGTCGGAATAACGGAAGCCGTTCTCCTTGCAAACTTCCACCAGCCATTTGCGGCGTTTTGCCAGTGCGGCGGCGTTTGTACCTTCCGGCATGAGCCAAATTTTTTCAGGCGGGATAGCATAGGCTGCAACCATATCGATCACCTCCTGAAGGTCATTTTTTTCCGACAGCACAAATTTAAAATTTGCTTTCAGGCTTTGCGCAAAAAATCGCAGCGCAGCAGATTTTTCCCGAAGCCGGCGCACGTTACCGCTGTTGGCCAGTTTGGGCGACACGTTGTACTGATCGATCACCGCATCAAAATCCGGAGCAGGCACCAGCGTACCGTTCGTTTCCACTTCAATGCGATAAGCCGTGGATTGCGCCCGAAGTATATGCGCCAGTGCAGTCAGCGCAGGCTGCTGGAGCATGGGTTCTCCCCCGGTCAGGATAATATTGGTGCAACGGAAAGCGGCAATTTGATCGGCAACAGATGCAATATCACATTCGGCAATCCATTCCTTCTTGTCAAATTTTTTATATCCCGGTTTGTTGTCGTTGATATGGGGAAACTTCGTTCCGGTCCAGTTCCAGGTATAGTCGGTATCGCACCAGATGCAATGCAGGTTGCACAATGACGTGCGCACAAAAACGGATGGAACACCGGTGCTTTTCCCTTCTCCCTGTATCGAGTGAAATATTTCCGGCCGGCCCGCAAGCCGGGCGAGCTTTAATCGATTCGCCATATCCAGATCAATATAAACGCTACAACTTCGTGAACCGGTGGATACGAACAGCCATCACCCGAACAGCGCGCCTTGTCCGACCAGATCGTCTGACTTCGCGCTTTCATTTTCCTGCATCGAGGTGGCGGGGTCTTCATCAGGCAGAAGCCGTTTTACGATACGCAACTGATGGGTATACCGGTTCAGTTCCTTGTTGAAAATGCCAAAATGATCGAGCTTGTCGATGCGGACTTTCCCGGAAGCGTGAATAACATGGCAGTCCGGCAGGATAATGCCGACATGGGTAATATGGCCCTTGGCATTGTCAAAAAAAGCCAGGTCGCCGGACTGGCACTGCTCCATAAAATCTACTGCACGCCCCTGCGTAACCTGTTGGGCAGCATCGCGAAGCAGGCGAACACCGGCAATTTTAAAAACCATCTGTGTCAGTCCCGAACAGTCGATTCCGAAAGGTGAACGCCCGCCCCACAAATAAGGCGCGTGTAAATACCGCCGGGCAATTTTTACAATCCAGTCGCTGCGCAGGCTTTGCTGGCCGGCAGTGACAACCGGTCCGGAGAACTGGAAAGACTGGTCGCCCAGCGCACAGCGCAACCCGTCATACATAGGCAGCACCGCGCCCATCGTCAGTGGAATAAAGTGATCGGCAGCCATCAGACCTTCCACCAGGGACAGGTTGATGGCCTGCTGTTCGGAATAGACCTCAAATTCGGAAGCCGTCAGCCGTTTGATCTGTTTGACATCCACCCATCCGCTGTATCCGTCCCACGAAGAGATGACATGGCGCCAACTGTCTTTCGCATCGACAACCTCAACTGTTTCGCCAAATAACAATTGCGATACCATCTCGCTTTTGTCGGAGTGTTGTGCGCGGAGCGGAGCGATAGAGACTTGACAGGCGGCGTATTCCAAAACGGGTGAAGTATAGAGGTGAGTGTGGAGGCGACGTTGCTGCGAACAAATTTAGACGGCAGGTAATTACAGTACAAAGTTTTACCCTGTTTTTATCTGATTTTTATTCCTCATTTGGCGTCAAGTGAAGAGAAGTACCTGAAATCGTGTCCGCTTTCAATCTTTTGCAAGGTCTCGTAGATCAACAGGATCAGGTTGTTCACGTCGTCTTTGTGCGCCATTTCCACCGTCGTGTGCATATAACGGAGCGGCAGGGAGATCAATGCCGAAGGCACGCCGCCGTTGGAATAGGCAAACGCATCGGTGTCGGTTCCGGTTACCCTGCTGGCAGCCTCCCGCTGAAACGGTATGGCCTTTTCCTCAGCGGACCCGATGATCAGATCGAGCAATTTTTGATGTACCGCAGGTGCGTAGGTCACAGAAGGCCCGTTCCCGCAGCGCACATCGCCGTGTTTTTTCATGCTGATCATGGGCGTATGGGTATCATGGGTGACGTCTGTCACGATAGCGACATCCGGCTGGATGGCGTTTGTGATCATTTCTGCACCGCGCAACCCCACTTCTTCCTGTACCGAATTGACGATATAAAGCGTATAGGGGAGTTGGACCTTGTTCTCTTTCAGCAACCTGGCCACTTCGGCAATACAAAAGCCTCCGATCCGGTTATCCAGTGCCCTGCCGACGTAATAGCGGTCGTTGAGCACCTGAAACTCATCCTGAAAAGTAACGACGCAACCGACATGGATGCCCATTTTCAGCACCTCCTCCCTGTCTTTGGCGCCTACGTCTATGGTAATATTGTCGAGTGCCGGCACGGGCGCTTCCTTATCGGTGCGGGTATGAATGGCGGGCCAGCCAAACAGGCCGCTTACCTTGCCGCCTTTTCGAAGGTGTATCCAGACACGCATGGAAGGCGCAATGAGAAAGTCGCTGCCTCCGTTGCGAATAACATGAATAAACCCGTCTTCCGTGATGTAATTGACAAACCAGGAGATTTCGTCGGCATGACCTTCAATCACTACTTTATATTTCTGGCCGGGGTTTATGATACCATAAGCGGTACCATAATTGTCTAGTTTCCAATCATCTATATAGGGCTGAAGGTATTCCAGCCACATTTTTTGCCCCGACCATTCATAGCCGGTAGGGCTGGCATTGTTCAGGTATTGCCTAAGGAATGATTCAGAATTTGGTGTAATAACGGTCATCCGATTAAACTTTTAGGTTTCAGGGTTTCAGGGTTTCAAGGTTCGCAAGACTAAAAGGTTACCTAACTAACCCTGAAACCCTGAAACCTTGTAACCTTGAAACCTAAGTTCAAGCATACAAGGCGCCCCATCCTTCCGGATTTTCGCGCCATTTTTTTAAAGTCAATAAATCCTGTGCAGTTACATAGCCCGTTTTAAGGGCCTCCTGCACAAGGGTGTCGTAATCTGTAAGGGTTCCGAATTTGATCTTTTTTTCCTCAAAAGCCGTCTGTGCTTTTGGAAAGCCGTATTGAAAGATAGCCAGCACTCCCGCCACAACGCCACCTGCATCCTGCACGGCGTCTGTTGCCGCCAGACAACTGCCGCCGGTACTGATCAGGTCTTCAATGACGAGCACACGTTGTCCGGCTTGCAAAGCGCCTTCAATTTTATTCCGCCGGCCGTGGTCTTTGGCACTGCTTCGAACGTAGATAAAGGGTTTTTCCAGCACATCGGCGAGCAGGGCGCCGTGTGGAATACCGGCTGTGGCAACGCCCGCGACCACGTCAAAATCTCCAAACGCGCGCGAGGCCGTAGCCATGCTGTTTTTCAAAAACGTCCTTACTTCCGGGTATGACAACGCCACGCGGTTGTCGCAATAAATGGGCGAAAGCATACCCGATGCCCAGGTAAACGGGTCCTGGGGATTAAGTTTTACAGCCTTGATTTCCAATAATTTGCGGGCAACTTCCTCGGCTATGTCCATTTAATCTTCATGGTTTTGAAAAAGCACAAGGTAAAAATGGATGTTTGCCTTATGCCGGAATGCAGCTACTTTCGCAGCAAAAATGAGTTCATATGGGGCAGCAAAAGTATAAAATATACATCAACGGGACGCCAGTTTTTCTAACTATACCGGCCGGTGTGACCGAACTGGGGTATAAGCCCGGCAAGACGGTCTATGTCGCCCCTTACCTGGGTAAAAAAATGCTGCTGAGGCAGTACCTCGACTTGCTGGAAAAAAACCGGGATGTAGAAGCGGTTGTGCTGTACTCCAACGACCTGTCCGGCCTCTGGAACGACTTCAGGGCTTGTTTCAGGGTATTGGAGGCTGCGGGCGGGTACGTCCGAAACGATGACAATCAATTACTTGTCTTCTTCCGGCGCGGGTCCTGGGATATGCCAAAAGGCAAAATCGACCCGGGCGAAACGCCCGAACAGGCGGCCTTGCGCGAAGTCAGGGAGGAAACAGGGTTGGTGCACCTGACCCTGGGTGCCTTCCTGGCGCATACCTACCACACTTACCGCGAAAAAGGTCAGGTCATCCTTAAAATTACCTGGTGGTACGATATGCATACTACCGACCGCGAAGTCGTGCCGCAGACAGAAGAAGATATCGAAGAAATCCGCTGGGTAGAACCGCGCACCTGGCTTGCCGGCGAACCGGTTGTTTACAACAATATTCGCGACGTTATAGAGGCGGGGCTACAGATCAGTCGGACGGTTTAGGAATGACAGGTTTCTAAGTTTTTGAGACAGGATTTACAGGATTGATCAGGCAACTTCGCTGCCGAAAACCAGGTAAATCCTGTCTCAATATCTCCATTCCTGTCAGCATGGTTCTTGAGAAAGGCGCCCGAACTAGTCCCGGGTTTCTTCAAAAGATTCCATCATCTGACGCCAGTCCTGCCCTTTTCCTGTTCCCGGCGCCGATACCTTTCCATAGTCCTTTTCAAACTGAGCGCGGTCGATGACGACCAAAGGGTCCAGTTTTTCCTTTTTCAGGCCGTTGTTCAAGGCATTCAGATCCTTGCCGAAAAAAGCATCGGCCTTGCTTTGGGCATTTTGCAGTTCTTCCTGCAAGGCAACCATCGCATCGAGTATGGATTGTGTGGGTAATTCATCGGATATCTCGGTGAACAGATAAAGCCGTCCGATTCGCGCCCGGAGCTGCTTTTCGCCCGTGATGCCACTGGATTCAATCGTTTCGGTGAGTGTTTTTCTGAACGACTCCAGGTTGGCACTGTATTGCGAAAGGCTGTTTTTCAATCGTTTATCTTTCGATTCTTTGGCTCTCTGGTCGGCATTGTCTTTTAATGACTGGACTTGCGCCACCAACAGGCCCAAACTTTCTACCATCCGGAAAAGTTTGTCGGAAACGGCTCTTCGGGCTGAATAATCGAGTTCCGGTTGCAGCGGGTCCGGCACCAACACCAGTTGGCCTTCATCGGTAAAATCTCCCGCCTTCAGTTTGATCGCGTAGGTTCCGGGAAGTGCCATCTGTCCGATGAACCCCGCATAAACACCCGGTTCGCCCTGTACCAGGACGCCTTTGGCGGCTTTTGGCGGCGTGATCCGCATCTCCCATCGAACCATATTGATACCTTTTCGTTTGGTTCCCGGCATGGAGACAAGCAGTTTTCCCGAAGGGTCATATATCTCGATTGTCACGTCACCGGTGTTCAGCCTGTCTTTGAGATAATACTGTATTACAGCGCTTTCCGGAGCATTCGGGCCCGCATAGGAGTCTGTGTTGGGGAATGCCTGTCCGTAGTGCCCGGTCGTGACTGCCGTCGGCCGGGTGGGCAGAAGTGCAACATCACGCTCCAGCAACTCAGGAGTCATACGCCGGAGCGGCGAGATATCGTCGATGATAAAAACGCCGCGGCCGTGGGTACCGACCACCAGATCATTTGTTGCCGGCTGAATGACCAGATCATGCACGGCGACGTACTCCGGAAATTTGGACTTGTAGAGTACCCAGTTCTGGCCGCCGTCGTTGCTGAAATACAAACCGAATTCCGTACCGAGGAACAGCATATCCGGGTTCTCCACATCCTCGATGATCACACGTGCAAAGCCCTGAAGCGTGCTGCCGTTGCTGATCAGCGACCAGGTCTTTCCGCCGTCTGTACTTTTTGCGGCATAGGTGTGCATGTCACCGTAACCGTGGTTGTCGAAGGTAGCATAAACAGTATTGAGCACATGGCGGCTCGGTTCCACACGGCTGACCCAGGCGCCTGCAGGTACGCCGGGGATATTGGCTGAAACAAGTTCCCAATTCCGGCCGCCGTCGCGGGTAACCTGGATATTACCGTCGTCGGTGCCTACATAGATAAGGTTTTCATCGAGCGGAGAAGGGCCGATACTGAAAATGGTACAGTGGTTCTCCGCAGAGGTGTTGTCGAGGGTAAGTCCGCCGCTGCTGTATTGTTTGAGTTTGAGGGAATCATTGGTGGTGAGGTCGGGAGAAATGCGCTTCCAGCTATGGCCCCGGTCCTCGGTTTTGAATAAAAACTGCGCGCCACAATATAAAACACCCGGATTCGCCGGGTTTTTCACGATCGGGGCATTCCAGTTCCAGCGCAAATCCGGGTCGCCTTTTTGTTGCTGCGGCTGGATAAAACGCGATTGGTTGGTGCGTGTATTCACCCGGCTGATATTGCCGCCCTGGCTTTCGCTGTACACGATTGACGGATCAAGGGCATCGGGCTGCACCCAAAAACCGTCACCGCCGCCGACATTTTCCCAGTCTTTGTTTTCAATGCCGCCGGGACTCTGTGAGGGGCCACGCCAGGAACCGTTGTCTTGCAAGCCGCCGTAAACATTATACGGCGTTTTCTGGTCGACCTGGACGTGGTAGAACTGCGAAACGGGCAGGGTGTTCAGGTGCGTCCATGTCACGCCGTAGTCCAGACTCATGTACACGCCGCCGTCGGTGCCGAGATACAGGTGATTGGTACTGTTGGGGTTGATCCAAAGCGCATGGTGGTCGGAATGCACCCAGCCGCCGCCGTCGCTGGCATCGGAGAAAGAATAGCCGCCGTCGCGGCTGATAGAAAGGGAAAAGGCCGGGCGATACACGCGTTTGGGGTCCTCAGGATCGACGACCAGCGTGCTGAAGTAAAAAGGCCGGGCGGTTACGTTCGATGAAGCGCTCTGGTATTTCCAGGTTTCGCCGCCGTCGGCAGAGATCAGGAGACTGGTTTTTTCACTTTCCACAATGGCCAGTACGTTGTCCGGGGCGCTGGGCGCCAGCGCCAGCGCGATCCGGCCAAATTCACCTGTAGGCAGGCCATCGGTTATTTTTCGCCAGTTTTTACCGCCGTCGGTGGATTTGTACAGCGCACTACCGGGGCCGCCGGATGCAAAGGAATAAGGCGTACGTCTGAATTGCCACATAGAGGCCAGTAGTATATCCGGATTGCGGGGGTCCATAATAATATCGGCGCAGCCCGTTTTCTCGTCGGTGTACAGGATCTTTTCCCAGGTTTTACCGCCGTCGGTGGTCTTGTACAATCCCCTGTCCGGACTGTCGCTCCACAGTTTTCCCGGTACTGCGACAAAGACCGTATTGGCATCAGTGGGGTGTATAATGATTTTTGAAATATGTTCGCTATTGTCCAGTCCCTTCTTTGTCCAGTTGCGGCCGCCGTCGGTACTGCGATAAATACCGAGTCCGACCGATACGCTGTTGCGCATGTTGCACTCGCCTGTGCCGACCCATATGGTGTCCGGATGGTTCTGGTCTATGGCCAGTGCGCCGATCGATTGTGGATATTTTTCAAAAACCGGTTCAAAATTGAAACCTGCTGTGGTAGACTTCCACACCCCGCCGCCGGCCGAGCCGACGTACAGCGTTTTAGGGTTGCTGTTTACGCCTTCAATGGCCGTAATACGCCCACCCATAACGGCAGGTCCGATACTGCGGGCTTCTATTTGGCCGAAAGTGGAAGAACTGAGTTTTGTTTGTGCCTTAACCTGTACAGTAATCAACAAGCAGAGCGAAGCAAGGAGCAATGATCTATTCATAATGAAAGTGTTTAATGCAAAACAAGCCGGCCCTGTGGAAAGGGCCGGCCCGTTTGGATGGTCAGGATCAGCAATTATTTTACAGGCATATCGAAAATCTTCTCATCCACTTCAGGGTTGAGGGTAACCGCAGTGAAAGTGATGGTGGAATTGCCCATCATAGGGTTGGCCTGCTGCATGGTAAAGGGGAATACGATGCCGTCCTGTGTTTTGTAATTGGAGTAAACGGAAGCGGATTCCACGACTTTTCCGTCTACCTCGTCCACCTGGATGTTTTTGATCTCGTAGTAGGTTTCCGGGTCGTAAAAGATGTACTCGATCTTTTTACCCTCCTTATTCATCTTGATCTTGAGCGCCTCCGTGCCTTCCACATCTTCCGTGCCGACATACTCGGCGGTATATCCTTTCTCTTTGTATCCGATCACGGTGCCGTCGATATCCGTCATATCCTTCATGGATTTTACCTGATCGGCGGTAAGAGGTTCCGGGTCCATTTTGCCCATAAAAGGATTGTTGGACCAGCCCTTGTCGCCACTGATGGCAGAGGTCTGTGTCATGCCCATCACAGATACGTCCATACGCGCCGCCTTGTCGCGCACGGCGACCATGGTCCACACGATATTCATACCGGGTGCGCCGTCGGAGGTAATCGTAGCCTCCATTTTTACGCTGTTTACCGTTTTCCATTTGTCGCCGCCCGTAGCAGCAATATGTTTGGCGATAATTTCTTCGGCAGATTGCGCGAAGGAGAAAGCATGAAGCAGCAAAAATACCGCTGCAAAAAAGACAGTCCGTTTCATGTACAGAAGATTTGATTTGAGAATTTTTCTAACTAAGTACTGTGAATGTGTTGCAAATCAAGGCGAATATACCGCCTTGGACAGGATTATTTCGATGAGTCGCCGGTGGAAAACGATGCAATGCTGTTTTGGAATGATGTCCTGCTTTTCAAAAACCGTCCTGCCGGTCTATTAAAAACAAGTAATTTGGCAAGTCGAAACTGTTTATTTTATCGATTCACCTTCTAGTCTGACATACCATGCCCACGCGTCGAAACGCCCTGAAGAAAATGCTGGCCGGAGCGGCCGCGCTCACCATTACCCCTGCACTTACGATGGCGGAAATGACTGAAAATCAAACCACCCCAACCCATCAGAAGCCTTTTGAACGAAAAGGCAATATCAGGCATGCTGTCTGCCGCTGGTGCTTTAATGCCTTTCCCCTCGATGAGTTGTGCCGCTTCGCCACTCAAATCGGGATATCCGCCATCGACCTCGTGGGCCCTGCCGATTGGGAAGTATTAAAGAAACACGGCCTGGATTCCTCCATGTGCAACGGAGCGGAGATCAACCTGGTGGACGGCTGGAACGACCCGAAATTCCACCCGCAACTTATCAGGAACTATACGGAGATGATCCCCCTTGTGGCAAAGGCCGGCTATCGGAACCTGATCTGCTTTAGCGGCAACCGCCGGGGCATGGACGACGAGACGGGTCTGAACAACTGCGTGGAAGGGCTGAAAAAGATCCTGCCGCTGGCCGAACAACACGGCGTGGTCATCCAGATCGAGGTGTTCAATTCCAAGGTGGACCACAAAGACTATATGGCCGACAATACACCCTGGACCATTGAACTGTGCAGGCGCATCGGTTCTGAAAACTTCAAAATACTGTATGATATCTACCACATGCAGATCAATGAAGGCGATGTGATCCGAACCATCCGCGACCACCACCAGTACTTCGGACATTACCACACGGCGGGGGTGCCGGGGCGGCACGAGATCGATGAATCACAGGAATTATATTACCCGGCCATCATGCGCGCCATCGCAGAAACAGGCTATAAAGGCTATGTGGCACAGGAGTTTATCCCGACGGATGTCAATAAATTCGCCGCACTGAGCAAGGCGATTGATATTTGTGATGTGTAATCCCGGAAATGGATATTTTTGACTTTATTAACAATACAACCGCCTTGATTTGTTTGGCAAATGCCACCTTTGGGCCGAACTATCATTCGCACATCCTAATTTGACATGGCAGAACAATATGATGCAATCGTCGTCGGATCCGGTATAGCCGGAGGCTGGGCGGCAAAAGAACTCACCGAAAAAGGACTGAAAACATTACTGCTCGAACGCGGCAAAGACGTCAAGCACGTTACAGATTACGACACGGCCACCAAAAAAACCTGGGAATTTCCTCACCGCGGCAGGCTGACCAACGAAATGAAGGCCACCCACCCGGTACAAAAACGCGATTATCCGTACAACGAATTCAAGCCCGACTGGTGGGTCAATGACCTGGAGTGTCCCTACACCGAGGTCAAGCGCTTCGACTGGTACCGCGGTTTTCATGTCGGCGGCAAATCACTGATGTGGGGGCGACAGAGTTACCGCTGGAGCGACCTGGATTTTGAGGCCAACGCAAAGGAGGGTATCGCTATCGACTGGCCGATCCGGTACAAGGATATTGCCCCCTGGTACGACTATGTGGAAACCTTCGCCGGCATCAGCGGCTCGCTGGAAGGCTTGCCCCAGTTGCCCGACGGCAAGTTCCTGCCCCCCATGGAACTCAATATCGTGGAAAAAGACGTCGCTGCCCGCATCAAGGCGAAATACGACCACCGCCGCCTGATTATCGGCAGGGTGGCCAACCTGACCCAGCCGCACAACGGCAGGGCCAGTTGCCAATACCGCAACCTGTGCAGCCGGGGCTGCCCCTTCGGCGCCTATTTCAGCACACAATCCGCCACTTTACCCGCAGCCGTTGCAACAGGTAACCTGACCCTTCGCCCTTACTCGATCGTTAACCAGATCCTGTACGACAAAAACAAAAAACGCGCAAAAGGCGTGCTGGTGATCGACGCCGAAACGATGCAGACCATCGAATACGAAGCCAAAGTGATCTTTGTATGCGGCTCAACACTCGGCTCCACCTTCCTGCTGCTCAATTCCATTGAACTGGGCGGTCTGCCCGACGGACTCGGCAATACCAGCGGACAACTCGGTCACAACCTGATGGACCACCACTTCCGCTGCGGCGCAGGGGGTAAGGTTGAAGGCTACGACGATAAAACCACCTACGGACGCCGGGCCAACGGCATATACATCCCACGTTTCCGCAACCTGTTCGGCGACAAACGCGATTACCTGCGCGGCTTCGGCTACCAGGGCGGCGCCAGCCGGGAAGGCTGGGGGCGCGAAATCGCCGAACTCAATATCGGCGGCGCCTTCAAGGAAGCACTCAGTGAACCGGGGCCCTGGACGATCGGATTCGGCGGATTCGGCGAAATGTTGCCCTATTACGACAACAAGGTCACGATCGACAAAACGAAAAAGGATAAATGGGGACAGTATGTGCTGGCCATCGACTGCGAGCTCAAGGACAACGAGAATAAAATGCGCAAGGATATGATGGCCGATGCTGCTGAAATGCTGGAGGCCAGCGGCGTAAAAGAGGTCACCACCTACGACAACGGTTCTTTCCCCGGCATGGCTATCCATGAAATGGGAACGGCGCGTATGGGCGATGACCCTAAAAATTCCGTCCTCAACCGCTGGAACCAGATGCACGACGTGCCCAATGTGTTCGTCACCGACGGCTCCTGCATGACATCTATTGCCTGTGTCAACCCCTCGCTGACCTTCATGGCATTGACGGCACGCGCCGCAGATTATGCGGTGGCAGAATTGAAAAAAGGAAACCTGTAAAGCGGATTTTTGAACCTGATCACATTTTTGACCATTACAACTCTTATCATATGAACCGACGCGAACTTCTCCAGCGCAGCGCTCTTGTCATCGGCGGCAGCCTGCTTGGCGCCGAAAGCCTGTTGGCCAAAAACATCGACTGGGATGCCCTGGACAACCTTCCAGAGGACTACAAAGGCATCGGCCTGTTTACCAAGGCGCAAATCAAACTCATGAACGAAGTGGCCGATACTATTCTGCCCGCCACCTCAACACCCGGCGCCAAGGCGGCAAAAGTCGGGCAGTTCATGGCCGTTATCGTGAGCGACTGCTACGAGCCGGACGACCAGAAACGATTCCTCGACGGGTTGACAACCCTCCAGGCGGAATGCAAAAAACGATACGCGAAGTCGTCGTACCTCAAACTCACGCCCGGGCAACGCACGGAACTTCTGGTTGCACTGGATGCAGAACAGAAAGATTTCCAGAAAAGCAAAAAGAAAGACGATCCCTCACATTACTTCCGGGTCATCAAAGACCTCGTTGTTTGGGGCTACTTCACCTCGGAGATCGGCGCCACCCAGGCGCTTCGTTTCGTGGAATACCCCGGTCGTTATGAAACGATCGACTACAAGAAGGGCGACAGAGCCTGGGGAGGATACTGATCTTTGGAGGTTGCGGGTTGCGGAGGTTGCGGGTTGCGGAGGTTGCGGGTTTCGGAGGTTGCGGGTTACGGAGGTTGCGGGTTACGGAGGTTGCGGGTTGCGGAGGT
>CALMBD010000231.1 GCA_937861115.1 uncultured Bacteroidota bacterium | reverse complement strand
CGATGGATCGCAAGATCAAAAACATCCTCAACATAGTGGCTGTGGTCATCGTAGTGCTTTGGTTGCTCCGTGTGTTTGGGATAATGGATTCTTTGAGCAGCATACGTATTTAATTACCCCTGCAATTCCAACAGGCCGGCATGGGGCCTGTTGGAATCTCCACTCCTCAACCTGCCGTCACAAATTAATAAAATACTGAAATGAAGAAAATATTATGGTGCATTATGGCGGCATTTATGTTGTCGTCTTTTATCCCAATGTCTATGAAAGCATCGACAGAATCGACACCGATTTCTATGGACGCTATCAGGCCCCCTGAATCGGCATACGCTAATACCCTGATCGCCAGACTGGATGAAATCAACACGATGGACAAGTCAAATTTGCGCTCCTCTGAAAAGAGAAAATTGCGCAAGGAAGTCCGCTCTATAAAACGTGAACTTAAAGCAGTCAGCGGCGGCGGCGTTTACCTTTCTGTCGGCGCAATTATTATCATTATTCTGTTATTGATTCTACTGCTTTAAGTAATAGATAATAAGCATTTACAGGTAACAACCGACAATGATCTACACATATCTGATTATACCGATCGTACTGATTTTTCTCATAGGGATAAAGATCATACGTCCCACGCAAAGAGGCCTGGTAGAGCGGCTTGGCAAGTACTATTACTTTGCCAATCCGGGGTTCCACTGGATCATCCCCGTCATCGACAGGATATACCTCGTCAACGTAACCGAACAAATGGTGGATGCCGAGCCACAGGAGATCATTACCAACGATAACCTCAATGCAAGAGTCGATGCACAGGTATATTTTAAGGTGAAGTCCGATGAAGAAAGCGTTAAGGGGTCGATCTACAACGTGAACAACTACAAGTTACAGATTGTCAACCTGGCGCGTACCACCCTGCGGAATATTATCGGCACGCTCACCCTGAAATCAGCGAACAGCGAACGCGGCAAGATCAATGCCGAACTCTACAAGACACTGCACCTGGAAACCCAAAACTGGGGCATCGCGATCGTACGCACGGAATTGAAGGAAATCGACCCGCCAAAAGACGTGCAGGAAACTATGAACAAGGTCGTAAAGGCCGAAAATGAAAAAATAGCAGCCATAGATTCCGCTACTGCTGCGGAGACGGTTGCCGATGGCATCAAACGCGCAAAGATCAAAGAGGCCGAAGGTTACAAACAATCCAAAATACTACATGCCGAGGGAGAAGCCGAAGCCATCAAACTGGTAAACGAAGCCGCCGATAAATACTTCGTCGGCAACGCCCAGTTGCTTAGAAAACTGGAGGCGCTTGAAGTCTCCCTTGGACAAAACGCAAAAATTGTGATTCCTACAGGGTCCGACCTAGTCAATGTTATCGGCGAAATGGCCGGTATCATTCCATTGGACAGAAAAAAATTAAAAAATTAAAATTCAACACCATGAGCAAAGATAAAGGAACCAAAAACCACAAAAAGGCGCCCGCCGATAAATCATCCGGCAAAGGAAAAATCCTGTCGGCCTATAAATCCGAAAGTAAAACCGGGGATGTCAAACAGACTTCGCTCGACGCTTTTATTCCAAAATCCGACACCAAGACCGGTGGGAGCAAAAAGCCCTGAACAAACTATAACTGTACTATGAGAACAAGGCTGTCCTGAATAAACCGATTTGGGATATTAACGCGCCGGCGTAGGCAGACGATGAATCGCGAGGAATGGAAGACTTTCGTGTTTCAAAAATTGACAGATTTTTTTCTGATCTATACTGCTTGCGACGGCGCTAATGTCCCGAAGATGCCATATTAAAAGCAAGCAAGAGCCGTGGTTATTAGATCACATCATAAATTCACTGAAATGAATGCATTCCTCGGCATCTGCGTCTCAGCATGCACACTTTTTGTGGCAGGCGCCTGGAATACGCATCGACTGGCAGCGCTGCCCGAAATACCCGGGTATAGTGTTTCAGATACCACACCCTGTGTTTCCGCTGAACCAAAGCCCCCCAATATGTGGGCCGACGACGCCACCTTTTATAATGGCGAAACAATTGAACTGCATTTTACCCCACCCAATGCGCCGTACCTTGGCATCATCGATCCAAACGGCAGTTTTTTTTATCTCGTTTTACCTGGCGAATCCGTCGCCGGGGAATTAACGCCATTGGTGGAAAGCGCACGCTTTATTGACCTGAACAACCTGAAAATAAACACAGCCTTGCTCAAGGCTGATCCTTATACGTATGGAGTGCGCTCCAACCAGCCCGTATTTACAAAATCAGGTACCTATACCTTTATTTTGGGTGAAAACCTGCACGTCGATGATCCGGATCTACTGGACCAGGTGGTCGTTCGTTATATACACGCCACCCGCCCGACAAATACCTCCATTGATATTGCCATAAACCAGCGTCCTGAATGAATTCGTTCAGGCCTTCTGCAAGGTCAGATATTCTCCAGATTTGCCTTGCGCTTTTGCTTCAACCGTTTGTAAAAAGTAGGGGAAAGACCCGTAACTTTTTTGAACTGGTTGGACAAATGCGCTACGCTGCTGTAGTGCAGTTTATACGATATTTCGGTAAGGTTCAGTTCGTCATACAGGAGCAACTCCTTTACCTTTTCAATTTTATGGGTGATAATAAATTGTTGTATGGTGATGCCCTTGACCTCCGAAAATACATTGGCCAGATAAGTGTAATCGTAGTCCAGTTTTTGGCTGATATATTCTGAGTAGTTTACGTCGGGCAATTCATCCGCATAGTGGATCATCTCGATGATCACACTTTTTATCTTGTCAATAAGGATAGCCTTTTTGTCGTCCAGCAATTCCAATCCCGACCGAAGCAGATTTACCCGGAGTTGTTCCCGCTGCTCCGCAGTAACATCCTCCAGAATTTCTAAAACTCCGAGGTCGATCAGTACATAATGAAGACCCAATTTTATCAACTCCTCTTTGACCATCATTTTGCACCGCAAACTGACCATATACTTGATATATAACTTCATATAGGTTTTGTCAACCCCCCGAATCCATCATGGTATTGCAGAGGGTGCTGACTACTGCGTAGCAGATAAGTAAAGATAATCTAATTCGCAACAAATGCAAACATTATTTTTACCTGAACCTGCGGGAACAGATAGAGGGGGCCAACAGGCATATCCTGTCGCTGTGCCGGCTCAGAAGGCGCAGTGGTCGCCTTAACAATTCATATGCGCTCAGGCAGGGCGACTAAGAGCGTGTTCGGGAATTTATTTCTGGCCTCCAAGTGGCAAATTTTATTTTATACTGCGTTAAATTTTTCGCCGGATTGCCCGCATACGGCTGCAAAATTTGCCTTATCTAAAATAAAATCTGCTCACTTTCGCCTCAGAATAAATTCCCGAACACGCTCTAACGCATATGCAGTGGCAGGTATTTACCTTGTTTTTGCCATGTAGCGGTAATCCACTACTGTTCCACCTGCCTTCAGCGTTCCGTTTTCTATGGTGTATGGTTTCCCGGCGGGAATGAGTACGAGCACCCGCGCCGCATCGGCGGGCAGGGAAAAGCGGAAGCGGCCGCTGACATTGCGCCCCAGGAAGGTGCGGGACACGGCATCATATACGTCTGTATTTTTGGCGCCAAGGTCGGTTTCCACCGTTTTCTCTGCGTCATAAGGGTTGAAAAACAGGTATGTCGGGTATGCTGCGTTTTTTTTGTAAAAATCGGTAACATTGCAATCGATCCGAAGTATTTCCGGCACGTTTGTCTGCCGGACGGTGCCGCCGAAAAAACCGACGTGCCCGCTGCCATACACTGAAAACATGCTCTGCGGCGGGTTGCCCTGTACCCACAACGGGCCGTCACCCTGCGCAAAAGGAGTGATGCCCTTGAATTCCGGGTACACGGATTCCTTGATGATCCCTTCGTAGGCAATCACGTTTTTGGTAACACTTTTGTACTGCGGGATAGCCTGCAGTGAATCAGGCATGTTGCCGGGGTAACAGAAGCGCGCGGCGTTGGTGGCGTTGAGCGCCCATTTGCCCACCGCGCGGGCGTAGCGCTGGTCGTAGCGCACCAGTGCCGACATGGGCATCATGAGGTCGAAGGTATTCATCAGGAACCCGTAGCCGCCGTTGTGCACCGTGCTGCCCGCCAGTCCGCTGACATCGTAACCGCCCCAGTTGTCGGCCAGCACTCCCCAGCCCTCCCGTCCGACCGCCGTACCGTCGAAAGTCCAGTCGAGAAAGCGCTGAATATCGAAGTCGGTGCCGGTCTCCACATTCATACGCGCCGCGACGTAGGCGGCAACAGGCATCATGGCCTCGTAAAAGCGGTTTTCCTTCTGGTTGTACAGCACCGTCAGGGCATTTCTGGCGGCGCGCAGGTACTTTTCATCGCCGAACTTCACCCAGGCGGCATACAGGATGAAAGCATAACCGCCGGCCACATCCTCCTGGGTGGGTATATGGCTTCGCTCCCCCTTCATGTTTTTGAAATCGAAATAAGAATAACTGTAGCTGTTGCCCATAACCGAGTCGGAGCGGTAAAACTGCTCCGCTATGCTGCGCTGGATGCTGCTGAAGTCCCGCTCGTCCGGGTACAGGTCGGCGACGCTGTAAAACAGCACGTTGTTGTGTACTTCGTACCAGAAATCGTTGCCGTATCCGCCGCCGATATGCGCGCCCTTGTTGGTGAAGTTCATGACGACATTCCAGCCGTTGTCGCGGTTGAAGTAGTTGCGCAGCATGCGCACATAATTCCGGTTATCCTGCCTGCTTTTGTCGATGCCCGCCAGCGTGGCACCCAGCACCGCTCCGAGGGCGCCGAGGGCCTCGTGGTTTTCGCCGTTGTTGATGCGAGGCCCCATACGAACGTCGCCCATGGCGGTGTACAGTCCGAAGGTACTGTCGGGAAAATTGCGGCCTGCCTTGTCGAACCAGATCAGCGGCCAGAGATCGCCCTTTTGCTCCGGGTCGAATGCCAGGCGGTCGAAATCGAGCGTCGCCTGTCTCCAGTCCTTGAAATCGTAGGGTTTCGGGTGGTTGGGCATTTTTTCCACGCGGGGTATTGGCCGCTGTGCTACGGGAATTGCCGATGGAGTAAAAGACATCCTGCGGGAACAGGCGCACAGCAGCAGGACGGGTATAAGCAGGACGTATGGTCGTATCATAATTGAATCGGGAATTGTGACACCGGGAACTGTGACAAGATTATTGAATCATCGGGTCGTTCAGTGTTTATCCAGGTCTTTGACGATGTTGCGCATCATGAACCAGCCCATAAAATGCACCGCGGCGATCACCAGCAGCGCATAGCGCAGGGCGGCGTATTCGCTCACATACCGAGCCAGCACGATGAACAGCCCGCAGCCGAACAGGCGGCCCAGGTACAGGCCCAGTTCGTGGTTGAAGATATAGGCAAACGCATTGCGCTTTTCCTTTTCCGCCACCACGTCGATCACCTTCAACTGTACGGGAAAATACGCGATGTCGAGCAAGGGGCGGGCAAACAGCAGGCACAGCACGAACAGTATAACGCCCAATGCGGAATACATGCCGGCATTGAACAAGGCGCCCAATACAAACAACGCACAACCGATACCGTAGATCAGCAGGCGGTGTCTGGGCGCCGAAGTGCGACCCAGCACGTAGAGCAGGATCGCCGACAGGAAAGCCGCGATACCCTGTATGAGCCCCAGCGCACCCTCCTTGCCTACCAGGCTCATGATCAGCATGGTCGGCGCAGTAACGATATAGCCCTGGGCAACGCCTTTCAGCGCGGAAAGGGCGAGCATTTTGTTCCAGAGCTGGTCAAATTTCAAAAACAGGAACGGAGCCCTTATCGGGTTCTGGAACTTTCCGCGATGCACCAGGATGGAAGCAAAAACAGACAGCGCAAAAACACCCGTCGTGAGTCCGTAATAGGCCACGTTGACGTTGCCGCCAAACCAGCCGTTCAATTCAGTGGACGCGATAAACGCCCCGGCGGCCAGTGGAACGACAATACCGGTGATCGTGTAAAAAAAGGTTTCGATCCCGTAGTAGTAGTTCCGGTTGCCGTCGTTCGTGGTGTTGAGCGCCAGAAAATCGCGATTGGCCCAGAAAAACCCGTACGACAGGCCCATGATCAGTCCCGCGAAAAAGACGCCCAGTGTGTCCAGGTTGTCCAGCGACATCATCGCATACATCGACACCCCGCTCAGCAACATGCCCAGCGAATACAGCCGGGCGATCGGCACGTGGTTCAGCAGGAAACCGTTGAACATGAACGTCAACGGAATACCCGTGTACACGGCCAACTGGAAAATGACCACCAGGCTGATGTCCGACGAATTGCGCATGATATAGGCGCCGATGAACAGCTCCACAATGGGCATTACCAGGGCATAGATGAGGTTGGTCAACAGCAAAATCCGCATCCCGAGGGGATTCGCGTTGAAAAAGTTGATTTCTTTCGCCAGTTTTTGAAACATGGTTCAGGTAGTAGTTAAGATGTCGGATAAGATGCTTTCGATGGACATGGTGGCGCCACAAATGACCTCATCGGAGGCGCCGTAATACAGGGTGATTTTATCGCCGTCCACGAGGTGGCCGTTGGTAAAAACCACGTTGCCGAAAAATCCGGTCAATTCGTAGGCTGCCGAGGGTTCCATGATCGGTTCGCGCGAGCGCGCGAGCACCCTGGTCGGGTCATCCAGGTCGAGCAATACCGCACCGAGGCTGTAGCGGTGGTGTTCATCTGCGCCGTGGTAAATTTCCAGCCAGCCCTCCTTCGTTTTGATCGGAGCGGCGCCGGCGCCCACGCGGGCAGAGTCCCAGGACCCTTCCCGTGTACGCAGTATGCAGTGGTGTCCGCCCCAGTGCAGGAGGTCGGGCGAGGTGGCGATCCAGATAAAATTACCGCCCAGTGCAATGCCCGAGGGTCGGTGCAGACAGACGTATTTGCCGCCGATTTTTTCCTCGAAGAGGGCGCAATCCTTGTTGTGTGGTGAAATGATCATGCCTTCCCGGGTAAAATGGCGCCAGTCGCGTGTGCGCATCATGCCCACGCCCACGCCGCTTTCCGAAACCTGCGTATAGGTCAGGATATACTCCCCATCGATCAGGCTCACGCGGCCGTCTTCAATGCCGTAGGTTTCCAGATTGCCCTGGCCGTACAGTTTGGTCGGGATATGGTCGGGTTCGTAAAAATGCACGCCGTCGTCGCTGCACATCAGGCGCAGGTGTGAGATCGTCGACAGGTAGGTTTGTTTTTTGTAACTGACCATTCGCGCGTCGGAAAGGTCCAGATCGGGGTCATCCTTTGCGAATTCAAGTATTTCCATATGCCCGCCTTCGCGCAACACCGGGAAAGATACCATGCCCGGTTTCTGGGCCGGACGCTCCGCAACGCGCAACAGCAGCCAGGTTTTGCCCTCAAAGCGAAAAACGCCCGGATTCAGTACGCATTCCACCACCAGCCCGGGCTGGCTGGGTTTGATATCTTTGGTCGTAATAATTGGATTTTCAGAAAATCGATTTGCCATACCCTTTTTACTATGATTCGCTTAGTTGATGCAGCCATGATGACATCCAGGTGATCATTTCCTATGAACCTGCCGGTCCGGATACACAAAAGTTCACACGGAACAGCCTTCCTGAACGGGAGGCTGCCCGTGTGAATACCCCGTGTTATCTTTTTCGACAAAATCTGCGGGAGATTACTGCTTGCTGAACTGCATCGAGCCGAGATTTTTACCGCCAAACACAAAATTGAGCGTGTACATACCCCGGTTGTACTGGCTTACGTCGAGCGAAAACTGACCTGCCGGAATTTCATTTTTCCCGAAACGCAGGTCGCTGACCTGCCGCCCCTGAACGTCAAATACACGGACCTGAAGCGACTGATTCTGGGGAAAAGCGTGTTGCACCGTCAGAATATCGATCGCCGGATTGGGCGAAATGCCCAGTACGATGCCGCGCAGGTCGTTACCGAACAGGTCGTTGATACCTGTCGTGCCGGTGTTGTACAGTTGTCCGATCTCTCCGCTCGTCAGAGCCTTGTTGTAGATTTTCACGTTATCGAGCGCACCATTAAAGTACTGGCCACCCTCGATGGGGTTATTTCCAAAACACAGCGGACGGGCAGTCGTGTTGAGTTTGCCCAGCACAGGCTTGATATTCGCCTGCTGGCCGTTGACGTAGATGATATCGTTCGTGCCATCGTGCACCATGGTGACGTACCACCAGAAGGTTTTGACCATCTCGTTGCCGTCGCCGCTATCCATATCCGAAATAAAGTTCATGAATTGCGCATTGTTGCTGTTGGTTGTCCACACGATTTTCAGGTGCTGCGGCAGCGAAATTTTACAGCGCTGGTTCCAGTGGCCAAAGTCGATAACATAGGCTTCTGCATCCTGCAGGTTCTGGTCGTCGACACGAATCCAGAAAGCGATAGTCGTATAATCAGAAATCAATTGTACAGCATTGGGCACCAGTACGGAGTCCTGCATGCCGTCAAATTTGATATTCTGCCCGCCGCCGTTGGGGTGGTTCGGCACCTCAAACACCGGGTTGCCGCCGATCACGCCGTGGTTCTGGTAGGGGGTGGCATCGTTGGCATTGCCGTCGAAGGGATAGTATGCCACAAGGCCCGGTTCGCCCGTATCGATAGGTTCCGAGGTGCTCAGTGTGATCTCCGAAATTGCCGAATTGTTGCCGGCCAGGTCGAATGCATATACCTCAAAAGTGTACAGGGTCAGCGGGTCGAGACCACCGACAAACGCGGAAAGCGTGGAAGCCGACACGGTGTCGAATACGACGCCGTCGACCAGGATCACATAACCGGCCACCTGTGTGTCGTCGGTCGACGGATCCCAGGATATGAGTATCGAGTTGGCCGCTGCCGTACCCGTCAGGTTGCCGGGCGCCGTGGGCGGTGTGGTGTCGGGTGTTTCGTCCGGACCGGAGGTCACCTTGAGCGTGGTCATCAGCGATTCGTTGCCTTCGGCATCTATCGCCGTCACACCGAACACATAGTCGGTCAGCGGGGTCAGACCCGTCACATAAAAGCCGGTGTTGGGCGTCGAAGCCATAAGTTTACCATCCTGGTACACATTGTAGGCAATCACGCCCACGTTGTCGGTAGCAGGTAGCCACGTGAGTTGCACATTGGTGAATTTGACATCGCCGGCCAGGTTGAGCGGCGCACAGGGCGCTTCGGTATCCGTACTGGTTGGCGGTTGGCTGGAGGAGGTGTACAGCAAGGTGACGTCCGAATCGATGAGTGCGGTATTGAAAATTTGCACTTCGTCGATCAACCCGTCGAGCCAGTTGCCACCGTCGACGGCATTGTAACCGATACCGAGGGGCTTTGTCGTATTGTTGAGGTCGCCCGTCACGCTTTTTTCGGCCACCTTCACACCATCGATGAAAATCTTGTCGAAGGTGCCGTCGTGCACCATGGCCACGTGTTTCCAGACACCCACAGGCAGTTCGTTGCCGTCGCCGGAGTCCATATCTGAGATACCGCTGGTGTTATTGGTTGTCCACACCGGTTTGCCGTGCTGCGGCAGGGAAATCTTCCAGCGCTCCTGCCAGCCACCGAAGGAGAGCAGGTAGTATTCGCCGTTGGCGGGCAGGGCATTGACTTTCACCCAGAAACTGACGGTGGTTTTTGCCGAATTGAGCTGCGGTGAGTTGGCCGCTTTTATTTCCGTACTGATGCCGTCGACAGCCGCAGCCTTGTTGGCCTTGCCGAAGCGGTCGGGGCCGATTTGCACACCTGTCGCATTGTTGTTGTAGGCTGTCACGTCGGTGCCGTCGCCGGAGAAGGGATAGTATGCAACAAGCGGCCCGCCGACGACCGGCGTCATATTCTGACTGTTGTACAGCGCCGCCACTTCGACTGCCGACAAGGCTCGGTTGTAAATCTCTATGTCGTCGAGACTGCCGTCAAAGAAACTGCCGTTGTCAATGGGATCGTAGCCGATGCCGAGCGGGTATTTTGTCTTGTCCAGCGCGCCGGTTGCGGCTTTTTCGTTCATTTTGACACCATTGAAATAGATGATGTCGTTCGTGCCGTCGTGCACCATGACTACGTGCGTCCAGGTATTGAGCGCAAGCGGTGTACCGGCATCCATGTCGCTGCAACAGACGCCGTTGGAATGTGTGGTGAATACGGGTTTGCCGTGAGAGGGCAGTGAGATTTTCCAGCGCTCCTGCCAGCCGCCGTTCGACAGCACGAATGCCTCGCCGGTTCCGGGGAAAGTGTTGGGATTTACCCAGAAACTGATCGTTGTGTAATCCGACTGCAGGGCTACCGAATTGGCGGCTGTGGCATAGCCGTTCAGCGCGTTGGAGCCCCAGCCGTGCCGGTTGGCCACCGCAGTGGAGGCGCCGCCGAGAACGGCGTCGTTGCCGAATTGTGTGTTGTCGCTGCCATTGCCGTTCAACTCGTACGACGCCACCAAATCGGCCGGTGTACCGGGGAAGGTGGCCTGGGCCGTGTACAGATTGCCGACGTCCCCGTCGGAAAGTGCGTAGTTGAATATCTGAACCTCATCGAGCGCACCATCGAACCAGTTGCCGCCGTCGATCGGGTTGTAACCGATACCCAGCGGCTTCGTGGTCGGATTCAGCGTGCCTGCGACGTCCTTTTGGGCTTTCAGGGCACCGTCGATGAAAATTTTGTCTTTTGCGCCGTCGTGTACCATCACCACGTGCTTCCAGACGCCTACGGGCAGTTCGTTGCCGTCGCCGGAGTCCATATCCGAGATGCCGTTGGTGTGGTTGGTGGTCCATACCGGCTTCCCGTGGGCAGGCAGGGAAATTTTCCAGCGTTCCTGCCAGCCGCCGTACGACAGCAGGAAGGCTTCACCGTTGGCGGGCAATGCGTTGACCTTTACCCAGAAACTGACCGTTGTGGTACCCGAGTTGAGTTGTGCGGCGTTTGAAGCACTGACCTCGCTGGAAGTACCGTTGAACGACAGGGCGCTTTTGCCGTAGCCGAAGCGGTCGGTCGCCGGAGACGCACTGCTGATATCGGCATGGTTGCCAAAACTGGAATCATCGGCGCCGTTGCCTTTGAAGGCATAGGAGGCCACTTTGCCCTGCGCTACCACGGGGGCTGTGCTTTGGGTGGCATACAATGCGGCGATCTGCGCGTCGTTGAGGGCCACGTCAAATATCTGCACCTCGTCGAGGGCGCCGTTGAAGAAATTGGCCTTGTCAATCGGGTCAAAACCGATACCCAGCGGGTGGATCGTCGCATCCAGTGCGCCGGTCACGTCCTTTTCGTTGACTTTCACGCCGTTGAAATAGATAAGGTCCTTGGCGCCGTTATGCACCATGACCACGTGCGTCCAGGCATCGAGGGTCAGCGGTGTGCCGGAATCCATGTCGCTACAGCAGGCGCCGTTGGCGTGTGTGGTAAAAACCGGCTTGCCGTGTGAAGGCAGCGAAATTTTCCAGCGCTCCTGCCAGCCGCCGAAGGAGAGCAGATATGCCTCCCCCTGTCCTGGAAATTCGTTCGGCTTGACCCAGAAACTGATCGTGGTATTCGCCGAATTGAGTTGTGCGGCATTGTTGGCCCGCACCGCTCCCTGTATTCCATCGAAGGCGATTGCACTGTTCGACCAGCCGAAGCGGTCCTGTGTCAGCGTAGCGCCGTTGACTGTTGCGTTGTTGGCAAAGGACGATTGGTCCTTCGCGTTTCCGGAGAAAGCATAACTCGCTACCGGAGTCTGGGCATTCAGGCCCGCGGCTGCCAAAAGCCAAAAGGCAAGTAGCAGGAATGGCTGTATGTAATGTTTCATGTGTCAGGTTGATTTATGTTGAAAAATGACTGGTTGTCGAATATGTCGTCCCCAGGTGGTTGTTTCTTTATTGGTCAGAGGGAGGTAAAAAGGGTTTACGGCTTGCGATGATGAGGCTCGAAATGCCTTTCATCAAGTCTTCATAAAACCCTTTACCGCCACGGCGCGGTCTGATCGAACCGAAACCACGTAATATCCCGGCGCCCAGCCTCCCAGGTCAATTTCAAGGGACGCTCCTACCCTGCCCCTTCGTTCCAGCAGCAGACGCCCCGTAAGGTCCCTGATCCGGATTACCATCTCCTCCCCGCTATCCTCCGGAAAACGGAGCGCAACCCGGTCGCGGGCGGGATTGGGCAGCAGCGTGAAGGCCGCTTTTTCCGGCAATGCCGGCTCGACGGCCGGTGTCAACCCCTGCTGGTACAGTACCTCAACTGCGCCGGGATCGAGGGCGTAATTGTATATGCTTACTTCATCCAGCACTCCCTTGAAATTGTAATCTGCGTTGTCGGGCAGCATTTGCCCCATGAGGAAAGGCAGTGTGGTGGTGCGTATTTTCCCGGATAAAGTCTTGTAACTGTGCAGGGCGCCGTTGAGGTACAGCGCGAGCAGGCTGCCGTCGTAGGTAGCCGTAACGTGGTAAAAACTGTCGGTTTGCAGGATGGCCTCCGCGTCGAGGTCGGCTATGCCGTTCAGGGAATTTACGGTCCATCGCAGGTGTTTTTCCGGGGTGACGGATAATTTCCAGCGGTTCTGCCAACTGCCGTGGGAGAGCAAAAACGTCTCCTTTTCGGGCAGTGCATTGGCTTTGAACCAACAACTGACCGTGATCGCATCCTGAAAATTGAGCAGCGCATTGTTGGCTACAGCAATGTGCTGACTACCGCCATTAAAATAGTAGGCACTCTGGGGTGCAGCGCCCAATCCGGGTACCAGGATGGCGCCATTCGGCTGGCCGTGCAGGGCGTTGCCGCTCACGTCGTCGGCATTGCCGCTGAAGGGGTAATGTGCGATCAGGCTTCCCGCTGTGGTACTGAAGTCTTTTACCAGAACGGATATGGTCATCTGTTCGGACAGCCCCTCGTCGTCGGTTACTTTTACGGCAAGTTGGTAGACCCCTTCCAGAGCAGGCGCCGTCCAGTCCACGGTGCTGCCGCTGCCGCTGAAGCCTCCTCCGGAGCCCGACCATTCGTAGGTCAACGGATCGTTGTTGGCATCGCTCGCCAGGCAATTAAGTTGCATTACTCCGTTGGGGGCAACATACCCCACACTTTTCTGTATGTCAATGATTTGCGGCGCGTCGTTAATCTCCGGGACGACCGACAGCAGGAGTGTAGCCGTGTCGCTGTTGCCTTCGGGGTCGGCAACGATGAGTTGTATTTCCGCATTGACGGGCGTTGCCGGCGCGATAAAATGGACCATATCGCCCGTGCCGGATATGGTTCCGGCACTCACGCTCCACGTGTAGGTGATCTGTCCGGAATCGGTATCGTCTACGGTGGCAAAAACGCTCGTCGAGTCGCCGATTTCCAGCGGATTCATTGAAGCGGCAAGCGCTTTGATCCGCGGCGCGCGGGTATAGGGCTGTGCATGTTGATCGAAATCGACCACAACGCCGTTAATCAGCATCCGGTTTTTGTCGTAGGCAATGGTGCCGCCGGCCGGGGCAAGCGATACCAAAATCGCCTGATTGGCCGGAATGGGCAGGTCGACTACACCGGAAACGCCCTGCAGCAAAAATGTCTCCGTAAGGGCATCGTACACATCGACCGGCCCTGTACCCGCATCCAGCTGCACCACCTTGACAGTGCTGTGCGGATTGAACAGCAGGAAGGTCGGATACGCGTCGCCGCCGAAAAAATCGGTCTTGAGCAGGTCGAGTTTCAGGATTTTGTCCACGTTGGTTTTTTCCACCATGCAGCCCAGGTAGCCGATCGAGGAACTGCCGTAAAGTGCGAGGTTCGTAGCCGCCCATCCCCCCTGAACGGCATCGCCGGTAGAAAAGGGAGACTGGTTTTGCCACTTTTCGCGCAGCGCTTCATAGCCGATCACCTGCTGCGGGTCGTTGGACGACGACCATGCGGAGGCATCCTGCAAACCGGAAGGTAAAAAGCCGGGGTAATAGAGCCGCGTGGCATTCGCCAGGTTGAGCATCCATTTCCCGATGGCCCGCGCAAAGCGCTTGTCGTAACGCACCATCGGCGCCAGCGCCGCCGCCTGTTGCACACCGTTCAACTGGAAGGCATAGTCGTTGCCCGTATCGTTGGCTTCTCCAACCAGTCCCGACACATCGAAACCGCCCCAGGTGCCGACAATGGTGCCCCAGCCGCGCAAATCGCCGCGGTCGAACGACCAGTTGAGCATTTTTTCCACGTCGTAGGCCGTGCCGAGTTCAGCGTTCATTTTGGCCGCCGTGTACGTGCCGTAGGGCAATTGCAGTTCGTAGGAAGGGTTGGAGGTCCAGTTGTCCAGAAACTCGATCGACCACTCGGCACCTTTGAGGTAGTCGGGATTACCGGTCTGCCGGTAAGCATTGTACAATATCCAGGCAAAAGCGCCTGCCGCCTCGGGTTCCTTTACACCGTTGGCATTCGGTTCCATGGTCTTGAATTTCCAGGCCCGGTAATTCATATACGCGGGCTCCCAGGGCGCATCGCTACCGCCCATAGCGCGCGCCGCCTCAAGGAACCGGTCGGCGATGGTCATAAACTGCTGGTCCGCCTCGCCGTCCATATTCGGGTAGAGGTCGTACAACTGGTAAAAAAACACATTGGGCATCAAGTCGTACCACCAGTCGCCGCCGCTGCTCGCACCGGCATTATTCAGGTAAATATTCTCCCCGTTGGCCTTGTTGAAGAAGTCCCGGCTCATCAGCAGCCAGTTCTGGCCGTACTGGTCGCTTTTGTCCGCCCCGACCAGCGTAGCGCCCACGAGCGAGGGCAGTACATTGATGGCCTCGTTGCCGAGCGGTGAATTGGTGCCGACATAAGTGTGCAGGCGAAATATGGGGTTCTGTGGATAATTCACCCCGGAAGCGCCGAGCGAAACCAGGGGCAGGTATTGACCTGTTTTCTGCAAATTGTAAACAAAAGAATCGTAGCGCAACGCCACCTGCCGCCAGTCGCGTACGTTGTACGGTCCGGGCAGGTTGGGCATGAGTTCAATGCGGGGTACCGCGATCTGTCCCGTTTGGGCACACAACAAGCGGGTAAAAAACAAAAACAGGATGAAAGGGAAAAAAGCAGATTTGTGCATGATATCACCCTGCCTGAAATGCCGGCAGGAAAGCAAACATAATACAGTAAGAAAGGCAAGGATGGTACTATTATGTAAATTGATAGTACTTTCCGGAATGGTATTTTGCAAAACGGGGAATCACCCGTACAGCATTTCAAATACTCTTTAGTGCGCCATCCGATCCGGACAGCGTCATGCTTGACTTCACATGGCCACTACAAATTTCAGAACCGTTCAATACTCCGGATTCTGGATCAGCGCGGAATTCAGGTCGATCTCGGTTTGCGGCAGCGGGAACACTTCGTGTTTGCCCGCCTGGAAACCCGGCAATACCTGAGCGGCAACGCCCCAGCGTACGAGGTCGAAAAAGCGGTGCAATTCAAAGCCAAGTTCAACGCGGCGCTCGTGGCGCACGGCGTCGCGCATGACCTGTTGATCAGTGGTAATCACCGGGGGCAGCGCGGTGGCGGGATCGGCAGCCTGCGCACGGGCGCGGGCGCGTACCTGCTCCAGCGGAGCCTGTGCCTCGGCCACCCTGTTCAGTTCAGTAAGTGCTTCGGCCTCCCAGAGCAGGACCTCCGCGTAGCGGATGGCAGTGTAGTTGATGTCGCCGTCGGCCTTTTGGGTCACCTCGGCCTTGGGTTGCAGGTATTTTTTGACGCCGAAGCCCGTCGCGGAAAAAGAAGGCTTGTACACCACCCCGAAATAGTCCTCGTTGTTCATGGCCACCGTGAACTTGCGGCGCGGGTCATCCGGCTCGAAGGCGTTCACGAATTCGGGCGTGACCTCGGCGAAGCCGTAGCCCTCGAATTTTTTGGATGCCCACCACTGGTTGAGGAAGTTCCCGACGCCGAGTTCCAGGTTGGCATGCTGGATCTCCCACACAGATTCCGCGTTGTTCTGGGTGTTTTTTCTAAAATTATCCTCGTAGTCGGTCATCAGCGCATAAATACCCAGCCCCTTCACTTTGGCCGTGTATTCGAGCACCTTGGCCCAGTTTTTTTCGTATAAATATGCTTTGGCCGCCAGGGCATATGCAGCGCCCCTGGTCGCCCTGCCCACCTCGTCGGCGCCATACTGGGCAGGCAGCAACCCGGCTGCGCGCTCGCAGTCCGACTCGATCTGCGCATAAACGGTCGCTTTCAAGGTACGGGGCACCTTCAACTGGTCGGGCGGCGCCACGCTGGTGAACAGGGGCACATCGCCGAACACCTGTGTCAGCAAAAAATAGTAATAACTGCGCAGGAACAGCGCCTCGCCGGTCACGCGATTTCGGGTAGACTCGTTCATGTCGATATCGGCAATGTGATCGAGCACGAGGTTGCATTGCGTGATGCCGGTGTACTGCAGTTTCCAGAAATCGTTGAACTCCTCCGTCCGCGGCGTGTAGGTAAAAGCGTCCAGTTCTGTCAGGCCCGGACGCGAGCCGTCCCCACCGGTGATGGCCTCATCCGAAGTCAGTTCTGCAAAACCCCAGTAGAAATTCTTGTTGTCATTATTGAGCAGCAAAGGCCCGTAAGCGGCATTTATCGCCTGAATGGCGTCGTCTTCTGTCTGGAAATACGAACCGGCATCGAGCGTTGCGATCGGTTCCTTGTCGAGGATACCGGTGCAGGAAGCGAGCAGGACAGCCGGTAAAAACAGTATATGTTTGAAAAATTTCATGGCGAATCGATATTTATAAATGGACGGGACTGACGGAAAAAGAGTTCAGTATTACACCTTTAAAAATCCAGTTTAAGTCCCGCGATGAATGTACGCGGCGCAGGAACGGTACCCCAGTCGATGCCCACGGCAAGATCGGACGAGAGCCCCAGCCCGCGGGTGTCATTGGAATTGGCCTGAATTTCAGGGTCGAGGCCGGGGTATTTGGTAAACGTGAACGCATTTTGAGCCGTCACATACAGGCGGAACCCGGAAATATCCCCCCACCTGAGCAGTGGTGCAAAATTGTAGCCCAGCGTAATGTTGCGGATGCGCAAGTAGGAACCGTCTTCCAAAAAGCGGGTGGATGCGCGGCGGTTGCCGTTGCGGTCGTCCACGCTCAGTTTTGGAATATTGGTGTTCGTGTTCGAGGGCGTCCAGCGGTTGAGCGCATCCTTGTAGGAATTGAAGCCGCGCAATTGCGTTTCATAGGCGAAATTGCCGTACAGAAAATACACGTCGTTGCCCTGCACCCCCTGCACCAGCGCGGAAAAGTCGAAATTATTCCAGTTGAACCCCATATTCACACCATAGGTAAAGTCCGGAAAGGGGTTGCCGATGTGCTTGCGATCCTTGTCGTCAATCTTGTTGTCGCCGTTGAGGTCGGCAAATTTCACGTCGCCGGGACGGGTGTACTGTGTCTGGAACGGGCTGGCGTCGATCTCGTCCTGCGTCTGGAAAATACCGTCCATTTCATACAGGAAGAAAGACCCGACCTGGTAACCCGGTTCCGTTTTGGTTAACGGTCCGTCTGACAAGCCGAAACCGCCCAGAATGGGCTCGCTGTCGGCGATAGACAGCACTTTGTTGCGCACGGCTGAAATATTGGCGCCGACGTAGTAGTTGAATTTTTCTATCCTGTTCTTGTAGATCAGGCCCAGTTCCACGCCCTTGTTCTCCACGGAAGCGGCATTGACGAACGGCGGCCGCTGGGCGCCGCCGGCCTGCGGTGCGGGTACGCGCACAAGGATGTCGTCGGTCTTTTTGCGGAACAGGTCGGCCGACAGCGACAGGCGATCCTGCCAGAAGCTCACGTCGAGCCCGAGGTTGGTCTGGGTGCTCGTTTCCCAGCGGATATTGCTGTTGCCCGTTTCAAGGATGGTAGAGCCGGTTACGATCTTGTCGCCGAAGATATACACGCGGTCGCCCGTACTCACCAGCGAACTGAAGGGATAGATGCCGATCTCCTGATTGCCGAGTTGTCCCCAACTGGCGCGGATTTTCAGGGTGGAAATAAATTTCACGGGTTCAAAAAAGCGCTCGTTCGACACGTTCCAGGCAGCGGAAACAGAGGGAAAAACACCCCAGCGGTTGTTGGGCCCGAAACGGGAAGAACCGTCGCGGCGTACGGCCGCGCTCAACACGTAACGTCCCTTGAACGAATACCCGGCCTGTGCGAAATACGACAGCAGCGCCCATTCCGTGGCGATACCGGAAGCGCCGAGGTTCTCGAGCGCCTCAGGATTGCTGGCGTCGATATAGCGGAATAACTGGTCGGTGCTGCGGAAATTGTTTGCCGAAGCGCCGAGGTAATCGGTATGATTCTGGATGGCCTCCATGCCGAGCAGCGCCGACACGCGGTGGTTGCCGAAAGTGCGCTGGAAATCGGCCGTATTGTTCCAGACCAGCGTTTGGTTGAACACCCGGCCCTCGTTGAGCGAAGTGGGATCGTAAATAGCGGCAGACAGCCGTTCCTTGAAGAGTTTTTCGCGCTCGAACTGGAAATCGCCGCCGAGCGTGCTGCGCAGCCGCAGTCCTTCCAGCACCGTGTACTCTGCAAATACGTTCCCGAATACGCGGTAGCGGCGGATCGTCCAGTCGGTGTTGTTGACAAATACGACCGGGTTGGCATTGCCGTCGCCGAACAGCGTCGGGTCGCCGAGTTCCGAGCTGACCTTGACATAGGTGCCGTCTGCGTATTTTTCCGGAAAAACAGGCGCGGCAATGAGCGCGTAGCGGATACCGCTCAGTTCATTGCCCTGGCCGTAGCCGTCGCCCGAAGCGCCGATCACCTTGCGGTAAGTATGGGAAAAGGAGAGGTTATTGCCCACCCTGAAGCGTTTGTTGCCGATTTCGCCGTTGAACCGCACCTGGTATTTGTCGAACGCCTGTCCCTTGAACACGCCGTCCTGCGTCTGGTATTCACCCGAAATATAGAAACTGCTGTTTTCGCTGCCGCCCATGGCAGACAGGGAATAGTGTTGGATGGGCGCGAGGCCGAATACCTTGTCGAGCCAGTTGTTGTCGGGCAGCGTATCCAGTATGGCAGGGTCGTAGGTGGGCAACTGGTTGGCGGGGTTGCGCAGCGCGTTGGCATTGACGATCGCCTCGTTGCGGACCTCGAGGTATTCCGCCGCGTTGAGCAACTCCGGCAGGTTGACCGCCTGTTGTATGCCGCTGTATGCGTTGAAAGAAAAAACCGGCTTGCCCGATTTGCCGCGTTTGGTGGTGATCAACACCACGCCGTTGGCGGCCCGGGCGCCGTAGATCGCCGCCGCAGCGCCGTCCTTCAGCACC
Source organism: uncultured Bacteroidota bacterium (assembly GCA_937861115.1). Lineage (GTDB taxonomy): Bacteria > Bacteroidota > Bacteroidia > Chitinophagales > Saprospiraceae > M3007. The sequence continues at coordinate 37,633 of CALMBD010000231.1, read as the reverse complement.
TCGATGGACTCGATATCGCCGGGAGAGAACATATTGATGTTGCCGGTCGTCGGCACGCCGTCGATGACGAACAGCGGGTTGTTGTTGCCCAGCGTTCCCGCTCCCCGGATGCGCACCGCGATGTCGTCGCCCGGCGAGCCTGTAACCTGCGTGACCATCACGCCCGCTGCCTGGCCCTGCAAGGCCTGGTCGAGTCCCGATACAACGAGTTTTTCAATATCGCGTGATTTGATCGAGGCGATGGAAGAGGAGATGTCGCTCCGGATTTCCTTTTTGTACCCCGTCACGACCACGTCCTGCAGCATGTTGGCGTTGGCGTCGAGTACGACGGCAAGCGCAGTCTGGCCCGCTACGGGCACCTCCAGCGTGCCGTAGCCGATATAACTGAACTGCAGGACGGCATCCGATGAGGCCACTTCGAGGCGGAAAGCGCCGCCGGCATCGGTTGTGGTGCCGTTGCGCGCACTTTTTTCCCGAACACTCACGCCGATCAGCGGCTGATTATCCTCTGCGGAAACAACCGTCCCGGACACTATAAAGCCCTGGGCATCTGCATATTGTGCCGCCGCCAACAATAACAGCAACGCGACGCCCCGAAAAAAGACGGGCGCAATACCCGGGCGATTTTTTAAAAATTGACTGGTAAAAACTGGACTCATAGCCATCCGTTTGTGATTCATTTTGACAAATATCGCAATTGCCTGGCCCCCGGATTGATACAATTATGCAAAAGGTTAATACTTTTATGAGCGATTCATAAACTTGTCGTTTTTTTGTCCTGCCATGAAAAATTTACCGGCAAAAATTGGCCCGGCTGCCGGTTCACAAAATGAAATTCTGAAATGAATATTTACCGTGAAATCACCCCACTGAAGGCGCGTGACGTTTTCGTTGTGCTGGATTCCGTCAGCAACGGCTTCGATTATCCGATTCACAATCATCCGGAATACGAACTCAACCTCGTGGCCGGCATATCGGGCACGCGCATCGTGGGCGATTCCACCGAACGCTACACCGATTACGACCTGGTGCTGATCGGGCCCTATCTCTATCACAAATGGGATGGCGACGAGCAACTTCAGAAAAGCGGACGGCCTTACCGCGTGATCACGATACAGTTTGCCATGGACCTGTTCAGCGGTCAGTTTTTTCAAAAGGAACGGTTGATGAAAATCCGGAAACTGCTGAAAGACTCCAGCAGGGGCATCAAATTTTACGGAAAGTCATTCGAGGAGGCCATGCGCATCATGGTGGGCCTGACGGAAGACAAGGGCTTTACCAATATCATTGCGTTTTTACAATTGCTCGATCTGCTTTCGGAAACCACGGAATCTGAATTCCTGGCCAGCGAAGGGTTCCTGCCTCAGTCGGCTCGCCCGGAAAACAACCGCATACAAGTAGCCTACGGCTATATCCTGAAGCATTTTACCGACCCGAACCTGAAAATCGGCGCCGTGGCGGCGCAGGTCAACATGAGCGATTCAGCGTTCAGCCATTTCTTCCACAAGTACGCCTTCCGGAGTTTCACGCAGTTTCTGATCGACGTACGGATCGGCCATGCCTGCCAGTTGCTGCTCGACACCGATGACACCATCAATCGCATCAGTTTCCGGTCGGGGTTCAACAATGTGGCCAACTTCAACCGGCTGTTCAAAAAATACCGCTCCTGCACGCCCCTGGAATACCGCAAGCGCTATCTTGAAAAACACGATTTCGACTGGACCCGTCAGGTGACACCCTGGCAGTTTTTACCGGGAAAAGCGCGGGCGAAGGAAGTGATCAACCCTGTGGCGTATTCGACACGGTTGTTGCATTTGTAGGGATTCCCGCCCTGCGGCCAATCCGCTCCGCAATCGCCTCCGAATCCATCTTGATGTTCCGCAATATCCCGCTCAGGGGAATGGAAAATCCGCAGAAGTACAGGCCCTCGAATGCCGGGTCGTCGAACCACAGGCTGCGGGGGTACCCCCAGTCGCTGAGCAAACGGTCGCCGTTTTCCACAAAATCCTCGACCCGCGCGCGGTAGCCCGTACAGGCGATCACGGCGTCGAAGGTTTCGGTCCGGCCATCTGCAAAACGTACCGAGTCTTCATTAAAGCGCTGAATATCAGGCATGATCTTCACATGACCCTGCTTGATGAGGTCGATGGTGCCGATGTCGATAACGGGCACCTTGCCGAAGCGGCGCAATTGTTCCGAAGGGGCGTAGGGCGATTTTGGCAGACCGTATGCGCTCATATCTCCCACCGTCAGCCGTTGCACCAGCCGGGCGATGAAATCGTAAGCGGCATTGGGCAGTTTGCCGAGTATGATGGCCGTCCGTTGTGCGGGCCTGCCGCCTATATCGCGGCGGATAAAGTTGACCGGACTGCGCACCGATATATAAGGTGTCGCGCCGTGTTCGTGCAGATCGAGCGCCAGCTCGGCGCCGGTATTGCCGATACCGATGATGAGTACTTTTTGTCCGGCAAACGGCCGGGCACTGCGGTAGTCCTTGCTGTGGATGAACGTCCCCCGGAAACTTTCCTGTCCCGGCCATTTGGGAAAGTTGGGCACCCTGTTGTAGCCTGTGGCGACCACGACTTGTGCGGATTGAAAAACGCCGCTGTCCGTTTCGGTGATCCAGCCGCCGTTCTCGCGCCTGATTTTTGAAACATTTTGCCCGAAAAGCGGCGAAATATTCATTTTGCGAACATAATCCTCCCAGTAGGCGATCAAATCGAGCCGGGGAACATACACCGGGTAATGCTCCGGCATGCTGTCGTGCGGCAGGTCGGAGTGTTCCTTTACCGTGTGCAGGTGCAGGCGTTCGTAGTGATCGTGCCAGGAAGCGCCGATCCGGTCGCCTTTTTCCAGTACCAGGAAGGGCAGACCCATTTTTGAAAGTCTGCCCGCAACGGCCAGACCGGCAGGACCGGCGCCGACAATGAGGGTCTCGGTTTGATAATGTTTTTTCATGGCAGGACGGGCTTAATCCTTCCAAACGAAGGGAAACAGGACAAAGGTCAGGGCAACCAGGATGGCATCGATCGCCAGCAGGTTGATAATATCTTTTTGATAGGAGGTATCCTGAAGCAGGCGCAGGGCAATTTGCGAGAGCCGGATGAGCGTCAGCAGGATGGGCAGCACCACCGGAAAACTCAGGATAGCCATCAGGGTGGCGCTGTTGTTTGCCCGGGCTGCTATGGAGGCGATAAAGGTAAAGGCGATGGAAAAGCCCAGACTGCCCAGCACCAGCACCAGCCAGAAAAGACCTCCATCCTTCACCGGATTGCCCGCCACAACGCTATAGGCGCCATAGGCCAGTCCGCTTAACACAAACAACAACAGGGTATTGTAAACGATTTTTGCCAGCAGCAACATCGACGGGTCTGCGATCTGGTAATAATACAACTGCCGCGCGCCGCTTTCCTGAACGAAACTTTTGACAACGGCATTGATCGAGGCAAAAAGCACGATCAGCCAAAACAGGATATTCCACACCGGCGGCAACACCCGGATACTGGCCACGTACACCACAAATATCATACTGAATACATACAGCACGATGCCGCTGATCGCATAACGCTGGCGGAATTCGAGCACAAACTCTTTGCGGAGCAGGGTAAGGAACATTTTTACATCCATGCCGGCAAAGGTAAACACGTCATATTGCAATCTATTTGCGTTCAAAATACTTTTTGGGATTGAATTTCAGCAGGCGCGCTATCTTTGCACTCCCGATCAATGCGACCTGAATCAATCAAAAGCAGCCTATGAGTTGGTACAAACGACTGCGGGAAGGTATATCCACCGCCACCAAGTCGAAAAAAGATGTGCCGGAAGGCATCTGGTTTCAATGCAAGAACTGCAAGCAGGCCAGTACGACACGGGAACTCCGTGAGAATTTCTATAAATGTCCCAAGTGTGACTACCACACGGCCATTGGCTCGGAGGAGTACTTCGACCTGCTGTTCGACGGCCACGAATACACCACGCTGTTCGACAACCTGATCTCCATCGACTTCCTGAAGTTTACCGACCTGAAGCCTTACGACAGGCGGCTGGAAGAGACTATGAAAAAAACTTCCCTTCGCGACGCCATCGCGGTCGGCGAAGGCAAGGTGAATGGATACCCGCTGGTTATCGCCGCAATGGATTTCAAATTCATCGGCGGCTCCATGGGCTCTGTCGTCGGAGAAAAGATATCGCTCGCCATAGACCGGGCACTGGAGACAAAGACCGGGCTGCTGATCATCTCCAAATCCGGCGGCGCACGCATGATGGAAAGTGCGTTTTCGCTGATGCAAATGGCCAAAACAAGCGCCAAACTTACCCTCTTAGCCAGGGCCGGTCTGCCTTATTTCTCGCTCATGACCGACCCGACGACGGGTGGCGTCACGGCCTCGTTCGCTATGCTGGGCGACGTCAATATCGCCGAGACGGGTGCACTCATCGGCTTTGCCGGACCACGTGTGATCCGGGAAACCATCAAACGCGACCTTCCGGAAGGATTTCAGACCGCCGAATTTTTGCTGGAAAACGGATTTGTCGACCTGGTGGTCAACCGCAAGGATTTGAAAGAAACGATGGGCGATCTGTTGTCCTTTTTTCACCAGGACAAAAACTAGACATGTCGGCGCCATTCCGGTTCCGTTTTTTGCCGCATTCAAATGTGCTGCCAGCCGTCCTGCTCCTGGTTTACCTGTCGGGCTGCACGGACAATACGCCCCCTGTAAACGCGCCGGCCACTACCCTGCCCTATCGCCTTGACAAACCCGACACGGTGTTTGTCTTGCCGCAACGCCTGAAGGAGATTTCCGGGCTGAGCATGTCACCCGATGGGCGCCATTTGTTGGCAGTCAATGATGAAGAGGGCCTCATCTATTATATTGATCCCGAAACAGGGGTTATCCATTCGACCTTTCATTTTGGAGAGGCCGGCGATTATGAAGGCGTGGAAACAGCCGGTGGCGACATCTACGCGGTAAAAAGCAACGGCGTCTTGTCGCGGATCATGCCCGATTCCGGGAAAGTGGAAACATACCCGACCGGCCTGAAAAAAAGCAATGATGTGGAAGGGCTCGCTTTTGACGCTGCCAACAATCGCCTGTTGCTGGCCTGTAAGGGGAAAGACGGTAAAAACCCGGCCATAAAAGGGGAAAGGGTTATTTATGCGTTCGATCTCTCCGGCAAACGGCTGAGTGAAACGCCGGTTATTACCCTCCATCTCGCTGAAATAGGCCGGTTAAAAAAACCGGTATCAGGTTTTTCCCAAAAACTGAACGATTTTTTCTCCACCGACCAAAAAACCGATGCTTTCGGTCCGTCCGGTCTGGCTTTCTGCCCGATCGACGGCAACCTTTATATTATTGCGTCGATGGGCAAGGCAATAGCCGTGCTCCAGCCGGATGGTAAAATAATACAGGCAGAGTGGTTGCCTTCCGGTGTATTCAGGCAACCCGAAGGCATTTGTTTCGACCGTCAGGGCCGGATGTACATCAGTTCGGAGGGCGGGAAGAAGGGTGATGGAAAAATATTCCGGTTTTCGCCCCAAAATCGTTGAATCCTGTGCTATAACTCTCCGGCCATATTGCCCACTTTCCAGTCGTACGGGCGACTCTTGAGCGTTTCCAGTTTTTCTTTCAGTTTGTGGTCGATCAGGGCCTTTTCTGTGGCGATACTCGCCATGACGAGGTGTGCGCCGGTTTCTGTCTCGAATTTCAACTTGTTCCGGACGGTGTTTGTCAACAAGGTTGTTTTTTCCAGGTTGGCCATCTCGAATACGTGCTCGTGTTCGTGCAGCAGGTAGTCGTACGGACTGCGGTAAGAGATCAGTTTTACCATGATCGGGGCGGTCTCGATAGCGATGAACAACAGCGTAATGAACAGGCTGGCCCAAAGAATGGCTTCACTGTTGGCCGTCAGCCGGCCCAGGGCTTCCATGCGGGCCGCCATACCGTCGTACCGCGAGCGCTGGAGTCCTGTAATTTCGGCCTGCACGTTTGTTTCCAGCGTCTGAATAGCCGCTTCCTTTCCCTGTATGGCCGGCAGTGCAGAGGCCAGCAAGGCCTCGAGTTCCGTTTGTGCTTTATCGGCTTCGGCTTTTTTAGCCTTGTAAATCGGTCCCAGGTTCTTTTGGCCCGAGCCGCCTGTGCCGTCGGCCTCCTGTACCGCCTGCAGCGTCAACCGGTCGCGAGATGCCGTTTTTTCGGCAATTTCGGCTTTCAGGGCCGCTATTTGGGCGCGTTGCTCATCGATTTGTGCCTGAAAACGCGTTTTCACACGATCCTCCTGCTGCTTGTACACCTCCTGCTCCATGGTCACCAGTTCAGCCTGTATTTCTTTTTCAAAGATCTTCATTTCCAGCGGCTTGGAAATAACCAGCGCCAGCAACACCGCCAGGGCCATCCGCGGCACCGCAACGAGCCAGTCGCGCCACCATTTCCCGTAACTCTTCATGCTCATGACGATGTACCGGTCGAGGTTGAAGATCATCAGGCCCCACACCAGGCCAAAGGCAGTGGCGGCCCAGAAGGATTCAAAAACCGTAAACAAGGCATAGCCCGAGGAAAAAAAAGCGAGCACACCGGTAAAAAAGACCGTGGCGCCGATGCCCATGTATTTATTCCGGTCGGTCGGACATTTCTCCAGGACGGAAAAATCCACTCCCGAACAAAAGAGGAAAAAGTTTTGCAGTGTTTTCATAGCAGCAAAATAAGATAAAGGCGTTGTTCAGCACCGTTTAACTTCAAAACACCCGGAATTATTGGCGAGACAAAACTTTTTTCGATGGGATGCCGGCCGCGGCTGACAAACGGTGGCGGCTCATTAGCCGAGCAGACCCAGATCGAGGAGGTTTTTGCGCAATTGATCCGCGTTCTGAAAATGAATTCCGCCGATCCCTACCGCAGCCGCGCCTTCAATATTTTTAAGGCTGTCGTCGATAAAAACAGCCTCCGACGCGTCCACTTCATACCGCCGCAAAAGCGTCTGGTAAATATCGGCAAAAGGCTTGCGTGTTTTTTCGTCTCCCGAAACAACAATGCCTTCGAACCAGTGCAGGAAGTCGTATCTGGACAAGGCAACGGGGAATGTTTCGCCACTCCAGTTGGTCAGTGCCAGCAGGCGTTGCGCCTTGCGGTCGCGCAACTCCTGCAATACCGATACGGTGTCGTGGATGGGTCCGCCAAGCATTTCTTCCCATCGGCCGTAGTAGTCCCGTATCTCGGATTCCCATTCCGGGTGCTGACCGACCAATAACTCGGTCGCCTCGGCCAGCGGCCGGCCGGCGTCCTGCTCCACATTCCAGTCGTGGGTGCAAATGTTTTCAAAGAAATAGCGGCGGCGCTCCGGGTCCGGGATAACGTGCTGATACACATACTCGGGGTTCCAGTCGATGAGTACGCCTCCGAGGTCGAATATGATAGTAGAAATAGCCATTTTCTGAAAATTAGAATGGACTTCCGGGTTGATATAATCCTGTCGGCAATTCACAACAGCATAGGAGGTAATACTCCAGCCCCGAAACTTTAAAACCCGAACCACCAATTGTGCGATCGTAGTTCGTTACGAAGTACCTTTCCCGTGCAGACGCTGCGCGTCAGACGGGTATTCACGTCCCGTGCAGACGCTGCGCGTCAGACGGGTATTCACGTGCTGCCGACCCGAAACCCGTAACCCGAAACCCGTAACCCGTAACCCGTAACCTCAAAAACTACACATTAAACCGGAAGTGCATGATATCGCCGTCTGTCACGACGTATTCCTTGCCTTCGACGGCCATTTTTCCGGCCTCTTTTACTTTGGCTTCGGAGCCGAAATGGATAAAGTCATTGTATTTGATCACCTCTGCCCGGATGAACCCCTTTTCAAAATCGGAGTGGATGACCCCGGCGGCCTCGGGCGCTTTGGCGCCGCGCCGAACCGTCCAGGCACGCACCTCTTTTTCGCCGGCGGTGAAATAGGTGATGAGGTTGAGCAGGGTGTAGCAGGCGCGGATGAGCCTGTTTTTACCCGGTTCGCTGAGCCCCATCATCTCGAGAAACTCCGCGCGCTCTTCCTGGGTTTCCATATCGGCGATCTGTGCCTCAATGCCGGCGCAAATCGCGATAACCTCTGCGTTTTCGCCCGCTACCGATGCTGCAAAAGCCTTCGTATGGGCATTGCCCGACTCCATGGAGCCCTCGTCTACATTGCAGACGTAGAGCGTGGGCTTGGACGTCAGCAGCGAGAGGTCGCGCATCACGAGTGTCTTGCCGTCATCGTCCAGATCGGCGAGCAGTTCGCGGGATGGGCGGCCGCTTTCCAGGTGCGCTTTTACCCGGTTCAGAATATCGAGCGCTTTCAGGTCGTCCTTGCTGCCCGCCTTGGCGGCCCGGATCACCTTTTCCAGCCTTTTTTCCACCGTTTCAAGGTCCTTAAGGCCCAGTTCGAGGTCGATGATCTCCTTGTCGCGCACAGGATTCACGGAGCCGTCCACGTGCACCACGTTGTCGTCGTCGAAACAACGCACCACATGCACGATGGCATCTACTTCCCGGATGTTGGCCAGGAACTGGTTGCCCAGTCCTTCACCCTGGCTCGCCCCCTTGATCAATCCGGCGATGTCGACAATCTCCACCGTCGTGGGCACGATGCGTTGCGGGTTGACCAGTTCCGACAACTTGTCCAGTCGTGCATCGGGCACCGTGATGACGCCGACATTCGGATCTTTGGTGGCAAAAGGATAGTTGGCAGCCAGGGCCTTCCCGCTGGTCAGGGCATTAAAAAGAGTGGATTTTCCGACGTTGGGCAGGCCAACGATACCGCATTGAAGAGCCATTAATATTGTGGGTTTCGTTAATTCGCAGTTGTGGTTGATTGGTCATTATCGTCATTTCGTTATTGCCGTCAACTTGGCAAGTTGCCGGCTGGCGGCGGACGGTGTCCCGAAAAAACGGGCGCAAAGGTAGAAAAACCACCGGTGAAATTTTGGCGGCGTTTTAATCCTGTAAAAAAGTAACCTTGTATCTTCCCTTCTGTTATCCTGTCTACGAACGACGCATGACGACAACAATCAAACATGAACCACCTCGCCCATTGTTTCCTTTCCTTTGATGATGAAGACCTGTTGCTGGGCAATTTTATCGGCGACGATGTAAAAGGCAGCACCTGGAAGGCATATCCGGAAGGGGTACAGCGGGGCATTTTACTGCACCGGGCCATCGACAGTTTCACCGACAACCATCCGGCAACCGCGCAGAGCAAGGAGCGCATCCGGTCTTTTGCCGGGCGTTATGCCTCGCCGGTAACGGATGTGTTGTACGACCACCTGCTGGCCCTGAACTGGAAAATCTATGCGCCGGAGACATTCGAGGTGTTTGCGGAAAAAACCTATCAAAGGCTGGAAAAAAGGGCTGAGGAAATGCCCGAAGTATTACAGGAACGCCTGCCACATATGCTGAAAGGGCGTTTTTTGCACGGTTACTTTAGCCGGACCGGGCTGGAGTGGGTACTTGGCCAGTTCAACCGGCGCCTCGGCGGTCGCCTCGATGTGCCGGAACTCTCCACCTGTTTTTTTGAAAACCTCGATCTTTTTTCCGCAGACTTCAATCTTTTTTTCCCGGACCTGATCGCCGAAGCCAAAGGAAAGAGCGGGCAATAATCAGAGGCTGTGGTTGCCGGCAGCCGCAATACCGTGGCCATAATGACTGAAATGCATTATTTTCGACCCCCAAAAGTCTGATCCATGCGCCTATCCCTTTTTGTTGCTCTCCTGCTGCTTGCAATAGCCTGTTCCCCCAAAACCACCGCACCTGTTTCCTCCGGTACCGGCGGATTATCCGGTGTGGATTCCATCGCGATCAGGACCCGGAACATGACGGCCTTCCCCGGTTATTTCCCGTTCTGGTGGGATGAAAAATCGGGCAAAATATGGCTCGAAATTGGCCGCCTGGACTCGGAATTCCTCTACGTCAATTCCCTGCCGGCAGGCGTGGGCTCCAACGATATCGGCCTCGACCGGGGCCAGATCGGCAGCACCAGGGTGGTAAAGTTTGTGCGCAGCGGCAATAAAATCCTGCTGGTTCAGCCCAATCTCGGCTATCGCGCCGGCAGTGCCAATGCCGCTGAACGCCGCTCGGTTGAAGAGGCCTTCGCCCAATCGGTCTTGTGGGGCTTCCCCATAACCCTCAGCGCAAAAGACCGCTTTCTGGTCGACGCGACGCCGTTTCTCCTGCAGGATGCCCACAACGTGAGCGGCACGCTTGCGCTGACAAAACAAGGCGCCTATACGCTCGATCCGAGCCGCTCCGCCATTTACACCGAACGCACCAAGAATTTCCCCGATAACTCGGAGTGGGAGACCATGTTGACCTTTACCGGAAAACCGGAAGGCGCCTTCATCCGGTCGGTAACCCCTACCCCGTCCGCCGTGACCGTCCGCCAACACCATTCGTTTGTCAAACTGCCGGATGGCCATTACAAACCCCGCATATTCGACCCGCGCAGCGGTTTTTTCGAAACGGCGTGGTACGATTATTCCGTGCCCATCGGCGAACCGATTGCCCAACGCTACATCGTCCGGCACCGCCTGGAAAAAAAAGACCCCGCCGCTGCCATCAGCGACCCTGTCGAGCCGATCGTGTACTACATGGACCCCGGCGTGCCCGAGCCCGTCCGTTCCGCCCTGTTCGACGGCGCGCGCTGGTGGAACCAGGCCTTTGAAGCCGCCGGGTATCGCAATGCGTTCATTGTCAGGGATCTTCCCGCCGATGCCGACCCTATGGATGTACGGTATAACCTCATTCAGTGGGTGCACCGTTCCACCCGGGGCTGGAGCTATGGCAGCGGCGTCATTGATCCGCGTACCGGCGAGATCATCAAAGGCCAGGTATCGCTCGGTTCGCTGCGCGTCCGGCAGGACTACCTGATCGCACAAGGCCTGCTGTCGCCTTTCGACGGCGGCCAGACCACCGACCCCGAGGCAGAGGCCATGGCGCTGGCGCGGCTCCGCCAGTTATCGGCGCACGAGGTGGGGCACACCCTCGGCCTGGCGCACAATTTTGCCGCCAGCGCCAACGACCGCGCCTCCGTGATGGACTATCCCCATCCATATATCCGGATGAAACAAAACGGCGAACTCGACTTCTCACAGGCCTACGACGACAAGATCGGCGCCTGGGACAAACGCACCATCCTGTACGGGTACCAGGACTTCCCGGCCCGCGCCGATGAGGCGGCGGAACTGAACAAAATACTGGAAGAAAACAACCGCCTCGGCCTGCTGCACCTCTCCGATGAAGGCGCAAGGCCTGCCTCCGGCGCCCACCCGCAGGCCCATCTGTGGGACAACGGTCCCAACGCCTCAGCCGAACTCAACAGGCTGGCAGCCGTACGCAGCGCCGCGTTGCAGCATTTTGGCGAGCGCAGCATTCCGAAAGGCCGCGTTATGGCCGACCTGGAACGGGTACTGGTGCCGCTCTATCTCGCCCACCGCTACCAGACAGAAGCAGTGTCGAAAAGCATCGGCGGCGTACGGTATGCTTACACAGTGCGCGGCGATGGCCAGCCCGCCAACGAACCGGTCGAAGAGGCCGAACAGCAAAAAGCCTTCGAAGCCCTGCTGCAAACCCTTCAGCCGGACTTCCTGTCGCTCCCGGAATCCGTTATTCGCCTGATCCCGCCCCAACCGATTGGTTTTGAACGCGACCGGGAAATGTTCGACAGCAATACGGGAGGCTTTTTTGATCCCCTGGCCGCTGCGGCAGGCAGCGCGGGACATACGCTCGATATGCTCCTGCTCCCAGAGCGGCTCAACCGCATGTCGGAACAACAGGCGCGGGGTGTATTACGTGCCTTCACACCCGTCAGTATGCTCGACCGGCTGCGGGCATCAACCTTTGCCGCCCCTGCTTCCCTCCCTATGGAAGCCGAACTGCGCCGGATCGTGCAGCAACTTTTCCTGAACAAACTGCTGGCACTTGCCGCATCCGACAAGCCTACGGGCACGGTAAAGGGTATTGTGTTGTTTGAAATCGATATCCTCGAAAAAGAACTCGAACGCCGGCTCGCTGCGGCAACCGACAACACCGACAAGGCCAACGACCTGTACCTGCTGCGGCAGATCAGGTTGTTCCGGGAGAAACCTGAAGCTTTCAAACCGGAACCGGTGCCTGCACTGCCGCCCGGGCAGCCAATCGGGTGCGGAGAAGACGGCTGGTGAAGAGACGAGGCCCGATCGGATACAAACCCGGCCATTTATTGAGAACCTTGTTAATGCTATTCAAAAAATTTTATTTCCCCGGCAGGGAGGCATAACCCACCGAAACAAAATTTAATTTATGCCGTTTAATCAGGCACTTACCTGAAATTTTTGAAACTTCCCACAATATTCTGCGTCTAACCATAAAAAACTTGATATCGGCAAGCGGAAAATTGTACCTTTGCAGCCGAAAAAATTCAACATAGCAGCACACAATGAGGCAACTAAAAATTACGAAGTCCATTACCAACCGGGAGAGCCAGTCGCTCGAGAAGTATCTACAGGAAATTGGTAAGGTGGACCTCCTCACCCCGGAAGAAGAAGTTGATTTAGCCAAACGGATCAAGCAAGGCGACCAGATCGCCCTTGAAAAACTGACAAAAGCCAACCTTCGCTTCGTAGTATCTGTGGCGAAACAATATCAAAACCAGGGACTTAGCCTCTCCGACCTCATCAATGAAGGCAACCTCGGCCTGATCAAGGCGGCCCAGCGTTTCGACGAAACGCGCGGCTTTAAATTTATTTCCTATGCCGTTTGGTGGATTCGCCAAAGCATCCTCCAGGCACTGGCCGAGCAAAGCCGTATTGTGCGCCTGCCGCTGAACAAAGTCGGCTCGCTCAACAAGATCAACAAGGCTTTCTCCGAACTCGAACAGACCTTCGAACGCGAACCCAGTCCTGAAGAGCTCGCCGAACTGCTCGAGATCACGACCGACGAGGTGGAAACCACCCTCGGTGTTGCCGCTCGCCACGTCTCCATGGACGCTCCTTTTGTGGAGGGCGAAGACAACTCCCTGCTCGATGTACTGGAAAACAACTCCATGCCCGGCACCGACACACACCTCGACTATGCCGACTCGCTGCGCCGCGAGATCGAACGCTCGCTCGGCACCCTGACCGATCGCCAGTGCGATGTGATCAAACTGTACTTCGGTATCGGCGTCGAGCACCCCATGTCGCTGGAAGACATCGGCGACAAGTTCGGTCTGACCCGCGAGCGCGTGCGCCAGATCAAGGACAAAGCCATCAATAAACTGCGTGCAACCAGCCGCAGCAAATTGCTGAAAACATACCTCGGCGCATAAACCGCCTGCCCCCAAAAGCAAAGCCCGTTTTTTCCGGTAACAGGAAGAAACGGGCTTTTTCTTTTGCCGTTTAAGGCTGACTTTATTGTTTCTCGAAATACAGCAGCGACTGGCTGCTGACCAGCGGATCAGTGCTGAGGCGTCCGGTCAGTTTCAAGGTAACGTCGGATTGTTCGAGGATCGTCCAGTCGCCGACAATATTATTTGCCATAGCAACAGGGTTTTGAATTGCAAAGGTGGCGATCGAAGTATTGGCATCAACTGCCCATTTTCCGGTTGCCGAACTGCCGTCGGGGAAATGGATGATCCACTCGTTGTTATCGTTCAATTCGAACGAGTAATTGTCGAAGAGTGCGGTATCGTCCTTCTGATCGGCGCCAATCTGGTAGTAGGTAACGATCCAGCCGGTTGTTTTCAGGTTATCGTCGGACTTGGAGCAACCGAATGCCATCAGGGATACCAACAGCGCAAGGATAAGCGGTTTTTGCATAGCAATTAAAGTTAATGAATGAAGAAATCAGGGTACATAGATACAAGGATTGTTCCATAAGTTGTTAAAGAGGACTCGGGATAAGTACTTTTTCGCGCATACCGCCCCGGTCAATGCCCTATGAGCGCTCCAGTGCCTGCTCCACATCCCGGATAATATCTGCCACCGTCTCCAGCCCAACGGATATCCGTACCAGTCCGGCAGTAATACCGACGGCCGCGCGTTCTGCCTCGCTCAGTTTGGAGTGCGTGGTAGATGCCGGGTGCGACGCAATGCTGCGGCTATCACCTAGATTATTGGTCATGGAGACCAGGTTCAGGGCATTGAGAAAACGCCGGCCCCGGTCCAGACCGCCTGCCACCTCAAAACTGACGATGCCTCCGCCGTTGCGCATCTGCCGTTTGGCAACCGCGTACTGCGGGTGGCTCTCCAGGAACGGATATTTTACGTTTAGTACATGTCTGTTTTGCTCCAGAACACGGGCCAGTTGCAACGCGTTCTCTGCGTGCTTGTCCATGCGCAGGTGCAGGGTCTCCAGACTTTTGCTTAGTACCCAGGCATTGAACGGACTGAGCGAAGGGCCGGTATTCCGGACCATGAGATAGAGCTGGTGGATCAGGTCTTCACGGCCGACCACCACACCGCCCAGCACCCGCCCCTGGCCATCCATGAATTTGGTGGCGGAGTGGATCACCAGATCGGCGCCATAGCGAGTGGGTTGCTGTACCGCCGGTGTGGCAAAGCAATTGTCGACGACAAACAACATATCATGTTTCCGGCACAAGGCGCCCACAAGGTCGAGGTCGATGATGTCGAGCCCGGGATTGGAGGGCGTTTCCAGGTACAACATTTTTGTGTTGGGCCGGATCAGAGGCTCCATACTTTCCGGCTTGTTCATATCGAAATAGCTATGTTCGATGCCCCATTTCGGCAGGTATTTCGTGAGAATGGTGTGCGTGGAGCCAAAAACCGCCGAGGCCGACAGGATGTGATCGCCCTGACTGAGAAAAGACATGAAGGTGGAAAAGACAGCGGCCATTCCGGTGCTTGTGGCCACCCCCGCTTCAGCGCCTTCAAGGGCAGCGACCTTTCCTGTAAACTCGTCGACTGTCGGATTTGAAAACCGGCTGTAAATATTTACATCCGGATTGTCGCCGGAAAATGCAGCCGCCATGTCCTCTGCCGAATCGTAGACAAAACTCGAGGTCAGGAACAGGGGCGTGGAATGTTCCTTCTCGCCTGTACGGTTTCGTTGCAGGCGAATGGCCTGCGTTTCGGGACCAAATGTGTCGGATGGAAATCTGTTATCGGGCATGTATCTGATATTAAAATGTTTAGAGGGGCAAAAGTAGCGGTCGGATTTCACCCCGGGTTGTTTTATTTGTTTTCTGTGCTGCCGCCTTCCATCTGGGACGTCTTGATTCCAGCGATATTTTGTGCTTCACACCATTGCCCAATCATAAAATTCCCCGCCCAAAAGCCTGTCGAACTCTAATCCAATCCCACGGCTTTGTTACATTTGTCCGCACACCGCCGAACCGGCACAAATCGTAAATGGAAAAAATATAAACGTGAGAAAAACATCAACCTTCCTGCTCGCACTCTGCTTTCTCTTCGTTGAAGGATTCGCCCAGGCGCCTTCCATTCAGCGCATCGACCCGACCAACTGGTATGTGGGCATGAAAAACCCGGAACTGCAGTTGCTGATCTACGGCAAAGACCTCAAAGGGGCCTCCTTGAAAATATCCTATCCCGGCATCAGCGTCCGGCAGGTGTACGAGGTCGAAAACGCCAACTACCTGTTTGTCGACCTGTATATAGCGCCGGAGACCAAAGCCGGCACCTTCGAGATCGAACTGAGCAAGTCGGTTTCCGTAAAAAAGAAAAAGACGATCGTCAACGAAACGGTCAAAGCGACCCGTCCCTACGAATTAAAAGTGCGGGACAAACACCCGCAGGAGGTCAATGCCGGTGATCTTATTTACCTGGTTCTGCCCGATCGTTTCTCCAATGGCGACCCTTCCAACGACAAGTTTGCCGATATGGCCGACCCTGCATCCGACCGGAATAACCCGTTTTTGCGACATGGCGGCGACCTGTTGGGCATACAGAATCACCTGGATTATTTCACCGACCTGGGCGCGACGGCGCTATGGCTCAACCCGGTCGTCGAAAACGACCAGCCGCAGACCGACGAAGGCGGCGCGATGCGTTCGGCATACCACGGATACGGTTTTACGGATCACTATGCCGTCGACCGGCGGCTGGGCGGCAACGCTGCGTACAAGAGCCTGATCGACGCTGCCCATGCCAGGGGACTGAAGATCATTCAGGATGCCGTGTACAACCACGTGGGCATCAACCACTGGATTCTGCGCGACCTGCCCATGAAAAACTGGCTGCACCAGTGGGATACCTACACCAATACCTCGTACCGCGACGAGTCGGTGTTTGATCTGGACCACGGCAACAAGAGTGATTTCAACGTACAGCAAAACGGCTGGTTTGTGCCTTTTTTGCCCGACCTGAACCAACACAATCCCTTTGTGGCCAACTATCTCATCCAGCATGCGCTCTGGACCGTTGAATTCTTCGGTATCGACGGCTGGCGGGTCGATACGTACCAGTACAACGACCTGGAGTTCATGAACCGATGCAACAATGCCCTGCTGGAAGAATACCCCCGTATGTTCATCACCGCCGAAAACGCCGTAAACACCGCCGTCAGTCAGGCCTTTTTTGTGCGCAACAACCTCTATCTCCCCTTCAAGAGCACCTGCCCCTCACCCAACGACTTCGTTTTTTACAACGCCATCAATGCCGCCCTGAATGAAAAATGCGACTGGGGAACCGGGGTCAACAGGTTGTGCACCATGCTGGCGCAGGACATCGTGTACGAAGACCCCAGCCTGAACATGACCTTCCTGGACAACCACGACCAAAACCGGTTCTTTTCGATGGTAGGCGAGGATATGCGAAAATACAAACAGGGCATCGCCTTCCTGCTGACTGCACGGGGCGTTCCGCAACTGTACTACGGCACGGAGATCCTGATGAAAAACTTCAAAAACCCGTCGGATGCAGAGGTGCGTCGCGATTTTCCCGGGGGATGGCCGGGCGACAGTGAAAATAAATTCACGGCCGCCGGCAGAACGGCCCAGGAAAACGAGGCATTCGATTTCACCAAAAAACTGGCGCGTTATCGAAAGACCTGCACCGCCCTCCAAACGGGGAAGCATACCCAATACCTGCCCAAAGACGGCGTCTATGTGTACTTCCGGCACGACGACAGCAAAACGATCATGGTCGTTATGAGTCAGAGCGATAAGGACCAGACCTTGCAGACCGGGCGTTTTGACGAGAACCTTGGCGCGTTTACCAAGGGGAAAAACATTTTGGACGATAGGGTCATTACAGACATTCGCCAAATTGCTGTGCCTGCCATGTCGGTGCAGGTGATTGAGTTAATGAAGTAAGCGGTGTTTCGCCACTGGCCCAACCGTTTTTTACAAAAATCAACGTGAGTTTGTCATGTTTGTAAACAACTGTCCGATCTACGGAGGGTTATTGCGGCTTTACCCGCATTTAGAGCGGACGGGTGTTTTCAACAGGACAAGGGAACTGCATTGTCGGGAGCACCCCCTCCCCTATCAATATATGACCCCATTTCATCGAAAACAATCTTGCAAAGTGAAAATCCAGCCTTTATTCGCAGAACAATCGAAAAATTATGCTGCGAAACACCCTACAGTCCTTTGGCCTGGCTTTCCAGAACATCCGCGCCAACCTCTTTCACACTTTCTTTTCGGTGCTCGGCATCGTGATCGGCGTCGCCGCTTTAGTCGCCACCTTTTCCCTCATCGACGGCCTGGAGAAATTCGCCCGCGAGCAAATTTCGAACAATACCAGTTTCAACGCCATTGTGGTAGAAACTCAAACCGACAAAGTCATCAACAACCTGTCGGTCAGGAAGGATTCCTTCCAGGTAATCGATTATGAGCGGTACACGCGGCTCCGCGCAAATACGGCCGGGGTGAAACGCGCCAACATGGACAACAGTTTTAACCGTGAAATTCGCCTCACGGAAAACGACTCGACTATTGGCGCCATGATTAAGGGCGTCGCAGAAACGCCCTGGGGCGATACTATTCTCACGAACGGAAAATTGTTCTCGCCCACTGCCTTTACCGGGCGCGAGCCGGAAACAGTAATTAATACCCAACTGGCCAAACTAATTGCCGGGTCAGACGACCTGAGCCAGGTGCCGGGCAAAACCTTTGCGGTATTCGGCCATACCCTGCGCATCGTGGGCGTGGCCAAAGGCAAAAGAGACAACGCCCCGCCGACGGCCTATATCCCGATCTCGCTGTTTACGATGGATGATCTGCACCGCGGTCCGCCACGCCTGTTGCTGGAGGCCGCCCAAACGGAAGATGTCCCGAAAATCAAGGAGCAGGTAAACGCCTGGCTGAAAACTGAATTCGGCGAAAACCATGTTGATTTTCAGGTGATGAGCCAGGATTTCTGGGTCGGAGAGACCGCCAAGGGCTTTCTCATTTTTCGCATCATCATGGGGCTGATTATCGGTATTTCCGTTGTTGTAGGCGGCGTCGGCGTAATGAATGTGCTGCTGATCTCCGTCAACGAACGCACGGCAGAAATCGGGCTGCGCAAGGCGGTAGGCGCCAAAAAGGCCGATATTCGCCGCTTGTTCCTCGCCGAGTCCATCACTGTATCTGCGTTTGGCAGTATGATCGGACTGGTGTTCGGTGCAGGTTTTGCCATGGCAGCCATACCGGTTATCCGCCTTTTTGCCGACGTACCGTTCAGCGCTGTACTGACCTGGAATACCTTTTTTATAATATGTACGGTTGCTGTGCTGATCGGTATCCTGTTCGGCACCTACCCGGCTGTAAAAGCGGCGCGCCTCGATCCCGTCGAAGCACTTCGGCGGGAATAAACCTGCCCGTTTGGGATGAGTGTCGGGGTGACTACGATTCACCCCGACACTACGCTGTAACAAGCCTACCCCATGCAGGCTTTTACAAAAGCAACAAAAAGCGGGTGCGGGTTTTCGACCGTGCTTTTTAACTCCGGGTGAAACTGCACGCCTACAAACCATTTGTGGCTTTTCAGTTCCATGATCTCCACCAGATTCGATTCGGGGTTGATGCCAGTGGCCGTCATACCTGCTTTTTCAAACTGGTCCAGGTAGGCATTATTGAACTCCCAACGGTGCCGGTGGCGTTCGTTGATGGAGACGCTGCCATATGCGGCATGGGCTTTTGTTTTCTTCTTTATCTCGCAGGGATAGGCGCCCAGTCGCATGGTGCCGCCTTTCTTGGTGATTTTTTTCTGCTCGCTCATCATGTCGATGACAGGATGCGGCGTGCCCGGATTCACTTCCGTTGACGAAGCGTCTGCCAGGGAAAGCACATTGCGGGCAAACTCGACACAGGCGGTCTGCATGCCCAGGCAAATGCCGAAAAACGGTATATCGTTCTCCCGGGCAAAACGAATGGCCGACAACTTGCCTTCAATACCGCGTTCGCCAAACCCCGGAGCCACCAGGATACCGTTCAGGTCCTTCAGTGTTTTGCCCACATCTTTGTAACTGCCTTCCAGGTCTTCGGCGTGTATGGGCACTACGCGTACCTTGCATTCGTTAATTGCACCTGCGTGCACAAACGCCTCGTGTATGGACTTATAGGCATCCTGCAGTTCGTTGTACTTGCCCACGAGGCCGATCTTCACTTCACTGAGGGGATTCTTGAGTTTACCCAAAAACGTTTTCCAGGAGTTCAGGTTAGGCTCCTTAGTGTCGCGAAGGTGCAGTTTGGAGATCACCACGGCGTCGAGGCGTTCGCGCAGGAGCATGAGCGGCACGTCGTAAATACTCTCGGCATCGAGGGCTTCGATGACGGCGCTGGTTTCCACGTTGCAGAACTGGGCCAGTTTGCGGCGGATGTCGGTGCTGAGCGGATGCTCGGTGCGGCAGGCCAGTACGTCGGGCTGAACGCCGAGACTCAGCAACTCTTTTACGGAGTGCTGGGTGGGTTTTGTTTTCAGTTCCTTGGCGGCGTTCAGATAGGGTACCAGGGTCAGGTGAATGACCATGCAGTTGTCGCGCCCCAGTTCCCAGCGCAGTTGCCGCACCGATTCCATGTAGGGCAGCGATTCGATGTCGCCCACCGTACCGCCCAGTTCCGTGATAACCAGGTCGTACTGGCCGGTTTGTCCGAGCAGCAGCATCCGGCGCTTGATCTCGTCGGTGATGTGCGGGATCACCTGCACCGTTTTGCCGAGGTAGTCGCCCGCCCGCTCCTTGTTGATCACCGTCTGGTAGACGGCGCCGGTGGTGACGTTGTTGGCGCGGGAGGTAGGAGTGTTCAGAAAACGCTCGTAGTGGCCCAGGTCGAGATCGGTCTCGGCGCCGTCGTCCGTTACGTAGCACTCTCCGTGCTCGTAGGGGTTGAGGGTACCGGGGTCGACGTTGATGTAGGGATCGAACTTCTGGATGGTTACGGAAAAACCGCGGGCCTGGAGGAGTTTCGCCAGGGAGGCACAAAGAATGCCTTTTCCGAGCGAAGAAGTGACACCGCCCGTAACAAATATGTATTTCGTCATAGTATGCTTGAAACTGTTACGGGACACAAAGGTAGGATTTCATTTTACCCCCTGTATGGACATTGGATGATTTTCGTCAGCAGATTCCGAATTTTCTTTTCCGACCTTTGCCGGGAACATGCCCCGCTTAATTTTGTTTACCGCTTATGCAAACGGTCCGGTTCCTGGATTTGGGTCTGATGGAGTACCAGTCTGCCTGGGATTTCCAGACAGCCCTGCACCGGAGTCTGGTAGATAACAAGTTGAACAACAGGGATCTGCCGCCCGGAACCTACCCGCAGGAACACAGCCTGATTCTCGTGGAGCACCCACCCGTTTATACCCTGGGCAAAAGCGGATCAACCGATAATCTCCTGCTTTCGGAGGCAGAACTTCAGGCGCGGGGCATTCAGTATTTCCCGATCAACCGCGGCGGCGACATCACTTTTCACGGCCCCGGACAAATTGTCGGCTACCCCATCCTCGATCTCGAGTGTTTTTTCAACGATGTACACCGCTATGTCCGCAATGTGGAGGAGGTCATCATCCGTACCCTGGCCGAATACGGGCTCGACACTTACCGGATAAAAGACTACACCGGTGTATGGATTGGCGGCGCCGACGGCGGGCAACAGCGAAAGGTCTGCGCCATCGGCGTTCACCTGAGCCGCTGGGTGACCCTGCACGGCTGGGCGCTTAATGTAAATACGCCGCTCGAATACTTCCGCTACATCGTACCTTGTGGGATAAGCGACGCAGACAAAACGGTCACCTCGATGGAGGTAGAACTAGGCAGGTCCGTCGATATGAACGAGGTAAAAACAAAAATAAAACGACATTTTGCCGAAGTATTCGAATGTGAGGTCGTCGATCCTGCGCCGGAATGGAGCGGCACCTTGTCAAATCAATAGATCATGAAAAAAGACATTCCCATCCTGAAAGTCGAAGACCTCGCCATCGCGATCGTACCCCGCCTGGAGCACGAAGAAGACCATGAGGAGTTTTGGGATGCCTATTTGCTCAACCTTAAAGACGAGCCGATCCATTCGGTACTCATCAATTCGCGCGGCTACGGCCTGATCGACGGCGAGCAGCGCCAGACGACGACGCTGCGGTATTTCTGGGAGAAGATCGGCCCCCTGGAAGTGGTGAAGGTGGAGCCCGTTCAAAAAGACGTGCTGGTGCTGGCCAGCGAGTACTGGGTCAGTTTTTCCTACAACGATTACCTCTACGATAAAAAATACGTTTTTGTACCCGGCAGCCTCGACGCCATGCATTTCACCGAAATTCCTTTTCTCAACCGGAAAGGCGTTATGATCAGATAACATGACCGACTCTTTTTATACAAAACTGGAAAATCCCGTCGCACAGGCCGTATTGATACTGGCAGGCGCCGTGGTGCTGATGTTTGGAGGCTGGCTGCTTACGGTGACCGGTATATACCCTGTCGACCCGCTTTTTGCCTGGTCGATCGCTACGGCATTCATGCTGCTGTTCGCCATGCTGAACAGCCTGATGAGTCTGCGCGCCGACAGTTTCATGAAGTATTGGGGGCGTTCGATGTACAGTTATATCGGTTTGGCGTTTTGTACGGGACTTATCGCCTGGATGTTTTCCGGGATTGCACTGCGGGATGCCGGCACCTATCGATGGATTTATATCGTGGTGACCTTCGGTTTTCTCGTTTTCCTGTCCATGGTTAATTTCATGAAAAAAATCGTGCAGTTTGCCGAACGGGAAGAGTGGAACCAGCCGAGGCGCCGGCGGTAGGGTCGCTTTCGTTCACGTTTTAATGTTTCCAATACCATGAAATACCTTTCTGTTTTGCTGGTACTGCTGGCCTGTAATGCCACGCAAAAACCGACACCCGAACAACACAACACCCCAGCCTCAGTTACCGCCGACACCATCGTTCCGCCACAATACGACAACGGCAAACTGGTCAAAATCACCAAAACCGACGCGGAATGGAAGGCGCAACTTACCGACCTGGAATATACCGTGCTGCGCAACGAAGGTACAGAGCGCGCTTTTTCGGGCGACCTGTGGAACAACCACGAAAAAGGTACCTACATCTGTGCGGGCTGCGGACTGCCCCTGTTCAGTTCAGAAACCAAGTTTGAATCCGGCACCGGCTGGCCCTCGTTCTACCAACCACTCAAACCGGAATACGTCACCGAGATCGAAGACCGCAGCTACGGCATGACACGCGTGGAAGTGGAATGCGCCCGTTGCGGAGGACACCTCGGCCACGTCTTCGACGACGGACCCAAGCCCACGGGACTGCGCTATTGCATGAATTCCGTGTCGATGAATTTTGTGAAGGAGTGAGGTAGGTGTGTTGACAGGATGAGGGCGTCAGAGGCTGTCTCACTCACCTTTCCACCTTGACACACCTGCCGCTGTCCAGCACCACATCCCCGTCCGAAACCGTCCAGAAATACATCCCCGGTGGTAACCCGGCTGTGGCCACTTCGTCATTCTCCCCGGAAAGCGTCCGCTCCGCTACCTGCCTGCCTGCCGGGTCGTACAGGCGGAAATGCAGCCCGGACTTTGCTTCTGGCCACAACGTTACCTGCAAACGGTCGTGGAATGGCGACGGCATCACCTGCGCTTTTGGTATATTTGCCGGCTCCCGCACCGGCACCGTAATCTCTACCATCCTGCAGTGCGTATCCGACCCCTTGGCGTTGCTCACGCTCAGACACACCTGCCAGGCGCCAGGTGCCGGGTATGTATGTACTGGGTGCCGCTGCGTACTCCCTGTGCCATCGCCAAAATCCCATACCCAGGTTGCCGGCTCGTAGTACGACAAATCCCTGAATCTGAACGTATTGAGCACAAGACTGTCTGCCTCATAAACAAAATGCGCCACCGGCACATTGTCCAGCCCCAGCGTATCGCACGCCGTGCCGTCGAGCGGGCCGAGCCGGTAGTTGGGGTGATTGGGCACCGTGCCGAGGTTGAGCGTGGGCAGGTTGATCGCGTGTTGCCGCACCCGACACGAATCTCCCGGCAGATCTGGCTCCTCGATCACGTGCAGTTTGTCCGTCGACGAGTTGCTGCATATGTAGATTTTGCCGTCGGGGGCTAATTGCGCCTTAAAAAAGTTTGTGGGCAACGGAGATTGGAATCCGTCATATTCAGCAACAAGGGTCTCGCTGGATTCCAGGGCGGAGGCTTCCAGATCATACTGAAATACGCTTGTCGTATTGGTCAGGTACAAATATCTGGAATTGGGAGAAATCGCAACGCCTGTGCTTGCAACTCCCAGTTGAAACACTCTACTGTAATTACTTAAAAGTCCTGTACAGCGGTCAAAATCATAGACGTCAAGATAGGAGCCAATTATCCCCGGGCAGTTCATTCTAACATACTTGGAACCATCCGGCGAAAAAACCGCCTGGCCGCCATTTGAGATAAAGTCCTCTCCCAGAGTCTGGGGTGGAAAGGTATCGATACCGGAGGGGGTGAGCAGGTAGCGAAAAAAGACGGGTTGATCGAATTTCGGAACTAATATCCACCAGTCGCGGCCGTTGGCGTGGCGCGTAGCTGTGAGTTTGCCGTAGCACAAGGTATCCTTGACCAGCACCCGGTTTTTCTC
Organism: uncultured Bacteroidota bacterium; assembly: GCA_937861115.1. GTDB lineage: Bacteria > Bacteroidota > Bacteroidia > Chitinophagales > Saprospiraceae > M3007. The sequence continues at coordinate 13,625 of CALMBD010000231.1, read as the reverse complement.
AATCACCTTGCCCAGGCCGCCGTTTTGAGACATGTCGACGATGGTGTACAAGCAGTAGTATATCTGGTCGTATGAATAGGGCGTCGGCGCGAAGGTGCGCATTTCATGGATCAAATAAAACAAGTCGTCATTCCCCGGCAAGGGTAAGGCCAATATTCCCTGATATAAACGATTCTGGGGGGCGGAGTTATCGGGGTTTAATTTTAGCCCATTATCCATGGTGTCATTGGCGTAAGAAGACAGGTATATCCCGTTTGAATAAAAAAGTAATTCACCCGACTCATTACAAACAACCGCATTTGTTATACCGAAATCCATATACCGGTCTTCCCGGGTAATCGTGGGCGGGATGGTATTGAAATCGATTCTTGTGCCGCCGTACCACTCGTTACCGCTGTAACTCGAGTAGCCCATCAACCAGATGTAATCGTGTTTGGGAGCGGCGAGGGGTGTTTGGGCGGTCAGCAATACGCCCGAAAGGGAAAAAAGAGGCGCAAATAATATATAAAAGCGGTTCATGGCAAAATAATGGAAAGGGGTGCTGTCTTCTTCGAAGACAGTACCCCGGTCAAATTACAGGAAATAAAGATAAAGCAAGAACAGTTACCATATCTGGCTTTAACCTGTATTTTAATGCCACTGATTTTGCCCATCATCCATATCCCGACACCTACCTCGCGCGGCTCATCCTCTTTGTCACCTTTCCGAAAACGCTCTCCACGCTGTAAAACAGAACATCGCCGCTCGCATTCAGCCATGCGCTGTTGAGCATTTCCGTATGGTACCCCTTCTCATACCTGCCGCTCGCCGACCACAGCGCATTGCCTGTGGCGTCGTAAACGGTCAGCACCACGCCCGACGCTTCCGGCAGGTAAAACCCTATCATGGTGCGCGTGGTAAACGGATTGGGCTGGTTTTGATATAATTCAAATCCCGCACCTGCAACCACTTGTCCACCAGGGCTTTCAAAACGCAAGGCTGTGGCGTAAGTCTTGAAATCGCTTCCGTTGGCGGCGTACGCTTCAGCCTTGGTCACCCGGCCGGAAACACGCATCATATCGCTAAGATTTCCCGTCCGGGTCGCGTGGAAACGCACCGTAAATGCCTGTGCGCCATCGATAGATACGGTCAGGGCATCATTGAACACGCCGAAGTTGCTGCGGTTGACCTGACTGCTTTCCACGATATCCGTCACTTCAAGCCCGTCGAGATTCAGGGTAAACTGAAAGCCCAAAACAGGTGTGGCAGCGGTGAAGGTCACCTCAACATTCTCGCCGGCCTGCACTGCCCTGTCCTGTACATCAAACAGCAGGGTGCCTGCAGCCCTGTCCGTTGCGTTCATCAGGCCATTGGGGATTGCCGTATCGTTCACGTCGCCCACCTTCACTGCGACAAAATCGTTTGGTTGGCCCAGTAGGCTATTGTTGGAAATGGTCTCCGGGAAGGTGGCTCCGAAGGGATTCAGGGGCTGCGGAAACACGTAATTTTTGTCTACAAACCGCCACGAACTGTTGTTCGGCAATTCGGGGTATATCCCGAGTATGAGTTTGCGCAATTCCACGATATCGAATGTCGTAATGGAATTCGATTTGTTGGCGTCTGCCGCGATCATCTTGTAGGGATCGGTCAGCGGCTGCAGGCCGAGGATGTGCTTGGAGATAAGGACGAGGTCGAAGGTAGACACGCCGTTCAGCGAGTTGTCTTCCTTGACCGGGGTCAGGGTATAGTCGGCAGCCAGGGGTACGGCGTTGGGGAGCAGGAACTGTCCCTGATCATCGGTCAGATCAAATCCGCTGAAGGCGCCGGATTGCACGTGCACCACTGCGTCTTCCACGCCATCCTGCAGTTCCGTTTTGAGCGTGCCTGCGACATTCACCATGCCACCGGGAACACAGTTATTATTATTGTCGCCCACCTCCACGAAAGTCTGACAATAGTCGGCATTGCCGGCCAGGTCCTGCGCCCACAGTTCAACGGTTTGCATCCCCAGTTCGGCACAGGAAAACACCACATTGGTAACCGGGTTTCCTGCGGCGTCGACGGGGAATCCCGTACCGGCGCCTGCCTTGCGCACACCAAACTTCAGCAGGTTCGGGCCGTTGATGGTTGCCGTAGGCGGCGTACAGTTGTCCTGTGCGTATTGCAGGAAGTCGGTCGCCCAAAGTTGCACCATCTGCGTCGGCATAATATTGACGCTCAGGCCGTTAAAACACACCACCGTCGGCGCTTTGCAGTCCTTGACCGTAAACGGATATTCACAAAACGCTTCATTGCCGCAGCCGTCCTCCACGATCCATTTGATCCGGTGCGTGCCGTATGGCAGTTCCGGTGCCGCAAATTGTGCGGGATTGGCCAGGGTATTCCAGCGCACGACCGCGTTTACATTCATGCCGGTTTGGGTCGTTTGCAAACTGAACCGCCATTTCTGGTCGGCAGGCACGGCGCGCGCGTCAAACAGCCGGGGTGTACCTCCGGAAAAGTTCGGCGTATTGGCATTATTGAACAGCACGATACCCCCCGGCTGCGGGTCATTGCTGTTGATCACGGTTTCCGTGACGCCGTCGTTGTCGAGATCGAGCAGCAACAGGTAGCGGAAATGCAAATCGGCGCCGGTACACAAATCGGTTGCCGTGATGGTCAGGTCGACCGGCCCTTCACAGAGGTCGTGGCTGTTGGTGACCGGGTCGAGCCAGTTCGATTCGTTCCAGAGTTGCGGATCGTTGTTGGTCAGGTCACAGAATTCGGGTTTTGTCGCCGGACAATCGGCGATAACAGGGTCTTTGGTGTCTTCCACGATGATGATCTGCTTGTATTGATAGCAGTTGGCGTCGGGGTTCCAGAAAATGCTGTAATCGGTGGGCTCCGGGTCGGTGGGCAGTACCTTGATCACGGTGGAAGACCAGGGCCCCTGCGTACCGGGCTGTGAGACGATCGGCCCGGGCAGGATAAAGGGGCGCTCCAGCGCAATGTCCGGGTTAGGGACGAATATGCAGGGCTTGTTGGGGTCGTAGGTACACCAGTTGATGATGTTCCAGGTGCGTTCGATCTTGTAGCAGGCATCCGTCACCACGGTATAAATCACATCTTCATACGAGACACCCAGCAATTCGCAGTTTTCCCCGAAAAAGATGGGCTCTCCGAAGTTTGCCGAACCATCGCATACCTGCACGATCTTGTCGTCGGGAAACTTGATCCAGTAATCCTGCTTGTATTCCACATATATCCGCTGGATACAAGGGTTAACCAGGCCCGCGCAGTCTTTGGCACGGAACGTCCGGATGATCGTTCCCCTGTTGCACACCGTATCAAAGAGGTTGTAATTCAGCGATTCGGTAATCGTGTCCAGGCAACAGTTGTCGGTCGACATGGCAAAGCCATAGGTTTCCAGGGTGGGGTCGAAACTCTCACAGGAAACAGTCACATTGGCCGGTGCGATGCAGGAGGGTTTGATCTTGTCCTCCACCAGCACCTGAACCATACACTCGTTGAAATTCTGGAGGTCGAAATCGAGGGGTATCCCGCCGGGCGGCGGCGGGCTGTCGTACACCCTGAACACCACGGTCACGGTATCGCCAATATCCGAACAGCAGAATTTGACCTGGTCGTACAACGTGTCGTTCGGCTGGCAGTCGTTGGCCGCCATGCGCCGGACCTTGAAATGCACGTCGGTACAATTGTCGTACGACCCGTCGTCGAACGTTGAAGCGTCGATGAGCGCCATGCCGTCGGCGCCGAGGGCTACCTGCGTATGCGTTTCGCAGGCGGCCAATGGTGGCGTGATATCTGCAACCGTGAGTTGAAATGCGCAGGTAGCGCTGTTGTCGCAGCCATCGGTGGCAATATAGGTGACCAGGTGCGCACCTTGCGGCAGGCAGGTGGTCAGGCCCAATACGCCGAGTGTATCCGGTACCCAGTAATTGTTTCCGGGAAAATCGCCCAGCGTTCCATTGACGATATAAGTTCCGATCGGATTACCGGTATATTGGTCATAAGCCGTCACCCTGGCTTCGATATTTTTCAGTCCGGAACAGTTGTCGCTGAGCACAACATCCGGCAAATCGGCAATAGCGCAGCAGTTGAAAGGCTCTGTACTGACGGTCAGGTCGGCAGGACAACCGAAAACAGGCCCCTGTTCGTCGGAAACCTTTATGATCTGCGAGTGATAGATCGGGTTGATACCCGGGGTAAATATGCCGCCGGGATAGCACCAGTCAACAATAGTCCAACTGCGGTGGATTTTGTACGTACCGGCGCACACCGGGATGATTTCATCGGTATAGGCAATGCTGATATCGCAGGAAGTGTTGTTGGGGTATAACGAAAAATGCCGCCCGTAGTCGGAAAAATAAGGCGCCCCGGTATTCGCCGGACCGGTCAGGGGATTATCACAAACCACGACGGTATCCTGCGGCAGAACAAGCGCGTCGATATGCCTGCGTTGCAGGTAGATATACTGCAGGCAGGTCGACATATTGTTGTAGGCATCTCTTGCCGTCCATTCGCGGATCAGGTAAGCGGCGATGTCTTTCTTGCCGTTGACGCTGTCGCCACAAGCCACGGTCTGCCAGGTATCGACAAACTCCAGCGAACTGAGGATACAGTTGTCGCTCGCAGCCGGCCGGCCGGCCGCTATGCCAAGCGAGTCGGCGAGATAGCCGGGTAAAAAGTTTTCTACGGCACAGGTCACGGTCAGGTCCGTGCAAGGGATAACCGGCGGGATTTTATCTTCGATATGGATGGTGCTCCAGCAAAAACTGCCGTTGCAGGTATCCGTGACCTTCACCTTGAGGGTTTGTCCGACCTGCGTACAGGTAAGCGGATTGTTCACCGGTTGTCCTGTGAGGGTGAAAATAGCCACGCTGTAAACATCCAGACCATCGTCCACTCCCTCCAAAATCATATCGGGCGTGATCAGGGAAGAGCCGTTCGGGCCGATACTGAGGTACAGATTGTCGTTGCAAACCACACCGACCGGTTCGTGAATGCTTACGATAACGCCGTCTGTGGCGGTGCAGCCGAAAGCGTTTGTCACCGTAACAAAATAACCGGTGGTAAGTGCCGGAGCGGCCGTGGTGCTGCAATTATTCGGGTCTCCGAGCCCGGTTGCGGGCGCCCATTGGCAATTAGTGCCGCCCGAGGCAGACAACAGCGTACTGCCACCGGGACAGATGGCGACGTCATTACCGGCGTTGGCAAGCGGCAGGGGATGAACAATGATGCGTATTTCGACATACGGGCGGCAGGTCGGATCATTCAGATCAGGGTCGCTGACCAGCAGGCGGGCGTAGACGTAAAATGTGTCCGTAACGGCGACCGACGGAAAAACCGCATTGTTCAGGGTAGCGACAAAAGGCCCGGCGCCTGCAAACTGGCCGGATTCCACCATGCCCAGCAAAGCGCCGCCGTTGTACATGTTCGTACCGGATTGCGGGGTGTCGAAAAAAACAAATTCGAGGTCGATGGAATCACTGTCGGTTTCCACCGAAAGGTCAGTGGAATTATCGCCGGAGCAGATGGCATAATTTCCCGATATCTGACTGAGTGAAGTGCAGGCAAAGGAAGGAGGCAGACAGGAAGAGGAGGCGGGGGCAGAAGCTGAAACGCGGAAGGCTGCGAGAATCATACCCACGCCCGTGAAGGCAGTGCGTAAGGAGATTAACATACGAGAAGCGGTGAAACTGATTAGAATTGAACAACAAACCTAAAGCGCTGCTGCAATGGGATTACAGATACATTGAAGCAGTTTACCGCTGGCTTGGCATGCAAATATACCTTGTACTATTAAAAGAGTACGCCGATTTTACGTTAAATAATTAGCAATGAGGCGGTTCTGTTTAGTATATAGCGGTTTAAAAATTATTTATTTTTGATATAATATTAATCCGGGCTGTCCATTACATCAAAAAAGAAAGGCGCGCCTCGCGGCAGCGCCTTTCATCATTCTTACTAAAAGTTCTGTACGGTGGCAAACCGGAATTACATCATGTCCATGCCGCCGCCCATGCCCGGGTGGCCGTGGCCGGCTTCTTTCTTCTCCGGCTTTTCATTGATGACGCATTCGGTGGTCAGCACAAGGCCGGCGATCGAAGCAGCATTTTCCAGTGCGATACGGGTAACTTTCGTCGGGTCGATGATACCTGCTTTTTTCAGGTCTTCGTAGCGGTCGTGGCGGGCGTTGTAGCCAAAAGCATTTTTGCTGTCGGCGACTTTGTGGAACACCACCGAACCGTCGACTCCGGCATTTTCAGAGATGATACGGATGGGCGCTTCGAGGGCTTTGCGCACGATAGCGATACCGTAGTTTTCATCTTCATTATCGCCTTTGAGTTCTTTCAGGCTGTCGAGCGTGCGCACGAGGGCAACACCACCGCCGGCAACAATGCCTTCTTCGATGGCTGCGCGTGTAGCGTGCAGCGCGTCGTCGACGCGGTCTTTTTTCTCTTTCATTTCGACTTCCGTCGCAGCGCCTACATAGAGCACTGCCACACCGCCCGACAATTTGGCGAGGCGTTCCTGGAGTTTCTCCCGGTCGTAATCGCTGGTCGTGGCATCGATCTGTTGTTTGATCTGGTTCACGCGGGCTTTGATATCGTCGGATTTGCCCTTGCCACCTACGACAGTCGTGTTGTCTTTGTCGACAGTAACACGCTCGCAGGAGCCCAGGTGTTCGAGGCCGGCGTTTTCCAGTTTGTAGCCTTGCTCTTCGCTGATGACGGTCGCGCCGGTGAGGACGGCGATGTCTTCCAGCATGGCTTTGCGGCGGTCGCCGAAGCCCGGAGCTTTTACGGCCACTACTTTGAGGCCGGCGCGGAGGCGGTTGACCACCAGTACGCCGAGGGCCTGGCTATCAACATCTTCGGCGATGATCAGGAGCGGGCGACCCGTTTGCAGGGACTTTTCGAGGACCGGTACGAGGTCCTGCATGTTGCTGATTTTTTTATCGGTGATGAGCAGGTACGGATTTTCGTAGTCTGCGATCATCTTTTCAGCGTCGGTGATGAAGTAAGGGCTGAGGTAGCCGCGGTCGAATTGCATACCTTCCACGACATCCATATAGGTTTCGGTGCCTTTGGCTTCCTCAACGGTGATGACACCGTCTTTGGAAACGCGTTTCATGGCGCTGGCGATCAGTTTACCGATCTCTTCGTCGTTGTTGGCAGAGATGGCCGCCACTTGCTGGATTTTGTCGAAATCGTCGCCAATGGTTTCCGTTTGTTTCTTGAGATTTTCCACAACGATCTTCACGGCCTTGTCGATACCGCGCTTGAGATCCATCGGGTTGGAACCGGCTGCTACGTTTTTCAGACCGGCAGTTACCATAGCCTGGGCAAGTACGGTAGCCGTTGTGGTACCGTCACCGGCGGCATCAGCGGTTTTGCTGGCTACCTCTTTGACCATCTGGGCGCCCATGTTGGCAACCGGATCATCCAGTTCCACTTCTTTGGCCACCGTCACACCGTCTTTGGTGATGGCCGGAGCGCCGAAGGATTTCTGGATAACTACGTTACGGCCTTTGGGGCCGAGGGTTACTTTCACGGCATTCGCCAGTGCGTCGATGCCGTCCTTGAGTTTTTCGCGGGCATCGCTATTGAAGCTGATTTGTTTAGCAGACATATCTTGAAATTTGATGTGTTAAACTGGTTATTTGACAGGTTTTACAAGGGAAGATTACATTGCCGGATTGTTGCATTGCCGGATTGCTGGATTGTTGCATTGCTAGACTCATCTTGTCAGCCAGATTACAACAACGTAACAATGTAACAATGAATCAAATGATCACGAGAATATCTTCCTCGCGCATGATCAGGTAATCCTGACCTTCAAAATTGATCTCCTGGCCGGAGTATTTACCGTAGAGTACGATGTCGCCGATTTGAACGGTCATCAGATTGCCGTCTTTGCCGGGACCCACGGCGATAACTTCACCGCGTTGCGGCTTTTCTTTGGCAGTGTCGGGGATAATGATCCCGCCTTTCGTTTTTTCATCAGCCGGCGCCGGCTTGATGATTACGCGGTCTGCGATTGGTTTCATACGTCAGAAATTATTTTTATTTTGGTGAAACTAATTTTATGGTCGCAAAACAGAATTTCCTGTTGCCAGACAGGGCCTGCGAACGAAGACGCTCTATCAGACTTCGTGCCATGCAAACATATCTGCCATTTTTGCAGGCAACTGTCACAATGTTTGTCACGTTGGCACTGTCATGCCGACAAAATGGCTATTCCAAATGGACTTTCCTGCCGTTTCGCCGGTTTACCGGACCGGGCTTGACAGCCCCGTTTCAGGGATAAAAACAGACAAAATTCAGGCGGCAAAATTTGGCGCATTCATTTGCTTTCGACATTTTTGCTTTGACAACAGTTATTCACCAATTTGCACATTAATCAAGTCTCTGCGCTATGAGTACGTTATCGGAAACATGGTTTATCGAAGGCAACATCGATTTCGAATCCAAGAAGTACATGGTATTGGCCTATCTTCAAAGGGTTAACAGCTGTTTTGACGAAAAAAAACTGTACCCTGAATTGGCGGATATCATCTTTCACTACAATAACCTGGTCAACTTTAAAAAGAACAAGCGGTTGATGCAAAACCGTTTTCCAAGGCGCCTCACCGGCATACAACTCCAGAAACTGGAACTGATCTATGAGGAAATGATTGCCGACGACGAACTGATGGCGGAAATTGAACAGATCACCTATTACGCGTCCCAACAAATGAAGGCGACGATATCCGGTGGTACCGACCTGTACGATTATGTGGAGAACAACATGACCATTACCCCTGTCGGTATTTTGCCGTTAGATACCGACGAAGGCTACTTTTACCTCTGTGACGGCTATTTTCAGTCCATTCACGTCTATCAGTACCGGCTGAGCATTATCGAACGCTCCAACGACAGGTTCAGGGCATTGCGCTCGCAGCATGTCAGCAATTGGGAGCGCAACTTCACCAATACCTATGAAAGCATCAAAGCCGATCTGATGCGGCACAACAAAACCCTCCAGACACCTGCCGTGTACACCATTGAGACCAATCTCGCCTACCCGGTTGAGGAGACCCTGCTTCCGGTAGCCAAACGTTCGTTGGTGCGGTATATTGAAACAACTCGGTTGTAGTATAGGCAGTTGACTTTTTTGCCGTATCATTGCGCCGAAATAGTTGTGTATCGAATGGGATATAGTAGGATAAGCGCCTGTATGTCAGCAATGTATCGCGCCTAACCCCAACCCTTCGACGTTTTTAACGATCGTTTATCTTAGCAATGCGAAGACCTGTTGACATTCTTTCCTGTGGGGAGCTGCTGGTGGATTTTATGACTGCCGAATTTGTCCAAACACTTGATGAAGCCACGCTTTTCAAGCGCGTTCCGGGCGGCAGTCCCGCCAACCTGTGTATGAACATGGCCCGACTGGGCAACAGCACCATGCTGGCCGCCAGCGTGGGCAACGACGACATGGGGTCTATTCTTCGCAACTATGTATCCCGCCTTGGCGTGGATGTATCCTACGTTGTTCAGGTCGACGAACCGACTACCCTGATCCTGGTGACCCGCTCTGCGGCGGTATCCAACTTTCAGCCATACCGCGGCGCCGACGCCATGTTGTCGATCCGGCAATTTCCGTTCAGCCGCTTTGATGATATTTCGATATTGCACACGACCTGTTTTGCGTTGAGCAAAAACCCCGCACAGCATGTTATCATGGAGGCCGCCGAAAAAGCGAAACGCGCAGGCTGCCAGCTCAGCATCGATGCCAATTACGCCGAAAAAATATGGCCCGAACGCCGGGAGGCCCAGCGCCTGCTGTCGGAACTTTGCCGCCTGGGCACTCTTGTAAAGGTTAGCGATGTAGACTGGGGACGACTTTATGAAGACGAATCGCCCAAACCGGATACCGTGATTGATCATTTCCTGAAAATGGGTGCTACCGAGGTGTGCTTTACCCTCGGCGCCGAAGGCTGCTGGGTGGGCGACAACAACCAGCGCCATTTCCTGCCCGCCCGCCCGGTTGAGGTGAAAGATACCACCGGCGCCGGCGACGCCTTCTGGTCGGGGTACCTCACCGCCCGGCTCGACGGCAAAAAACTGCCCGAATGCGCCATGGCAGGTCGCCGTATGGCGGAACTGAAACTCGGCCATTTCGGGCCGCTGCCCGACAAGGTAGACCGTACAGATATCTACGTCGATATCCTTTGAGCCTTATATTTCCCGGGATAACTTTGCCGTCATGGCAACAGAAGAATCATTCCAATTCACTGCTGTACTGGAAGAGTCCACCAACAAACTCTGGGGCAGCCATATCGGCGTGCCGCAATGGGTGGCTGAAGCCCTCATCCCGGGAAGTGAAGACCGCCGTATGGTATGCACCCTGAACGAAAAGATCGAATACCAGTGCGCACTGCTACCTCGCGGCGACGGGTCATTCCTGATCACCGTCAATAAAAAAAACTGCACAAAACTGGGCCTGAAACACGGTACCAAAGTGAATGTCAGTCTGCGCAAAGACAACAGCGAATACGGTCTGCCCATGCCGGAGGAACTGGCTGAGGTGCTGGCACAGGACGAGCAGGCCAACACCTTGTTCCACGCGCTCAGTCCCGGAAAAATCCGCACCCTGCTTTATATCGCGGGCAATGTAAAAAATTCGGAAAGCCGGATATTTCGCGCCATCGCCATCGCCGAACACCTGAAGGCCAACAAGGGCAGGATCGATTACAAGATATTGAATGAAGACCTGAAAAAACCGGCCCGATAGGCGGGAACCTTCTACCGAATGACCAGTTTTTTCAGGAGCGATTGCTCGCCTGTCTGCAACTGTACGAAATAGGTGCCCGGAACAAACCCGGAGGCATCAATGAAATAATTGGAATGCCCCGCCGGGATATCACCCTGGTACACGGATGCCGCCAGTTGACCCAGCGCATTGTACATGCTGATACGCCCGGTTGTTTTCGCCGTGGCCGAAACAGGAATGACCGTAATGGCCGATGCCGGGTTGGGATAAATATCGAGCAGTTCGGCTACGGCTATGTTTTGCGTACCCACACTTTCCTTGACACAAAAACGCCACCAGCCTTCCGGTGCTGGCATAGGGCGCCTGATGGTTTTGCCGTTTGTCGCTTTTGCTTCGATATAATAGTACACGGTCGAGTTGGCCGCTTGAAGCGGAATAAATCCCTTGTGGGTCCAGGAAGTATCGTCCATCAGATAAACAGGCATATCGACACTCTGCCAGGGCCCCGCAGGATCGGTGGCATAATGGATGCTGGCCGATTCGATCCCGCTGCGGTGTGCAATGTTGGCCCATACCGGGTAGCCACCCGGCCATTGTCCATTGTCCATGCAGGGCAATTCCTGGTGAACAATCTGCAGGGGGTCCGACACACCGACCTCCTTGGTGATGCAATGGATAGCGCCGAGACTGGGAATGATCGCATTGCAATTGATGCCCACGATATGGTACCCCGGCAACGCGGATTCCCATATCCGCTGTGCCGTAGTGTCAAATTGTTCCTCGTAAAAGGGCACGATGACGGTTTTGTTGACAAACACGGCGTTGGCATAGGTGCGGTAGTCGCCGTTGGTATTGGGATACTGTCCGTTTTCCGGCGGCATCGGAACCCGGATGACCTTGAAGGGGGTGCCGAAAACAGATTCGTAATTATCCAGCACAAAGGCAAGGTTCGCCTCGATCTGCGGACCGTCGGCAACGCCCGGCGGGTACTGGCCCACCAGCAGGGTCTCTTCGTCCAGCAGTTTCATGTGCATATCGATATGGTGTATGGCGTCGTAGGGCAGCTCCTTCATCTTGATGTAGCGATCGATGCCCATGTATTCAGACAACACCTGGTTGATCTGCGCTTCATTTTTTGCAGATACGCCGTAAGGGTTGCCGGCTTCATTTTCGGAAAGGATAAGTTTGGAGGCGAAGGCTGTGCCCAGGCCGTCCGACATAAAGTTGCCGCCGGTGTTCACCAGATCAGCCGGAGCGGATGTAGTGGAATACAGCGGAACGTTGAGGTAGGGGGCGATAGTGGTAGAGATGGTATCGTCCTTTGGTCGCGACGGCCGGTTGTATATCCAGTCCACGAAATAAAGCGAGTCCACGCCGTTGGCATACACACAATTGGGTCCGTAATCGCGTATCCAGATCGAGTTATTGGGCGCTATCAGGAATTCTACGTTGGAGGCAAGGTTCACCCCGGCTGCCGTAAGGGCGTTGGTTGCACTGATCACGGTGCTCTGGTTGTCGCAGCAAATGATCACCCTGCATTCCTCTCTGGCGGCACGCACGATTTCGGTCAGGATAGCCGGATGGGTGCGCCAGGAGATCAGCAGGGCCTGCAATTCTTCCCATTCAGCCATGGCGCGTACTTGTGTGGGGGGCGGGTCGACCAGACCGGTCTGAGGAAATTCGCCGGGAACCGGCAACTGCTTGAGCAACGCCTGCTCTTCAAAAGTCATAAACCGGGGCAACACAGGGTCTGTCTGGGCAAACAGGTTCCCTGCCAACAGAAGGGCAATAACGGAGTAACGAAGTTTCATAATCGTGTATTTACTTGTCCAAAAATATCTTGCGCAACAGTGTTCGCTTCAATATTTTCACAAAAATGAGGTATTCCACGAAACAATGTGCGGACTTTTTCACAATCTGCATAAAAACAGCCCGTACGGCACAAAAAAAGCGGCGTGCCATTGCACACCGCTTGAACAAAACCCATTCTATCGTATGAAGCAAAACTGTTAACCAAAGTTGTCGGCCTTAGGCCATTCACACTGCTATCGGCAGGGCATTCAAATCGCGGAAAAGGATTTTCTTGCGATTGAAATACAGCACGTTAGAGCGTTTCAGTTGATTGAGCACCGCAGTCACCATTTGCCGGCTGGTACCGGTAAGGTCGGCGATATCCTGGTGCGTCATATTGTGTTTAACCAGTGTTTCGAACCCGATCCTGCGTCCCTGTTCGATGCCCATCTGGTGTAAATATTCGAGTATGCGGCTTTTGGAGTCTTTCAACACCACATTTTCCAGCTGTATCTCGGTGTAGCGCAGGCGTTCGCCCAAAAAATGCAGCAGCGACTGAGCGAAAGCAAAATTGCAGCGCATAATGGTCAGCAGCGTCTGTGCATCGAATTCAAGCACTTCCACCTGATCGTCCATGGCATACGCAAAATCGCGGCGTTGGGTATCGCCTGTCAGGCATGATTCACCGAACAGGTTTCCCCCGCGAACCACGTATTTGATAATATCTTTTTTCTCCGCGTGTACCGCTATTTTCACAACGCCCTTGAGCAGAAAAAATACTTTATTTGACGGTTGTCCGGGCTTGTACAGTACCTGATGGCGGGTGAAAACGTTGATCGTGGCAGCGCGCTGCAACATCATACGTTCTTCCGGAGTCAGCACGGCAAAAATCGGGTTGGTTTCCAGTACGGGTAATATCGTTTTCGTATCCATGCAGCAGTAGTAGTATGTGTTAGTTCGGTCGTATTTGTGAGATAATGACAATGCCTTCACTCAAAACCCCTACGCCGTTGCAGAAAATTATTTTCGGCCGCTGCTGCCGGGCAAGCGGTATCCGGGACGATCTGACCGACAACGCAAAACTATATCTTGAATTT
>CALMBD010000230.1 GCA_937861115.1 uncultured Bacteroidota bacterium | reverse complement strand
GTTGGTGCATTGTTAGGCATGCTGCGCGCATCGTCCGAATAAAATGCCACAACCGCGGCGGCGTCCCGGGCATTATCAGCGGCAGCCCAGGCGTTTTCTAAGGCTTGGATCTCGGTTTTCACCATGTTCATATCAGGCTGGGGACCTTTCGGCGCTGCAGATTCAGGCGCCGGTGCTTGTTGGCATGCGGCAAACAAAAGGATGCAGAAGGAAAGGGCTTTGAAAAATATTGATTTGCTCATTATTAAGATGTTTGATTGTGCGTAAAAGAGTGCTGAGACAAAATTGTACTGAGAAACATTTTCATGGTTATGGTTCTTTGGAAGTGTATTGTACTTCACTGAATTCTTTTACTTTCATTACAGGACTGTAAGGCATAATATTTATACCAACCATATTGAATAGGTTGCCCAAACCTTCCAATTTTAATATCGAAAAGTTCATTACTATGACAGTCCCAATACCTATGGAAAGTGATTTGCGAAAACTGCCGTAATTAATTCATCTGATGACTATGTCAGGTTGTAAACGAATTTTCACAATCTCACAAAGTTGAGGATATTGTTGCCTGAAACCTTACACAATAATTAAATTGATTTACATCATTCACACATTACCTAATCCGGGATGTTGCAGAGTTGAGGTGAGTCTGCCTTACGTCAAATTTTGAGAAACAGATCGTTCGTTGCGTTTATGCCGCTATCTGTGAAAGTTAACCGGTGTTTTTTCAAATGGCTTGGTCCGGCCATTGCCTTCGCGTGATTAAGATATATTTTCGACCCTGCTTTTAAACACTTGAGGCGCCCGAATAGCTGATTCAGCGCCAGGCAACAACGTGTTATTCGGTTTGGATTTATCTTGGGCAAAATTTCATTCCATGAAAATACTGATTGTAGAAGACGAGGAACTGGCCGTAAAAAAGCTGCGCGGCCTGTTGAACGAGGTGAAACCCGACGCCGAAATTCTGGCGGATCTGGACTCCATCGAGTCAACTGTTGAATGGCTGGAAGCGCATCCCACCCCCGATATCATCCTGATGGACATCGAACTGGTGGACGGGCAGAGTTTTGAGATTTTTGAACGCACAGAGATAAAATGCCCGGTTATTTTTATCACCTCCTATGATGAATTCGCCATTCAGGCCTTCACGGTAAACAGCGTGGCCTATCTCCTGAAACCTGTGGAAAAAGAGGACATTCTGGCTGCCTTTGAGAAGTTCAACCGCGTAAAAGCCTTTTACAGTACCGGCGCGCCGGGCTTTTCGATCAACAACCTGGTGGAGGAATTGCAGGCCAGGCTTCAACCCCGGTCATATCGCAAACGCTTTCTGACAAAATACGCGAATAAACTGGTCGCGATTGAAACGCATGAGATCGCCTATTTTTTTTCGGAAGACAGGATTAACCTGTTCCGAACCTATGACAACCGCAAGGTCACGGTGGATTACACCCTGGAAGAATTGGAACAAATGCTCGATCCTGCCGAGTACTTTCGCATCAACCGCTCGTACCTGATCGCAATAAAGTCGGTCCAGAAAATCGATGATTATTATGGGCAGCGATTGATCCTGCAGTTAAAGCCGCCGGCAAGCGAACAGGTGATTGTCAGCCGGGAAAAAGTAAGTGCATTCAAAACCTGGATGGGTAAATAACGCAAGTATGCTGAAAGCGCAATTGGAATTGGAAAAATTCAGGTGGTTGCTGATTATGCTCGTACCCGCCCTGGCCATCAGCCTCAATATCATCATGTTTGGGTCCGCGTACTGGTCCCGGTTGGACGTCCTGTTGTTATCGAGCCTGATAATGCTCGCGGGTCTTGCCCTGCTCTCTGGCATACAAATATTCATCGCAAATTTTATGCGGAGTAGGCAAACCACCGAAGGAAGGCTCGTCCAACGGATGTTGCTGGCAGCCTGCATTCATTTTCCCGTTACGGGGATGTTCGTGGTGGGATTTTTACTGCTGTACGACTATCTGGGCCTGTTCGGGTACCGGTTAACCGTGGCTGATTTGAAGTGGGGGCTGTTGGCCGGATTTGTGTGTGATGTCATCGGCATCGCCATGAGTGAAAGTATCTACAGTTATCACAAGTGGAAAGAAACAAAACTCGAGGCTGAACAACTCAGCAAGGAGAAACTCCAGACACAATTGAACAGCCTGTTGCAGCAAATCAATCCGCACTTTTTGTTTAACAGTCTGAACACGCTCTCCGCTTTAATAAACGACAACCCGAAAGACGCCCAGAAATATCTGAGCGATTTAAGCAAGGTGTACCGCTACCTGCTCCGCACCAATGAAAATGAACTGACCACCCTGGCAAACGAAATTAATTTTATTGATTCGTATTTTCACCTGCTGCAGACGCGGTTTGGAAAAGGCGTTATGCTCCGGCAAAGCATACAACCCGATGACTACGGTAAGCTGTTGCCTCCCCTGACGCTTCAGTTGTTGATGGAAAATGCCGTGAAACACAATACCGTAGGAAAGAACAAACCGCTTGTGATTGAAATCACGACGTCGGGCGAATCTCTAACGGTGCGAAACAACCTGCAACGAAAAATACTGAGAGTAGAAAGCAGCAAGGTAGGGCTGTCCAATATTGCCGAAAAATACCGGCTGATCAACAAGAGCGCCATTGAAATCACGGAATCGGAAGGGTACTTCTCGGTAACTGTTCCGCTGATCAGCAACGGCGTATAGTGCTGTCCGGATACTGCAGTCTATGAAGAAGCCGGGTTTGCCGTCACGGCAAACCCGGCTATTTATTAGTGTCTGAAAAACAGTTTATTGATGCCGGCCATCAGCTTCACCACAAACTGCGGCGGATTTACGCTTTGGGTGACATCCGGAAACGCTGCCATTACCCGGCACAGGTACGTGACGGATTTGAAATCGGTTCCTTTGATCTTGCCCTCTTTTACGTACACGTCCATCGCCTCCAGCATGTTTCTGAACCGCACAACCGGTGTGATGTGAAACTCAAACAGGACAGCCTCTTTGGAAGTGTTTTTGTAGCTGTGCGGTGTTTTGGCCGGTATGGTCAATATATCGCCCGCCTTTAGGGTGATCCATTTGTCCTGTTTATAAACCTCCAGTTTTCCCTGCAGGACATAAAACGTTTCTTCCTGCGTCGGATGAAAGTGAATGGGCGGACCGTCGGTTTCGGCTGCCAGCAGAACCGTCCCGGCTTCTGCGTTTTCAATATCCAGCCATTGAATTTGGGTGCCCAGTGTTTCCATCTGATCGATGTCAGGCCTGAATCTGCCTGTTGATTTGGTACTCAAGATTGTTGTTTCCATATCTTATTGATTTAAAATTCGGGTCAAAGGTATCTGGCCCCTGGAGGCCTGAAAATGGCGGGCAGGATGAGTTGATTATTCCTCCGATTGAAGTAGCTGTAACGGATGTTTACGGCAAAATGGCTGTTTTTCCGGCGTTTTTATATGCCTGAACAACATGGAACAGCCTGCAATCAATTCATACCTCGAAATACGCAACTCATCCGCATTGCTGTTCCGGAGCGCCTGATGCCCGCCTTCCTTTGTATCAATATTTCAAGCGAATACCCTTGCAACGACAAATACAAACAGGTATGGAAACAAAAACATTACTCTCGCAATCCGGAATCCTGATCACCATCTTCCTTATCCTCGTGCCCCTGGTAATAGCAGCCCTCCTGGTGATGATCAAGGCGGGCGCCGTTATCAGAAACTACCGGCGGAGGCAGGCCTTGGCCGCATTTAACAACCGGATCAAAAGCCTTTCCCCGGCGGAACTGGATCAGTTGCAACAGCGCAAAGCGGAGCTGGAATTCTCTTTGCAGCACAATGAACTGGGCGGCACCCTGGAGGCGGCAGACAGGAAAGGTCTGATCGACGGCATCGATACCTCGCCCGGGCTGCATTTTATTGAAACCAAAAAGCGGGCACAGCCCAAACACGATATGCCGCCGGAACTGGTCAGGCTTATCACCTGGTACCTGGGCTGTGCCGTGTTTTGGCTCGTTTTCGGCACGACGGTGGGCGAATACCTCGGGATCAAATTTTCGGCTCCTGATATCGACCATGTCCCCTGGCTGAGTTTCGGAAGACTGAGACCCGTTCACACCAATGCCGTGTTCTGGGGCTGGGCCTCGATCGCCATGGTTGGCCTGGCTTATTATGTCGTACCGCGCATTTGCAATACAGCCATACACAACGTCAAATGGGGGTACCACACACTCCTCGCCATGAATGCCGCGGTGGTACTCGGCTCGCTGCAGTTGATGGCCGGCGTGAATAACGGCGGCGGCGAATACCGCGAATATACCTGGCCGGTAATGGTCGTTTTTGGCGGCGGTATCCTGCTCACCCTGTTCAACTTTATCAAAACAATCGGCCGGCGAACCACCAGAGAGATTTATGTCTCCAACTGGTATGTGGTCTCTGCGCTGATGTTTCTGCTGGTTATTGCCTTCGTGGCGTATTTTCCTGCGTGGCAAAACGGTTTGGGCGAGACGATCATACAGGGCTATTACATGCACCAGGGTGTTGGCATGTGGTTCATGCTGTTTTGCCTCGGACTGATGTATTATTTCCTGCCGCAGCAGTTGAACAAACCCATCTATTCATACGGTCTGGGAATCCTGGCCTTTTGGGCGCAAATCCTGTTTTACACACTGATCGGTACGCACCATTTTATTTTCAGCGCTATTCCCTGGTGGTTGCAGACCGTTGCCATAGTCGGAAGTGCAGGAATGATCATCCCGGTCATTGCCGGCACAACCAATTTCCTGATGACCTTCAGGGGCGCCTGGAACAAAGTGGCGCACAGTTATACGCTGCCGTTTTACCTGATCGGCATCATATTTTATTTCACCGGCTCCCTGCAGGGGACGGCAGAGGCCTTCCGGTTTACCAACCTGTTGTGGCATTTTACCGATTTTACAGTTGCGCACTCCCACCTCACGATGTATGGAATTATCACATTTATGTTGTGGGCCTTTATTTATACGCTTCTGCCCAGGCTCACCGGCAACGAACCGTCGCAACTGGCGGTAGGGGCGCATTTCTGGCTCGCCCTGATCGGACTGTTGTTTTACACCATTCCCTTAATGACCGGCGCTACCCTGAAAGGCATGATGTGGATGGACGGCAAGCCGTTCATAGAGAGCGTGGTGCTGATGAAGCCGTTTTGGCTTTGGCGGGCGATAGGCGGTTCTTTAATGTGGTTGTCGCACCTGGTATTTGCCTTCAATTTCTACGTCATGGTAAAAGGGCGCAATACCGTACAGACACCGGAATCGGCCATCGATATTTTAAACGCAAGAGAACAAATGGATCTGCAGACAATCTAAAATCCGGCATATGGAATTCTTCAATCAACATACCAAACTGTTTGGCGTCGCCCTGAGTCTGTTTTTGTTTCTGACGCTCATCGTTGCCATTTTACCCGCGTGGAACAACCAGCAAAGCAACAAGCCGTTGCCCGGCGCTCATATATTGACGGCAGATGAAATGGAGGGCAAGAAAATATACATCGCCAACGGATGCGTGGCCTGCCACAGCCAGCAGGTGCGCAATGTGGACATGGATAAAGTATTTGGCGACCGCCCGAGCATCGCCGCCGATTATGCAGGGATCGGCCGGCCGGATTTATGGAGTAATACCGCCACCCTGATGGGCACCGAAAGAACCGGTCCGGACCTGATCAATATCGGCAGGCGTCAGCCCAGCATGGCCTGGCACCTGCTGCACCTGTACCAGCCGCGCGCCGTAGTAGAGCAATCGATCATGCCCGCCTATCCGTGGCTGTTTGAGGTCAGGGAAAAAACGGGCCCGGACGATGTGGAGGTAGCCGTGCCCGAGAAATACAGGTCGGGCATTACAGGCAAGATTGTCGCCACAAAGGCGGCCCTGCAATTGGTAGCATACCTGCAAAGCCTGAAACAACAGGCATTGCCCGATGGAAGCCGGCCGGCCGAATTTCTGTACAAAAAAGAAAAAACAATCTCCGCTGACAACAACGGCAATCCCGCACTTCCCGACGGGGCTCAATTGTACACGCAAAACTGCCAGAGTTGCCATCAGGCAAATGGCGAAGGATTGCCGGGCGCCTTTCCACCCTTAAAGGGGAGCCCTGTTGTCAATGGCGACGACGTCGAATTGTTTGTGAATATCATTATGAGAGGCTACGACCCCCGGCCGGAGTACGCTTCCATGCCGGCGATCGGTTCGATCAACGGCCTTACTCCGGAAGAGGTGGCTGCCATTATCAATCACGAACGATCGAGCTGGGGCAACCAGGCCGGGCCGGTTTCGCCGGATGAGGTAAAAAAGATCATGGATTTCATTCTTTTAACAGAAAAAAGCAATTGACATGAAAACAAAATTGTTTGCCGCTCTGCTGTTCACTACGGCACACACCGTTGCAATGGCTTGCCCCGTTTGCGAAAAACAGCAGCCCCGGCTACTGCGCGGGATCACCCATGGCGCCGGTCCGGAGTCCGACTGGGACTGGGTCATTGTAGGAATCGTTATGGCGATTACCCTTTACACGCTCTTTCGCTCCATAAAATTGCTCGTCCGTCCCGGCGAAAACGAACAAAGCCATATCAAACAATCCGTCCTCTAACTGATTTAAACCTTTAGGCCATGCATTCGGAGAAAAGCACCGTGTTGATCTTTATCGACGATCAGCAGCAGCCGGTTGCAGCATTGCAGACACCGGTAAAGTTTGAAATGGATACCCGAAAACTGACGGACGGCGAGCATTTGATGAAGATCGTCAGCAGATCGCCCACCGGGCGGGAAGGTATACAACTGGTGAAGTTTATTGTCCGCAACGGCCCCTCGATCGCCCTGGAAGGGCTGGCGGAAAACGAGGTGGTGGATGGCGTCATTCCCCTGCTCATTAATGCGTACGACAAGGGCAGTCAGAAGACATTTGTCATCGAAGGAAGCGAAACGCCACATAGCGTACCCAGCTGGCTTTGGATACTGCTAATTGGCTTTTCGGGATGGGCGATGTTCTATTGTATTACCAATCTTCAATTGTAACGGCAACTAATGACCGCTGCATGGGTTAAAGTAAATACTTAAAACGGCTCATGGTGGGGTGGGGGGCTGCCTATTTTTGTCCAACGCTATTTATTTCAATCCAATATCCGTCCGGGTCCTGGAAATACACCTGCCTGATCCCATCGGCGCGTACACTTGTTTTATTTGGCGTGCCCGGCCAGTCACTATACAATACATTATTGGTATCCAGCCATTTAATAAAGGCATCAAAATCGTTTGTTGTCAAGGCAAGGTGCACGGCTTTGTTTATAATAACGGTGTCCTTGACAGTGGAGATTAAGTGCAATTCCTTTCCCTCACCCAGAGACAACCACCGGGGGCCCTCTGCCTTTATTTCTTTTGTTATTTCCTGAAGCCCCAGAACGTTCTTGTAAAAATCGACGGAACGATTTAGGTCTTTCACCGAAAGTGCAAGGTGATTAAAGGACAGTTTTGGATTATACGAATTTTGTCCGCATACTGAAAAATAGAACAGTACGGCAATTGTAATCATGATGGCTTTCCTCATGTTATGATATTTTGACAGGTTTTTTAAACGTTTTTGTCATCTTTTATGACACTAGGGGTATTAATGCCGGTTTTGCTGCGCAATGGCGTCGTGTCAGGATTGCGCCTCAAACCCGTATCGTATCGCTGCTTCAAGAATATCAATGTTTATATCCTTCAGGGTTTTGAACTTGATGCAATACCCGGTCACGCTAGCCTTTCCAAGGTTTTCTCCATACGTTTTAGCCAGGTATGTCTTGTCCTTAATGCCAAGAATATAGACAGATATTCCGGTTGTGTTTGCACTCAAACCAATTTGATAAAACGCCCTGGTTGTCCCATCAGCATATTTTATGGTGTAAAGTCCATATCCTATATTAGGATTGGCAATGGTTTTGCCTTCGCTGTTTTTACCATCGGTGAACCATAATTTACATGCCGGCGACACCCGGAGTGTGAGCTGGTGCAACGCTTGCATGTCACTGCGTTTGGGCTCGGACTGGCTGGCAATATACGTATCGATTTGTTCTTGTATGCTCATACGTGCAAAGTTAGCGTATGTATAAATATTGGTCGCCATATACATTCACGGCTATAGCCGGATTTGGCTGGAACGTGAGCATGGTCTACGTGGCCGCGCTTAGTCGGATATGTGAGACCATGCAGAGTTATATCAATATTTAAGACTTTTCAATAACCTCCCAAGTTAAAATAGAAACGCCATTAATACCTGATGGGAAATGTGAAAACCGGTTTCGGGCGCCCGGTTACGTCCATGTACCCTCAAAATTTCAACGCATAAGTAACTCGTACTCGCACATTCCCAATTCAACTCGTTAACCTTCGATTGCCGCTACACCGGTTATTGGCATACGCAGGCTGTGAACGATTCGTTGTTAGGGCCTGTCCACGGTGTAATTCAGTTCAGTTACCCCACAGGTAAACCGTCTGGTACTCAGCAGGTTTAGTTTTATTTTGTCTTTGATATCTACAAACAATGGAATGCCGCTCCCTAGAACAACCGGATTGACAAATAGCCAGTAGCCATCAATTAAATTCTGTTGAATAAGTGAATGTGTTGCCGTCGGGCTGCCAAAAAGCAAGATGTCTTTGCCATCCTGTTGTCTTATTTCATTGATACTGTCAGCAAGGTTGTCGCTGATAATGGTTGTGTTAACCAAATCCGCCTCTTTCAATGTTTTTGATAAAACAACTTTGTGAACGTTGTTATACCACTTTGAATGTTCAATGTCGTGCCTGGTCGCAGTCGGCTTGTCGCCGGCAGCAGGCCAGTAATTTTCCATCATCTGATACGTTACCCGTCCATATAAAGCAGTGTCGCCTTCGCTTATCCGCTTGCCGACAAAGTCAAAAATTTCTTCATCAACTTTAATCCAGTTCATTTCTCCGTGAGGTCCTGCAACAAAACCGTCGAGCGATATGTGCATAAATGAAATTATTTTTCTCATAATATGAGGATTTTAGAATAAATATCCAAACTGTAATGCCACGTTCATCACATGTAATATCTCCGAGGTAGAAGTCATGTCGCCACTGTCAAATTTGACCACCCGGGTGAACTCCTGTTTTTCATTAAATGAAGTTCTATAATTTAAAGTCAGGCTAACGCCAATCCGGTCGGTTATTGATAGGTGGTTTTCTAATCCAAAAAGGAGCATCCCGACTTCAACTTTACGGGTTGCGTTATCTTGCTGCTCAATTATTCCCCTGCTGATGGAAATATTTTCCGGGTACTTGAAAATTGATTGTGCAATTGATATTGCCAACTGTTATCCCATGATTCAGTTCCTTCAATCCCTTGCGATCGGCCACTTGAAGTAAATTTGTCACTGTTCATGCCGAGAGACAGAAACCCGGAAAGCCTCGTCAGTATCTGGTATTCGTACTGTAATTCAACATTCAGCCCAAGCGTGCCTTCATAAGGGACATTGCCGATACCGCCTCCTGTTTTCAAATAGTTCTTTTGGGCCATCATTGTTATGGCATGGAAGCAAAGGATGGCAATAAGTAAAGCGTTTTTTATCATATGGATTGTTTTTTTGCCGAATAATTTACGCAACCCGCAATATCTTCTCCATCTTTCGTCCTTTTGCCAATTCATCCACCAACTTATCCAGATACCTTACCCGTTGCGTTAACGGATTTGCTATTTCTTCTATCCGATAGCCACAGATTATACCTGTAATGAGATGCGCATTAGGGTTTAGTGTAGCGTTTTGGAAAAATAGTTCGAAATCCACTTTTTTTTCAATGAGTTCCTGCACTTTTTTCTCATCGTAACCGGTCAGCCACTCCACTACCTGCAGCAATTCTTCTCTCGTCCTGCCTTTCTTTTCGACTTTTTCGAGATAATGTGGATATACCGAGGCGAAGGTCATTTTTGCAATGCGCTCATCGTGGTTGTTTGTATTGTTCATGTTTCGCTATGTTTTTTATAGTCTCAGGTAGAAGTATCAGGCTCTCCTGGTTGATCATATCTGAACATTGAAAGTGGCAAAGCCCTGTCCCGGGGCGTCTTTTGCCTTCGAAATGGTCAAACAAACTTCGACTCGCCTTCAGATTTCAAACTCTGATAAAGTTCATAGGCACTTCTTTCAACCCAACATTCTGAAAGTCTCCCATCCCTGACGGTCCAAATAGCTATACCCGAGAATGAAATAATTTTGTCATCTCCGGGTAGCCCGAATAGTCCGTTATTTTTTCCGCGGCATATCCACCTTGCCACTACTTTGTTTTGTGCCTCGTTGTAGAAAATATCTTCTATTTTATTTTCAGCCTCCAATAATATATTTTGGAAGCCGGCTACCCAGTTTTTGAAATTTGTTCTTCCTTTTATCAACACACCTGCTGTGGTGATGCAATAATCCTCAGTCATTAATTCCTCAATAGCTTCCAATTCGTGTGGCGGGCGCCATACCCGATTGAAGAATTCATAAACTAACCTTTCGGGTGTTTTTTTTTCCGATAAATCAAGTTTCGCTTTCATAAATATTTGTATTTGAAGTTAGACATTGTTTTTCTGTGCCAACAGGATTTGTCAAAACGGTAGTGCGGGCAATACTCCGCACTTGTCCGGTACACGCCGGGTTATCCTGCATTTGGCTAAGCCTGATATTCTACGACGATCTTCCCGAAATGCGTTCCATCTTCAAGATGCTTTAAAGCCTCACGGGTTTCGTTGTAACCAAATACTTTATCAATTACGGGTTTCAATTGGTGGAGTTCAATAAATTGGTTCATCTCTTCGAACATTTCCCGTGAACCGGTTTCGATGCCGTGAATACGCACATTTTTGGTAACGAATTGATAGGTGTTAATCGGTGCACGCAATCCTTCTATAAGTCCGATAAAGCAAATTGTTCCGCTCAGTTTGACTGCGTTCAGAGAACGATTTAAATGTTCGCCGCCCACTACTTCAATCACATGGTCAACTCCCTTGCCATTGGTTAGCTCGATGATATGTTCGTCCCAATCCGGAACCTTTTTGTAATTAATCGTGGCTATTGCGCCTAATTCTTTGGCTTTTTCGAGTTTTTCGTCACTGCTTGAAGTAATAATGGGTTGCCCGCCCAGGGCGTGAACAAATTGTGTGGCAAATAACGAAACGCCGCCAGTTCCGGGGATTAAAACACTTTCGCCACTCCGAACCTGGCTACGGCGAGAAACAGCATGCCAGGCTGTGAGTGCCGCAACCGGTAGAGTCGCTGCTTCAGTCGGTGTCAGGTTGTTTGGAATTTTGACAACGGAATTCTGGTCAAAAACAACAAATTCCGCTAGCACGCCATCTGCTACCGCACCACCAAGCGGCAGTATGTATTTTTCTGCTGTTAACTCGCCATCCAACCATTTTGGCAGAAAAATACCTGAAACAAGGTCGCCGACTTTCCACCGGGAGACATGGTTGCCAACAGCAACCACTTCACCAACGCCGTCTGATATTGGAATACGTCGAGACAAGGGTTTCCAACTTTCCACGCCTTTAACAACCAGTAAGTCGCGATAATTAAGCGATGCAGTCCTCATCTTCACTAAGATTTCACCTGCTTTTATCTCGGGCACAGGCAGTTCGCTTAACTTCAATGCTTCAATGCCATCACCGAGCGTTGTAAATGCTTTCATAAGTCTATACCTCTTATTTAAAATGGGTCTTTAAGCAGACAAAGGAGGACATTGTGAAACATTCCGTTCATCATGCTGCCCCCTTTCCGCGCTCGTCCGGATGCCCTTCGGCAGTTTCCGTTTCCCGTTTTGCAACAGTCCCGACATTGCTTTCGCAATCCCGGCCTTCGCTTTTTACAGGCACTTTTTGTCTCGCACAAATGTAAATAAAAAGGGCTGATGTTCAATTAAGCACATCAGCCCCCATTAGGCACCTTCTTTGTCGGCTTCAGGTATTGTTTACTTGGTTTTGTTAAACATGTATCGAGATATTTTCCATTGCCCGTTGTCCTTTTGCAGCACAAACAATTCTCTGTTTTCCTCCGGAACTGTTTGTCCGGTGGCATGAATCAACGTTGTTCCTTTTGAGGAGGTTCGGGCAAACGCAATGTCGCCGTGCACCTCAATTTCGTCAATGAAAAATTCGATTTTCAATTGAATGTTCTTAAAAACAAAATCGTACGCATCTTTAACCTGGGCTTGCCCTGCTGCCGTCGGGGCATTCGAAGGCATAAAAACGCCGCTTGCAGTATAAAGCGGTAAAACCTGGTCTGTGCTCGATGCGTTCAGGGCATCCCGGTAAGAGAAAAGCAATTTTTCAATTGCAGATTTTTCATTTTCCATTTCCATACTTTTTTGATTGTTGGAAGAATTTTGATTGTCCACTTTGCTTTGGCAACCTGTTAAAAGAAACAATATTGCCAGGAATACAGTTGTGATTTTCATTTTTTGCAATTTTTTTGAATCAATGACAATGCAAAGATGGGCTGTTTTGCAAAGCGGGACCAATAAAGTATTTTAAGAAATGGGCTTAATATAGATTAAGGGTAGTGCTGTTTTGGGTAAAGGTCTTTCCTGATCCTATTCAAAACTTCAGAGGGCATGTCCAAACAGGTTGGATTCTACCGGTATTTTATTGTTTTGCCCTACCCGTCAAAACCCGGTGCCAGGCGATAGTCGGCATGGACGGTGTAACTTTTATTATGGGCGCTTTTATTTTTGGCTACAGTTTTCACCTTGTCTGCATTAGTCAATAATTTAAGTTTATTTAAGTTCTGAAAGTATCAATTTTTTCTGCTTTAACGTGTTCTTCAGTGCTTTTTCCCTTACTATTGGGTCATCGCTATGTATTAATTCAAAATATTCAGTTGGTACAACTTGCCATGATAATCCATATTTATCTTTACACCACCCACAAGAGCCTTCCTCACCACCATTTTTAGTAAGAGCTTCCCAATAATAATCCGTTTCGGCTTGGTCTTTTGTATTGATAACAAAAGAAACTGCTTCATTAAATTTGAATAGCGGGCCTGCTGCTAATATACTAAACTCCATTCCTACTATTTCAATTATAGCTGTCTCAATGCCTGCATCATTTCCACTTTCATCACTATCGAACTTGCGAAAGTCTTTCATCTTACCGTCTTTGAAAATGGATAAGTAGTAATCTGCTACAGCTTTGGCATCTTTCTCTACCCACAAATAGGGTGTAATTTTTTGAGTAACCATATTTTTATTTTTAATGTTTTTTACTGGAATCATTTGCAATTAAGGTTTGATTGCATTATCAGAATTATCCGGATGATTTGGATTTGAACAAGAAAGTATCAAACAAAAACAATCGTTGCAAGAGAACATACTCTGACTTCTTTGTAATTTATTGCCATAGCAATGCGATTTGCTGCAAAACGGCTTGTCAATGCTATGTACGTCAGCGAGCGATACCTGGTTTATTGAGTGGCGAATGATTTATCACTGTCTTTTTTG
>CALMBD010000229.1 GCA_937861115.1 uncultured Bacteroidota bacterium | reverse complement strand
GGAATGGTTTTATCCTGCTCCGACCATATGCCGTGTTTATTCGACGCCTTCACGCGCAGGGTATAATGACCGGCCGGCAAATTATTGTAACTGAGATAATTGCGCGCACCGCTATATACCCAGTCCTTGTCGTATCCCACAAGTTGATAGGCGTAATGCGTGCGTGCGTTTTCATCAAAATTGAGCGCCCCGATCTCGAAGGAAAAATGGTTCTGGTCATATGCCAGCGTGAGCGATTCCATGCGGTCGACCTGGGTCGGCAGGTCGACCTCACGGTCAAATATCCTGAAATGCTTCAGGTAGGGAACGGGAGGGCGTCCGGCGTACAACACTGAATCCGGATGGAAAAAATGAAAACCCCGGTAGGCTCCGCTGGCAATACGGCCATCCGGGACACGGATCA
Source organism: uncultured Bacteroidota bacterium (assembly GCA_937861115.1). GTDB lineage: Bacteria > Bacteroidota > Bacteroidia > Chitinophagales > Saprospiraceae > M3007. The sequence goes on along the minus strand of CALMBD010000229.1, from coordinate 1,784 downwards.
TGGAGCCTATCTTGGCAAACATACCGTCGCGGATGTCGTAATTGACAAAGGTGCGGCTTCCGGTATCCAGCACAGCCAGTCCGCTTTGGGTGCCCAGCCAGAGCTGCCCGCGATCGCATATGACAAAGTCGTAGACGACATTTCCACCGGGTACTTCATTGTTATAATACGGCTCGAAACAAGGCTGTTGCGGGTTGCCATTGCGCAGGCGCAACATCCCGCCGCCCAGGGTGGACACCCAAAGGTGACCGGCAGCATCGTAAGCCAGCGCAGTAACCTGGTCGTTGCTCAACCCGAGCGGCGGCGGCGAATAGCGGTCGAAGTGCCTCGTGCTTTTTCCCGCTGGGTCGTATGCCGACAGTCCGCGGTCATGACCCAGCCATATATATTTTGCGTCTCCCTGTATGGTGTTGACGGTACTGGTTTTTGAAAGTTTGCCTGTTTCTACCTGCCGCACTTCGGAAGTGCTCATATCAATAAAAAAGGCTCCCCGCCCCTTGGTCCCGACCCAGAGCGTATCCCCGCGAATGAACAGGGCAGAGACCTGCGCTTCGCTCAGGGCTGAAAAGTCCGGCCCCGAACCGGCAAAACGGTTTATCAGCCGTTCACCGGCATTCAGGTATAAGAGTCCGGTATCCGAACCGATCCAAAGGCGGCCTCCCGCATCAAAACACAACGCATCCATCAGCACATCCGAGCCTTCGGGAGATTCCGGCTTCCGGTAAGGTAAAGCCGACATGTTGCCATTTTCAAGATCGTAGGTCAGCAATCCGTTGCCACGCAGGGTACCGATGTAGAGTTGCCGTCGGTCGGGAGAAATTGCGTAGGCCCGCTGCCAGTTGTTTTTGTCCAGTGCAGGGTTCCGGCCGGGAAAAAACACAAAAGGCCACAGGACGCTTTTTTTAGTCAGGCGGATCAATCCGTCATTGCTGGATATCCAGATGTCGCCATCGCGGGTTTTGAGCGCCGCAGTTAATGCCTGAGACAACCCGACGCCGTTAAGGGGACTGATCGAGTGAAAGGACGGTTTTCCACCCTTCAAAGGCATGGTCCAGGCGTCATCCACGGTTGTCAGGATCAGCAGGGCCGAGTCGTTGAGCAACGTGATGTCCTGAATATTGTTGATGTTGTGTGAGGCAAAAGCCTGCCCCTCCTTTTTATAAACATCCCACCGGCCCGTCGCCGGATCAAGCCGGCACAGGCCGGTAAAGGCGGTACCACACCAGATATACCCTCCGGCGTCCATGAACATTTGAAGGTTTACCTGCCGGTAAAAGTAAGGTACGACCTGACTAAAAGGAAACAGGTGGAAAGAAGTGTCCCTGCGGTTGAATCGGTAGACGCCATACCGCGAACCAACCCATAGCAGGTCGGGATTTTTGACGTCCGGAATGATCTCGCCCAGAAGTCCGGCAGTTGTGTAATCCATCGAACCATCGACCGGTATTTTGGGCCGGAAGCGTTGAAAATGCCTTTGCCCGGCTACGGGCGACAGGTAGTGAAGGGTAAACTGGTTGGTGCCTACCCACAAGCCGCCGTCGGCATCTTCGTATAATCCGGCAATTTCGTTGCCTGCCAGCGATCCCGGAATACCGGAGTCGGCTGTGAAATTGCGCGCTTTCTCCGTACGCAAATCGAGATAACTCAACCCGCCGGTGTTACTGCCAATCCAAAGCCCATCGCTTTTACGGCACTTTCTTACCTGCACATACGCCCCCGGGACAATAGACGTAGAATCATCGGGTTTGTCGTTGAACAATTCGAGATTGGTACCATCGTATTTG
>CALMBD010000228.1 GCA_937861115.1 uncultured Bacteroidota bacterium | reverse complement strand
GTATGGTATGGTATGGTATGGTATGGTATGGTATGGTATGGTATGGTATGGTATGCTAGATGTTTATGGCATTTTCCCGGACAATTTTCTCAAAATAGACACCTGCCGGAGTCATTTGCCTGCTCATAGTGTCAAAATTGATCCGAATTAGCCCGAAACGGTAGGTAGGGCCCAGGTGCCATTCAAAATTATCCCATGTACTCCAGTGGAAATACCCGCGCAAGTCGACTCCATCCCCGATCGCTTCATGACACACCTTCAGGTAGTCATTAAGGGCACTGATGCGGCGTTGCGGGTCGTCGGTACAGATGCCGTTTTCTGTAATGATTATGGGTTTTCCATAACGTTTGTGAAAACGGCGCAACACCCAGCCCAGCCCCTCGGGTTTGTAACCCCACATTTTATCATGCGGCACATTCCGCTTATCCAGTTCTGCTGCACGCGAAATGGCATCGACAGGATATGGATCAAACAACATATAGGCGTAATAACTCAGTCCCCAAAACTGGCATTTTCGAAACGGTCGCGCTGCCCTGGTCATAAACCACCAGCGCACAAAAGCCGCGACAATATGGCCGGGAAGGTTGGTTCCCTTAAAATAAGCGGTGTTCAGGGAGATACCTACCGGTGCGTCCGATTTTTCCCGAATCATGATCATGGCAATCTCATGCGCTTTGCCCATGTTGTCCAGCACGCGGTTGGCCATAAAATACCTGCCTTTTTTGAACGGGGGAAAATTGCCCAGCATAAAGGCGTTCATGGCGTACACGTTCGGTTCGTTGAAGGTATTCCAGAACCGCACGTATTCACCGAAGTGTTTGATACACTGCCTGACAAAATCCAGATACATCGGGATATTATCTTCAACCGTCCAGCCGCCGCAGGATTCGAACCAGTTCGGGTGCGAAAAGTGGTGCAATACAAACATCAGGTCCACCCCGCCCGATTTCAGTTTGTCAAAAAACAGCCGGTATTCCCTGACAACGGCTTTGTCGAATTTCTCAAATGGTTTGGTTTGCAGTCGGCACCAATCAACACCGCATCGGTACACACCGCCCAGCCGGATAATGAGATCCGCATCTTCCATCCGATGCTTTTCATGGTCGGTAGTCCGTTCAAATATGTATCCGTCCAGCGCGCGCAAGCCCCGCCAGGGGTGGTCAGTAGCCGTTTCGATTTGGGCAGCAGCCGTGGAGGTACCCCAGGCAAAACCTTTTGGAAATTCAAGTTTCATATCGCGCTGGCTGGAAAAAAGGATGGCGAAAGGTAGCAGGCTTCGGGTAGTTTGCCAATGCCATGAAAAAAAAAGCCCGCCGAAGCGGGCTGTACTGTACAAAAAAAAGCCCCTCACCGCGAGCCTATCCGGAGGGGCAACCATGAGATTATAATGATACAAACTATGGAGCGGTGGGGCCAGGTAGCCGTATTAACGGATACAAAACGCCGGCACCACAATTAGTAACCAAGTAATACGGTGAATTGCGGTCAGATTAAAAGCATACTTTAAAATTGGGAGAAACTCGGTTGGGAGAGCAAAACAGATCGAACGACCCCGGAGTAAAAGGAAAGACTTCGGGGCAAATATACGTCCGGATCACTTAGTGTCAAGAATACGGTAAAAATAAATTTACTGTTTCTCTTTAAAGTCGAGTCGGAGAGAGAAGATGTGGGAATAGGAAACCTGGGAGACGTTGCCGATATCGGTAAGGGCATAATCGAGCTGAACACGGCCCAGGCGAAGGCCCACGCCAAAGTTTGGCTGCAGGCTCAGGTTCTCCTTCTCCGGGTTAAAGTCGTCTTTTACGCGCTGGATATTGGCCACACCCAGTCGAAGTTGTACAAACCCGTCGTAATCGGTTTCCAGGCCGATCCGGGGGTCGATATTGAATGATTTGGAGCTGATGAACACGTTGCGCTGGCCGTCGGTGGTCCATTCCAGGTCGAGCGCGGGCAGCATGGTCAACTTCGGGCTCAGGCGCATTTTATAGGCGCCGCCCAGAATAAACCGCGGCTTGGTAATTTCTGTGTTGCTGACGGGAATTTCGTTGCCCGTTGCCGTGAAAACATCTTTTTCGCGGTCGGTAAGGTTGAACGACCAGGCGTTGAACGTGGTAGTGAGGTCGCGGCCCATCAGACCAAGCATCAGGTTGCCTTTCCGGTACTGCACCCCGAGGTCGGCGCCAAACCCCCACGAGTTTCCGATAGAGCCGATCACCCGGCGCACCACCTTTGCAGACCCTCCGATGGCAAATGCAGGGTTTTTGAGTTTGCGGGCATAACTGCCGAGAAAGGCATAATCAGCCGCCGAAAACTCTGTTACGTTGTCGTAGTTGATCGTCCCGTCGGGATTGACCAGGTTAATCGTGTAGGGAATATTGTCGATGCCCAAACGGATCAACGAAAAGGACAGGAAAGACTTGTGATCGCGGTTGAGCGATTTGCCAAAACTGATATAGTCGTACTGGCCGACTCCTGCGAACCACTCGGCATGCATGGCGGCTACCTGAAACGGGGCTTCGATCTCCGATAAACCCGCCGGATTCCAATACGCCGATGTGATATCGCTCACAAATGCCGTTTGCGCCCCCGACATGCCGTGGGCACGCGCGCCCACCCCGATGGCCAGAAATTCGTTGCTGTATTTTTGTGAAAAGGCCAATGGACTGCCCATTACGAGCAAAAGGCAGATAAGGAGGAATTGTTTTTTCATAATGCTCTACTTTCGTGCATCCGGAGTTATGCCGAATGACGTTCGGACATTATTTGCGGTTGCCTGATGCGGCAAAAATAGCGCGCTCTTGCTCCGGTATTCAAACTCAATTGATGAATGTTTCTATGAAAAAAAATCTTTTGCTGACGTGTTGCCTGCTGGCAGCCGGCTTTGTGTATGCCCAGGATTCGCTGAATATGATCCGGCTCGCCCGCTGGGACGACGATTCGTTGCCCCTTGCATACAGTTATGATCTACAGTACAGCGGCTGCTGGGGGCTTGCCCTGAACGGCCGGGAATACGCAGTACTCGGCGGAGCCGCCCATGTCCTCTTTTTCGACATTACGGATCCTGTTCACCCTGAACTGATCGGCAAATTCGCTGGCACAACCAATAATACGCTTTGGCGTGAGTTTAAATCGTATAAAAACCGGATCTACGCCTCGTCCGACAACACCAATGAAGGGCTGATGATCTTTGATATGACCAATGCCCCCGATACTGTTGTCCGTACCTACTGGAGCAATGAGTTCTTTTCCAGCGCCCATACGATTACACTCGATACCGTTTCAGGCCGTATTTACCTGAACGGCACCAATACGGCACATGAGGGCCTCCTGGTACTTGATGTAAGCCAGGATCCCGACCAGCCCGTGCTGCTGGCCAATACTGTCCTGGCAGGCGGTTATATCCACGATTCCTACGTTCGCAACGATACCATTTACGCCTCCTCCGGATTTGACGGATTTTATGTCTTCGATTTTACCGATCCCCTGCACCCCGATACCCTGGGGCAGATAGCCACCGGCGGTTATAACCACAACAGCTGGCTGAACCCCGAAGGCACCCATGCCTATTACACGGAAGAAATTCCTGACGGGCAACCCATCCGTATTATCGATCTTCAGCAGATGGGCACCAACGGCCTGGAAGTAGCAGGCGCATTCCTCGATTCATTCCTTACCGGCAGTCAGATCAAGCCTATCCCGCACAACGTCTATATCAAGGATCACCTGTTGTTCGATTCCCAATACGAAGATGGATTGCTGGTATACGACATTACCATACCTACCCAGCCTGTTCTGGTTGCCCATTACGACACACACCCGGAGAATACACAATACAACCGCTATTACGGCAACTGGGGCAATTATCCCTGGCTTCCATCGGGTACCATCATCGCAGGTGACATGCAAAATGGCTTGCAACTGCTAAAACTGACCACCCCGGTGAACACCCATACGCCGGAATCCGGCACATTGCAGGCGGATATTTTCCCCAATCCGGCTGCTGATCAGATAACCGTCAGGCTACAGGAGATTTCAACAGACTGGTACTACCGGATAATTAACCCGAACGGTCAGGTCGTGATTTCAGGCCAGGTAAAGGATGGCGCCGGGCAGCAGACCATCTCTCTGAAGCAGCTGAATGCAGGATTGTATTTTATTGAAATTCAAACAGATAAAGGAGAAATGGCTGTCCGGAAAGTGGTCCGGCAGACCAATTGATCTAACCTTAAGCACATTTTGGCAGAAATAGAGTTTTTAGACAGGATTACATGAGACATCCCGAATTTTTGAGCCTAAAAGACCTCGGAGAGGTCTTGTCTGAAATTAATTCGGGATGTCTCATGTAATCCTGTCTGAAAATCA
>CALMBD010000227.1 GCA_937861115.1 uncultured Bacteroidota bacterium | reverse complement strand
GCAGCATTCTGTGTAAAATCTGCGAATAGTTTCTGCGTAAAATCTGTGCGAAAAACCAGCCACCATCAGGGCAATAAGTTTAAACCACCTCCTTATTTCTGCGCAAATCTGCGGGAAACCAATCACCGCTATTTCATCTTCCCCAGCGCCGAATCGCCCATCGAGCGCAGCAGCGAAGGGTTGGCGATGCCGGTATGCCGCTCCAGCACCACGCCCTGCGGATCGAGGAACAGCACCGTCGGCAGGGAGGTTACTTCATAGATCGAAGCGATGGTTTTGCCCGATTGCGTGTCAAAATCGGTGCGGAAATTCAGAAAATGCCCGTTCAGGTACCGAAAGGTTTCGATCTGGGTGAACACATCTTCCTCCATCACTTTACAGGGCGCGCACCAGGAAGCGTAGAATTCCACAAACACCGGCTTCTTCTCCTGCTGGGCCCTTTCTAATACCGGCATCAATCGTTCGCTGTCGAGCCATTCAACCGTTGCGGTGCCGGTTGTGGCCGGTGCGGGCATGGTTTTTTTCACCGGGGCGGGAGCGCTTGCCTTTTTCCGGGGCGCGGGTTGGGTAGTCTGACAGGCGGCAAGCGACGTAAGCAGCGCCAGTAAAAATATTCGAACCATAATTCAACAAAGTCTGCGGGAGGATATGCGTGCGGCCTAAGAACGCAGGCGAAGCAGGTTTCGGTATTTCCAATACGTCTCCAATGCGGCAATTCGGCAGATTGTCCAGCCGGCACGTCCGTCGAGGAAGCCTGCTTTCACAATATAATTTCGGAAAAATTTCAGCGCCGGGTTGAACACGACATTCAGCCAGGTAGCGCGCTTGCCCTTCGCGTACATGGCTTTGGCCGCAATTTCGGCGTAGCGGCTGGCGCGTTCCAGGTGTTCTACCACGCTGTAATAACTAAAGTGCAACAGGTTGCCTTCGAGGTGTGCTTCCGTGCTGCCTTGTTGCATTTCGACCCTGTCGTGTGGATTGGTGCCGCCCCAGCGGCCTTTATTCCGGTCAAACATGCGCAATTTTCGGTCGGGATACCAGCCGCTGTGATGTATCCATTGGCCGCAGTAATTGGTAAGCCGGTTCATGGAGTACGCATCGTGCCGCCCGCTCTCCTTCGCCTCTAAAATCGAGCGGCGCAGCGTTTCGCTCAGGGCCTCGTCAGCATCGAGCGAAAGCACAAAAGGGTGCAGCGCCTCGGCAAGCGCCCGGTTCTTTTGTTCGATATGCCCTTCAAAGGCATGCCGGATAAAGCGCGCGCCTTTCGCGCGGCAAATCTCCTCTGTTTTGTCGCTGGAAAAGGAATCGATCACCACGACATCGTCCGCCACCCCGACCAGCGAGTCGAGGCAGCGGCCGATGTTTCGTTCTTCATTATAGGTAATGATGACAGCGGAGAGATGCATTGTTGCATTGTGTGTTTACTGCCCGATCAGGATCGGCGCGCCTTTCCCGCCTCCCATGATGACAACTTTGGAATTGGATGAAAGCGCGAGTTCCTTTTGCGCCTTGATCTGTTCGTACTGGAGCAATTTGTCGGTAAGCGAAAGGGTAATAATCCGCTGATAATCGGCGATACCCTGCGCTTCGACGCGTTTGCGGTCGGCCTCCTGGCGTTCTTTATCGAGCACGAATTTCATCTTCTGTGCTTCCTGCTCGGCGTTGATCTTCGATTCGATGGTTTGGCGCACGGATTCGGGCAGCGTGATATTCCGGATCAGGATCGCTTCGAGCACGATGCCGCGCGTCTGGAATTCTTTTTCAATCGTCGTAAAAATCTTCTGCTGGAACTCGTCGCGTTTGCTGGAGTACAGGGCCACGGCATCGTAGAACACGGCATTGTCACGAATCTTGGTGCGCGATACGGGCCGGATGATCTTGTCGGTGATGCTGCTGCCGATCGTGCGCAGAATTTCCGGCGCCCGGTCGGGAATAATGTGGTACAGTACGGAGAGGTCGATGACGACTTCAAGACCGTCGCCCGTAAGCACCCGGATGGCGTCGTCGCCCGATTTATCGCCCTCGTCGCGTATGCCCGACATGGTGTAGTTCTGCGTTTTTACGTCGTAATGCTGCACCTCAACGAGTGGGTTGACAACGTTCAGGCCTTCGGTCAGAATGCCGGATTGTATTTTACCGAACAGGGTTTGAACGCCCACCTGACCCGGTTGTATCTGGACGAAACACGCAGTCGACAGGCCGATAGCAACAAGCCCGATCGCCAGGATACGGCCTGTTTTTCCAATAGACGACATATTGGGATTGGCTTTTGCAATGGTAGAGGTTGCTGCGAGAATCAGCAAACCAAGAATAGCGAGAAACATAGTTGTTGTTGTTGACTTCCGGATGCCGCGCCCTCAGGCGGGGCATAGAAGTATGGTGAAAGTTTGCAGGTCAAATGTGGGGCATGTGGACCCTGCAATACTCGATAATTTCGAGGAGAATCCGGCGAAACTCGGCGAAAATCATGTGGGCAACGAAAATTGGCCGGACAGTGTGTTGCTGTCCGGCCGATTTAGCGTGGCGTAATTACAACGGCTGACATCAAAAACATTCGACGATGACCATATCGACACCCATCCATACATCAAAGCATCATATGGCAGCGGTAAACTGCCGCAGGAAACGCACGTCGTTTTCGAACAGCAACCGGATATCACCGATCTCGTACAGGCGCAGGGCCTGGCGCTCGATGCCCATGCCGAAGGCAAAGCCGCTGTATTTTTTCGAGTCGATGCCGCAGTTTTCGAGCACCTGCGGGTCGACCATGCCGCAGCCGAGTATTTCAAGCCAGCCGGTGCCCTTGGTGAGGCGGTAGTTCTTCTCGGTGTCGGTGCCGAGCCAGATGTCCATTTCGGCAGACGGTTCCGTAAAGGGAAAGAAGGAGGGTCGCAGGCGGATCTTTGTGGCGCCGAACATTTCCTGCGCAAAATACAGCAGGGTCTGTTTCAGGTCGGCAAAGGAAACGCCCTCATCGACATAAAGGCCTTCTACCTGGTGGAACTGTGCATGAGAGCGCGTGGAGATGGTTTCGTTGCGGTACACACGCCCCGGGGCGATGATGCGGATGGGCGGCTTGCGCTGCTGCATCACGCGCGCCTGCACGGGCGAGGTGTGCGTGCGCAGGAGCATGCCGGGTGCATCGACGACGTAGAACGTGTCCTGCATATCGCGGGCAGGGTGGTCTTCAGGCGTATTCATCGATGTGAAATTGTGCCAGTCGTCTTCGATCTCGGGGCCGTCGGCAACGCTGAAACCCATGCGGGTAAATATATCCACGATGCGGTTCAGGGTCACGGCGACGGGGTGGCGGGAACCCAGCGGGAGCGGCTCGCCGGGCGCCGTGAGGTCGAGCGTCAGGCCCGCAGCGCTGTCGGCCTTCGATTCAAAGTCCGATTTAAGGTTTTGGTATTTTTCTTCAGCCTGCTGCTTGAGGGTGTTCATCAGTTGGCCGTAGTCGCGTTTGCGCTCGTTGGGCACATTGCGCATCTCCTCCATCAGGCTTTTGATCAGGCCTTTGGTTCCCAAATAATGGATGCGGAAGGTTTCGAGCGCTTCGGGGTTTGCGGGCGCTTCCCCGGCGAGATCGGAAAGGGTTTGCTGCGCTTTTTCGAAAATATCGGACATGAATCTTTTGCTGACGCGAAAACGGGTTACAAAAATAGAGGCTGAAAAGTCCGGAAGCAATATTGTTCCGGAGGTGCAAATTTCGGAAAAACCGGCACATTTGGAAAAATTCACCGATCAGGTTTCAGCAGGTATTTCCAGACCTTGAGGGTTGCTGTAGTGAAATACAGATCGGGGCGCCTGTTTGAAAATCGAAACGCATGACGGAGGGTTTAAACTGGGGGAGTACGATTGTGCTGTACGCCTGCACCTAGTGGCAACACAAGTACTATGAGCATTTCTACCCTTTCGCGCCGTTCACTGAACCTTATCCCCTCTCAGAATCCTGAACCGTTTGCGCGCTTCCACTGCGAAAACGCTGCCCGAATAGTCGATAAATATCTTTTCGTACAGCGTTTTTGCCTTTTCCGGGTCGTTGAGTTGATTTTCATATATCTGCCCCAGGGCATACAGGGCATTGTCGGCACGGATGTCATCCGGGTATTTCTCGGCTACTTGCTGGTACAGCGCCGCAGCCTTTTCGTAATCGCGTCGCTTTTCATACACCTGCGCTTCGAGGTACAGGATGTCGTCTTGCAGCGAGTGTTCAGGGAAATTATTCCGCAGGGTGTCCAGCTTCAGGAAAGCCTCATCGAAGCGGTTCTGGAATACCAGCAGTTCGGCGGCGGAGTAGAGCGAAATGGCGGCTTCCGTGGTGTCGAGGTTGAGGTTGTCCATAATGAACACCGACAGATCGAGCGCATCATTGGCAATCAATTTGGAGGTGGAAGCCTTCAGCACATTGAATTGCGCCTGCGACCACTGGAAGTCGCCGTTGTAGTACGACAGGCGGGCATTTTTAAAACGCGCCTCCTGGCCGAGTTGTTCTTCTTTAAATTCCTTATCCACCTGACTGTACAGCAAGGTGCTTTCCCAGATGTCGCCGTGCATCAGGTAATAATCGGCGAGGTTGATCTTGGTGCGCGCCAGCGTATTGCGGTCGAGGCCGGGCGATGCTTTCAGGTCTTCCAGCAGCGATATGGCCCTGGGCAGGTTGTTGATGTACAGCGCTTCGAGGTTGGCCAGTTGCAGCACGATAGACGAGGTTTGTTTTCCCCGTCCAAACTGGTTGAGAAAACCCTCGTATTCCGCTTCCAGTGTTTTCAGGTCGTCCTGGGTATAGGCAAACCCCTCCGTGATCTTTTTGCGCCGGCACTCCATCGCTTCTCGTTTGGAATCGAAGAAATACTGGTTGAGCTGGCCTTTTTCGGCCACGATATAGTCGTAGCCGGAAATGGCGGTATCGTAGTCCCTGGCGTCGGCCGCGTCGTTGGCCAGGTTAAAAATGCGTTGTCCGTCTTCACTGAGGCGTTTGTCGAGCGCCTTGTACTGGCGCAGTGCGCTCTTGAAGTCCTTGCGCTGCACGAACGACCAGGCCAGTAATTCCACCAGGTCGGGGTTTTCGTCCGCCTGGATGCGGGAATAAAGTTGGGTTTGCAGTTCCGTAAAATCGGAAGGCGCCAGGTAGCGGGCCAGCAAGGTCTGGATCGTGTATATCTTGCCCGGATCGGCGATGAGCGCGCTCAGGTAGTATTCAATCATTTTGGCAGGCTCGCCCTTGCGCCGGTACAATTCGCCGAGGTTGAAGGCAAACCGGTTGGGGTCTTTCATCAGTTTGGCGCCCTTTTCATAGGTCTGCGTCGCAAAGTCATATTTCCCGCTACTCATAAACAGCGAGGCGAGCCGGTTGACCGACACGTAGTCGGGCGCCATTTTTTCAATCGCGCGCTGGTATTGGGCTTTCGCTTCATCCGTTTTTTCCTGCCGGTCGAAAAGACCGCCGTAGGTGACGTAAAGGGTGACATTCTCCGGCGTTTTTTTCAATTGCTTCTTGATCACCTTCTCACACTCGTCGTATTGTTCGAGGTTGAGCAGGCAATCGACGTAGCGACTGAAGAACAGTTCGCTGTCGTTGTCGCGTTCGAGGAGTTGCGCGAACAGTGCGGCGGCTTTTTCGTATTCGCCGTTCTGGTAATACTGGTTTGCCAGGTTCAGGTTCTGCGCCTTCAAGGCACTGACATTCAGGCAGAAAAAGGCGGCAAAAAACGCGATGGGGTACAACAGGCTGCTTCTCATGTGTTTAAAAAGTTTGGGAAACCACAATCCGGGGGGTTAAAATTAAGGGAAATAACGCAAATGAGGGCATTTGTGTTTCATTTCAGGCTCAATGACGGCACTTCCCCGACCAACGTTATTTTTGCGCCATGCGAACCCTTGTCTTTTTCCTGCTGTGCTGCCTGTCTACCCTGGCCATACATGCCCAAAAACCCGTTTCCATCGCCCTGCGCCCCGGCGCCTCCGAACCGGAGACCCGCGCCGCCAACGTGCTCCGGTCGTACCTGCAACAAATAACCGGTCAGCCCGTGCCGCTTCAATCAGCCGAAAAAGTGCCGGATGGCTATGCGCCCGTTTTGCTGGGCAAACATCCGGCACTTCAACAGTTCGGTTTTCAGCAACCGCCTGCCCTGCCCGATGACGCCTTTTTCCTGGAAGGCAAAAACGGCGCTTTCCTCATTGCCGGCGGCGGCGACATGGGTGCGGAATACGGCGTCTATACCCTGCTCGAACTGCTCGGCTGCCGCAAATACAGCCCGCGCGATTCGTTTATTCCGGATATCAAAAACCTCCAACTGCCCGCATACCCACCCGCAACAGAAATTCCTGCCTTCCCCTACCGCGAACTGCACTACGAACCTGCTTTCGATGAAGGCTGGGCACGCTGGCACAAACTGAAAACACGCCGCAACAAGGATGCCGATTGGGGCCTGTTCGTCCATACTTTCCAGCACCTCTGCCCGGCGGAACGATACTTTGCGGAACACCCCGAATATTTTGCCTGGAACGGCGCCCAGCGCTCGCCCGGCCAGTTGTGCCTGTCCAACGACACCGTCCGGCAGATCGTAACCGATGCCTTGCGGGAAAAGATCAGGGAAAAACCGGATGCGAAGTACTGGTCAGTGAGCCAGAACGACAACTTCGACTACTGCAAATGCCCGCGCTGCGCGGCGGCTGATGCACGCTACGGCAGTCCGGCAGGCACCCTGCTCGCGTTTGTCAACAAGATCGCCGCTTCATTTCCCGATAAAACGCTCTCCACACTCGCCTACCAATACACACGCCAGGCGCCAAAGGGCATCAAGCCTGCCAAAAACGTCAGCGTGTGCCTCTGCAGCATCGAATGCAACCGGGGACAAAGTATTGAAGACGGTTGTACCGATTTTGCCCGCGACGTACGCGCGTGGTCGGCACTCACCAGCCATCTCATGATCTGGGATTACGTGGTGCAGTTCCGCAGCTACGTCAGCCCCTTCCCAAACTGGCATACGCTGCAACCCAACCTGCAATTCTTCCGGCAAAACGGGGTAAACATGGTATTCGAACAGGGGTCCGGGCGCGACTGCTCCGAGTTCTCCGATATGCGGGCCTACCTGCTGGCCAAACTGATGTGGAACCCGCAGGCAAACATGGACTCGATCCTGACGGATTTCGGCGACGGGTACTATGGTTCCGCGCGGCCGGCTATCTGGGCCTACATCCACCGGCTGACCGAAGCCGTGCTCAAGGGCGACAGGCAACTGACGATTTACAATATTCCGCAAAACGAACCTTTTCTCGACAGCGCAGGCCTGGACATCATGAACCGGGAGCTGGGACAACTGCTCCGTACCCATCGCGACGATTCGGTATTCATCAACCGAATGATGGGCGCCTATACACCGGTATTGTTTGCCCGCATGGAGCGCAGCAAAACGGACAGCACCCAATTGGCTACCATGCTGAAATGGCCAACGGCGCAACTCGACAGAAACCTGCGCGCTTTCACCGATGGTTGCGCGCGCGCCGGCATCCGAAACCTGCACGAAGGCGGCTACACTCCCGACCAGTACCGGCTTGATTATCTCGCATTTGTGGACAACATGCGCCGGGCGGCGGCATCGCGAACGACGAGCGTAAGCCTGACAACCCCGGCCTCGGCTACCTATGCCAAAGGCGATCCGAACGAACTCATCAACAGGCGCATCGGCGAAACCGATTACCGCTACAATTGGCTGGGGTTCCAGGGCGTCGACCTTCAGGCCACAGCAACGGTTGGGGGAACTGAGCCGGTTTCAACGATACAGGTTTCCTTTCTGCAGGATCAGCAGTCCTGGGTCTTTTTTCCTGAGAAAGTAGTGTTTGAAATCTCCCCTGACGGTCAACATTTTCAGCAGGTGCTGGAGGAAAATATTGTCATCAGAGCCGAAGGAGGGAAGCGTGTGCGGCTGGTGGAAGCCCGCTTCGACCCGCAGCCGGTGCGTGCGGTGCGCGTCACTGCCGTGAACATCAAAACCTGTCCGGCATGGCATACCTGCAACGGCAATCCCTGCTGGATCTTTGCAGACGAGGTGGGGGTGTGGTGATGCATGATTATCGTACGCCGAAGGGGAAGCCGAAAAATGTATCCCGGAATGGTATTCCGCGTGCCGGCATGACATATTGTATCCCGGAATACCATTCCGGGGTACGAAGGCCGACATGGCATATTGTATCGCGGAATGGTATTCCGCGTGCCGACATGGCGTATTATATCCCGGAATACCATTCCGGGTTACGAAGGCCGGAATAGCGTATTGTATCCCGGAATACCATTCCGGGGTACGAAGCGCCGGAATACCATTCC
>CALMBD010000226.1 GCA_937861115.1 uncultured Bacteroidota bacterium | reverse complement strand
CGGTGGAGCTTCGAGACTGGGGGCGCGGTGTTTTCTTCGCCCGCCATCGCGCCGGACGGCACGATCTACATTGGCTCGAACGACGGTCAACTTTACGCGCTGGACCCGGTCGGAAAGAAGCGGTGGGCTTTCAAGACGGGAGCGGCGATCCTGTCCTCGCCGGCCATCCGTTCCGACGGCGCGGTGTGCTTCACCTCCACGGACGGCGCCGCAGACGCCGACACGATGGCCGGCAAACCAACCACCACCACAGCCGACGCGACCACAGCCGCGATCGAAACACCGGGACATCCACCACCCACCATCCGCCACCGACCAATGTCTACCAAATACTACCCGCTCCGCATACGCGATATTCGCCGCGAAACAGCCGACACGGTATCGCTGGCATTTGAAGTGCCGGACGACCTTCGCGAAACGTTCCGGTTCAAACAGGGGCAGCACCTGAATCTCCGCACGGTCATTGACGGGGAGGAACTCCGGCGCTCCTATTCTATTTGCACAGGCACCCATGAAAACGACTTGCGGGTTGCCGTCAAGCAGGTGGAAGGCGGTGCATTCAGTACGTATGCCAATACCCGGCTCCGGGTAGGCGATACGCTGGAGGCTATGGCGCCTCAGGGACATTTTTACGTCGAACTGGCCCCTTCCAATAAAAATCTTTATGTCGCCTTTGCAGCCGGCAGCGGGATCACACCCGTTATGTCGATTCTGAAAACGACTTTGGAAGTAGAACCGGGCAGCCGTTTCCTGCTTTTTTACGGCAACCGGGGGTTTGATCACATCATCTTTCGCGAACAACTGGAAGAACTGAAAAACCGCTACCCCGACCGCCTGGCCGTACATCATGTTTTGAGCCGTGAATCGCTGGGCAGCGAGTTGCTTCAGGGGCGTATGGATGGCGAAAAGTGCCGCGCCTATTGCCGGCTGCTTTTCCGGGCCGCAGACGTGGATGCGTATTTTATTTGCGGGCCCGAAGAGATGACTTTTGACATTAAGAAAGCGCTGGAGGAGGTTGGTGTCGAGCCCCGGCGTATTCATTTTGAATTATTTACAACATCGGGCGCCAAAAGGCCCGCCGGCTCGGGCATCAAACCGGCTGCCCGCGACACCTTCGATGCTTCCATTTCGGTAATTCAGGACGGTATGCAGTTCGATTTTAACCTGCCTTCCGACGGCAGCACGCTGCTCGACGCCGCGATGCGTGCCGGCGCTGACCTGCCATTTTCCTGCAAAGGGGGCGTATGCAGTACCTGCAAAGCAAAAATACTGGAAGGCGAGGTAGACATGGATGTCAACTACGGACTCGAGCCCGACGAAGTGGCTGCCGGATATGTACTAACCTGCCAGTCGCACCCCAAAACGAAAAGATTGGTGGTGAGTTTTGACGTGTAATTTGATTGTTTGTGGGTATTTTCGTCCCATGCAATTCCTATACAACACCCGGATACAGGGTCTCCTTTTGTTCGCCCTGGCTTTTCTGCTGTATGCCAATACACTGGGTCACGATTTTGTGCTCGACGACCGGATGGTCGTTACGGAAAACAAGTGGGTGCAGCAGGGGCTGAGCGGCATTCCTCAAATCCTGACGACAGAGTCATTTTCCGGATACCTGGCGGAAAAAAACGCAGAGAACACGCTTCCGGGCGGGCGCTTCCGGCCGCTGTCACTGGCGTTTTTCGCATTGCTGTTCCAGTTTTTTGGCAATAGCAGCACGGTATTTCACCTGTTCTCCGTGTTGCTGTTTGCGGCGAACGGCCTCATGCTTTACCTTTTTTTGCTGAAAGCCCTGAAGCCTACGCCGGAGGCACACGGCAGGATGTTCGCCGTATGGGCTGCATCGCTGTTATTTGTAGTCCATCCCGTCCACACCGAGGTAGTCGCCAATGTAAAAAGTTGTGATGAGCAACTGGCCTTGCTCGCGGGTATTGGAACGCTTTACGCACTTTTACGGGCCTTTGACGGTCGCAGCCTCAAATGGGCCGCCGCCACTGCGCTCCTTTTCCTTGCAGCCTGCCTGGGCAAGGAGAATGCCGTGCCGCTGCTGCTCGTTGCGCCGCTTGTATTGTGGTTTTTCCGGGATGTTTCCCCGGGAAAAAGTTTGGCGGCAGCCTGGCCGATGGCCCTGTCATTTGCGGCATATACCCTTCTGCGTGGCGTGGCGCTGGATTGGCATTTTAGCGGACAAACGGTAAACGACCCGCTAAACGACCCGTTTTTGAAGGCGCTGAATGGCGTATGGGCGCCCTTCAGCACAGAAGAAAAGGCTGCGACCATCCTTTATACCCTGTTCGAATACCTCCGCCTGCTGGTTTGGCCCTGGCCGCTCACGCACGATTATTTCCCGTTTACCATTGAACCGCAGTCGTTTGTCCGACCTGGGGTAATTGCCGGCATAATCCTGTATCTGCTGATGCTGGGGTTTGCCGTCGCCGGGCTACGCCGGAAAAACACCGCCGCGTTCGGCATTCTTTTCTATGTACTGACGCTGGGCATCGTGGTCAATATTATCGCTCCGGTAGGCGTGTTTATGGCCGAACGTTTTCTGTTTATGCCGTCGGTTGGTTTTTGCCTGTCTATTGGCGTCGGGCTGGCGGGTTTGGCAGACCGATTCGGGCAAAAATTTGGTCAGACCGCTATTCTGGTTGCCCTGGCAGCATTGGTACTGGCTGCAACTACATTCAACCGGAACAAGGCATGGGCCAATGAAGAACGGCTGTATAAAACAGATATGGAGGTTTCTGCCAACAGCGCAAAGTTGCGCAACGGCCTCGGGACCGTCCTTCTGGTCAAGGCCCTGGCCACTTCCGACAATGCCGCGCGGCAGACCCTGCTTGAGGAAGCCGAAGCGCAGCTGCATAAAGCGATTGAATTGCACCCTACCTACTTTGATGCCCTGCTGGCGCATGGCGCCTGTGTGTTTTATTTGCAGAAGTTTGACCAGTCTGTTGCTTCCTATCGCGGCGCCGTTAGGCTCAATCCCACCGACGCCAAGGCAAAACTCGGCCTGGCATACGCCCTCCGGTATGGCGGTGATTACTATGCTGCCGACAACCGCAACCCTGAAAAAGCCCTCAGTTATTTGTCTGAAGCCTGGCAGATAAACCCGGA